>NZ_FSRG01000007.1:219772-223713 GCF_900129975.1 Halodesulfovibrio marinisediminis DSM 17456
TGGCTCTGGCTCTGGCTCTGGCTCTGGCTCTGGCTCTGGCTCTGGCTCTGGCTCTGGCTCTATATCCAATCCGGTGAGTGAAAGCGGCTCAAGGTTCGTAACGAAATCTGTCTCGTCAATATCATCGGAGTATTCGTTGTCATCAAACTCTGAGTTTTGTTCAAATGCGTCTACAAATTCTAGTGGGTACGTGTACAAGCCAAGACGAGCAAGTGCTGCAAGGAGTTCGTCTTCAGATGCAGGTGATGGCAATGCTTCAGTATATCCAGACTCGCTGAGGAGTTCTGCACTTACTGGACTATTGGCGATAGCAATGGAAGGAACCTGAGAACAATCTAACTTTTTATCAATTTCAAGCAGTTCGGATAAGATAGTAATGGCATCTTCTGTAAGTTCTGTAGCGATAATAACCGCATCAGCAGTGAATTCTTCATATGTTGTAACGGCTTCATCAAAAGAACGAACCTCATGAATATCGAAGAGGTCTGAATCAAGGAGTTCAGGTATGGATTCAGAAGGTGCTGTGCGTGTCTCAATAATAATTAATTGCGGAAGTTCTTTCTTTTGCGTTTCATCGCTTAAGATTGGTGAAAATAGATCTGCATGAAACTGGGGAGCTACAGCGTGTGGTTTGTTCTTATCGAACTGTTCAAGACGCACGGTGAAAGACACAGTTGTCCCTACGTTAGGCTCGGAGTCGATGCAGAGAAAACCGTCCATTAAATGAACAAGTTCTGTTGTGACGCTTAGTCCGAGCCCAGCTCCGCAATATTTACCGGAATCTTGTTCCGGATCCTGACAGAATCGATCAAGAACATCATATTGGTTTTGAAGTGGAATACCGCGTCCTTGATCTTTTACTGTGAACAGTAGTTGCGCTGTGTACTCTGTAGAGTGAATACATGATACGGACACACTGATTTTTCCGGAGTCACTGAACCGAGCCGCGTTGCCAAGCAAGTTGAGCAAAATTTGGATAAGACGGCTGGGGTCTCCTATATATTGAATCGGTAGATTCGGTGAAATTTTCCACGAAAGGGTGAGACCTTTAGCATCGGTATGCGGAAGCATTATGTGATACGCATCTTTCAGCAGACTTTGTAGGTCAAAGCTTTGTTTTTTCAACGCTAAGCGATGTTGATCTGCTCTGTTGAGGTCGAGAAGGTCTTTGAGTTGTAATTGTAATACATGAGTTGCGGATTGCAGTGTACGAAGAGCGTGTTGACCTTCTTCAGGAATGTTTATGTTATTTAACTCTTCGCCCATGCTGGCAATTGTAACCAGCGGTGATTGCAAGTCGTGGCTGATCTTCTTAATAAGCTTTTCAGGTGTTACGTGGTTCCATGACTTGTCTGTTTTGATATGATCATAGGGTTGAAGTTCAGAACCGTGTAAAGCAACGGGAGTTAGAATCATCAGCCCCATAGCAACACCGGCAAACGGCATGAGCTGCAGTATGCCTGCAGTGTCAGCAGAGGCTGCAGGCAGTAAAGCTATTGCGCTGCCGAGCGCTGTAAGTAGGCAGCCTGCTGTAAAACGTTTTCCACCAGCAATCTTTTGTGCAATTGCGGCAATTCCTGGAATAGCTCCTAATGCCGCAAGAGCAGGCCACAGGAAAAGATAGTGGAGTGAGTTTGAAAACCCGGGAATAAGGGGAAAGATAGCAACAATTACCCCTAGTAAGGACAATCCCCATAGCTGAGCATCAATGGAACGAGGACATGCTGCATGATAAAAAAGATTACGTCCGATATGCGGGAGGATGATTAACGCAAGACCGGGAAGTAGGATTGTCCATGCTGTCGTAAATTCCAGTCCGCCTGTTGATGCTGGCAAGAAACCAAATGTATAGTATCCCGCTGTAAGTAAAGTATATACACAAAGCCAGAAGCAGCTTTCTGCTTTTGTAAAAACGGCAAGAAAGAAATTAAGCCCTGCAAGGCCAAGAGTCAGGCCAATAAGAAGCCATAAAAGAACCGCAGCGGAAACAGTAGGCATTGCCGTATTTTTCACTGTTATTTCAGGATAAAACCATATTCCTGGTTTACCTTCTATGCGCAGGAAATATTCAGCAAGTCCATTTTTTGAGGCGTCAGGAAGTGGCATATGGCAACGGGTAATAGGAAACGATTGCCAGCGTTGTTGAGTGGTTGCATGTTTGTAGAAAAGAGTTGTCGGGCGTCGTATTAAGCCGCCGAACTGCATGAAAGGAAAGAATCCATTCATGTGCCATCGTTCAATCTGTTCAGCAGGAATGGTGATGCGTAGCCACACTCGTTTAACAGAATGCGGAATCGGTGTTTTATCCAGTGGGGTAAATACGTTGCTAAACTGTGGGGCAGCTATTTGAGCTATTGAAGCTGTCGGTGTGTCTTCAAAAAAAATATCGTATTTCACTGATATTCTTTGAGCAGAGCTAAACGCCTTGCTCTGTGAGAACAGGCATAATGTAACTAAAATGCAACATGACACGAAGCAGAAAAGAAGTTTTCGAAAACGGAAGGAAAAAAAGTGCATATGGCTCACCGTTAAAGTAGTCAGAGTTGCGAGATAAGTGACCATAAAACGATGATGAATAAATGTCCATAATTCAAAAGAAAAACGCCGTCAGTGTTTACCGACGGCGAATTGCTTTAGCAATACATTATCTATGTGCGTCAATGAATTCTTTGAGCGGTTTTCCCTGAGGAGTTCGCGCTGATGGATTGGACTTAAGAAGTTCTTCCCATGCAGCTATCCCTTTTTCTTTTTGCTCAAGGTCATGAAGGTAAACAATGCCTTTATTGAAAAGAGCGTTTGGGTGGGTTGGAGCAAATTTAAGGGCGTTATCATAGCTTTCAATAGCTTTTTGGAATTGGCCTGTGCGACGGTACATCGTTCCAAGATCTGTCCAGATGTTAGGGAAGGATTCGTCGAGTTCAAGGCTTTTTATATATGCTTTAATCGCATGCTCAGGGCGGTTTGCATCGTAGTATGCATTACCAAGCTGTTGCCATGCACTAATATTATCAGGTTCATTGCGGGTCAGACGCTCAAGGTCGATGATTCTTGATGCTTGTGACTGTGAAACTTGAGGCTGTGTTGGCTGTGACTGTTGTATTGCTGTGCTCTGCTGTGCAGGAGGCTGAGCCGTGTAAATGACTGTAAGCAGGTTTCCAAGGAACACCCCAAGACAGAGGGCAAAGACAGTGCACATGATAGTCGTGCTCTTCTTTACGTACATACCTTTTTTAAACTCTTCTTGAAGGCGTGCAGCTTCGCGCTTTGTCATAGATAACGTCCGTCCTATATAATGTTATGATGGTTGTAATGATTATTTGCAGGTACCAATACATAGATTACATAGCAATAAAACTAACTGTAAAAATTATATACAGAACAAATTAAGATATTGAATTTATTAAATGTAAAAAACAATGCGCATTATGCCCTGTATAAGATTATCAGAAAAAGTTAAAATTCTGTTGACGGCAAAAAGGCATTTGCGTAGAAGCTTTCAGACGTTGTGACGTAAAGCAACGTTTGTTCTTTTATAGCTCGGATCCTTATTCAGGCACTTAAAAAAAGTTTTTCGAAAAAAAATTTAAAAAGGGTTTGACAGCGGAAGGCGGAAAGCATAAACACTCCCTCCACGCCGCGAGACAAGGTTTCGTCAGACAGCGAATGAAATTAAATTTCAAAAAGTTGTTGACAGCTTAGCGGCTGGGTGGCATAAACGCCAACTCGACGCGAGGCGAATTAGCCGAGCGGAGCTTGAAGAAAGCTCTTTGACAATTAAATAGCGAATCGGATTGATTTAGAGATCAGCTAGCGTCATCTGCTACGATGTAGTGGATGTCACAATACAGAATTATTAAACTGGAGAGTTTGATTCTGGCTCAGATTGAACGCTGGCGGCGTGCCTAACACATGCAAGTCGAACGCGAAAGTTTCTTCGGAAA
>NZ_FSRG01000008.1 GCF_900129975.1 Halodesulfovibrio marinisediminis DSM 17456
TTTCCGAAGAAACTTTCGCGTTCGACTTGCATGTGTTAGGCACGCCGCCAGCGTTCAATCTGAGCCAGAATCAAACTCTCCAGTTTAATAATTCTGTATTGTGACATCCACTACATCGTAGCAGATGACGCTAGCTGATCTCTAAATCAATCCGATTCGCTATTTAATTGTCAAAGAGTTTCAAAGTGACAACAAAAGACCAGTTGTCTTTCGAAGTGCGAAAAGCGTTCTGCCTTATCCCGCTTCGAGAGTCAACCTCTTTTTAAAACTTTTTTTTAAGAAGTTGTCTTTTTGTTTTGCGTCGTTAGTTTGAAAATGAACAAGCTGTTCCGTTGCGACCCGTTTGGGCTGCTCCGTTGCAGCGAGAGAGGTTCTATGCAAACCAGCCCTCTCCGTCAACAAGTTTTTAAAACTTTTTGTGAAGTTTTAATCACACTAAAAATAATACACTGTTTTTACTGAATTAGATTGAGAATTTTTTTCGCCTTTTCTCTTTAAAAAATCGAAAAAGCAGGATCTCGTTCCCGACATCCTGCTTTTTTCTGTAATTTTGTAGCCTATTACAGTTCAGGAACCATAATTTCGCCAGCAGAAACCATCTCCTCAATCTGCGCAACGTCCTTATCACCACGTCCGGAAAGACATACAATCATGATCTGATCTTTTTCCATCTTCGGTGCAAGCTTCATTGCATGTGCAAGAGCATGGGAAGATTCTATTGCCGGAATGATGCCTTCAGTACGGGAAAGCGCAAAGAATGCATCCATTGCTTCTTTATCACTGATGTATGCGTACTCTGCGCGACCCGCATCCTTGAGGTATGCATGCTCAGGACCTACGCTTGGGTAATCAAGGCCAGCAGAGATAGAGTATACTTCTGCTGCTTCGCCATTCTCATCTTTAAGCATGTAAGAATTAAAGCCGTGCATAATGCCCGGTTCACCAAGACTAAGAGAAGCAGCATGCTGACCGTACTCAAGCCCACGGCCTGCAGGCTCTACACCAATAAGACGCACGCTTTCATCTTCAATAAAGTCTGCAAACATGCCGATTGCGTTTGAACCACCACCAACACAAGCGAGACAGCAATCTGGCAGACGACCTTCTTGCTCAAGGATCTGCTGCTTTGCTTCTTTACTAATTACCTGCTGGAATTCACGAACGATGGTTGGGTACGGATGCGGTCCAACTGCGGAGCCAAGCAGGTAGAAGGTGTCTTCGGAAGAATTAACAAGCTCAGCAAGAGCTTCATCAACTGCTTCTTTAAGAGTGCGCTGACCACTGGTTGCAGCAACAACCTTAGCACCCATCATCTGCATACGAAATACGTTAAGCTTCTGGCGCTCAATATCTACTTCGCCCATGTAGATAGTACATTCCATGCCCATAAGAGCAGCAGTTGCCGCAGTTGCAACACCGTGCTGACCAGCACCGGTTTCAGCAATGATGCGCTTTTTGCCCATACGCTTTGCGAGAAGAATCTGACCGATAGTGTTATTTACTTTGTGCGCGCCAAGATGGTTCAAATCTTCACGTTTAAGATAGATTTTTGCACCACCAAGCTTTTCGGTAAGGTTGGAACAGAGGTAAAGAGGAGTCTGACGGCCGGAGAACTGAGTTAAGTAGTAATTGTACTCTTTGATGAACTCAGGATCATTACGGTATTTTTCGAAAGCTGCTTCCAGCTCAGCAAGAACAGGCTTTAATGGTTCCGGAACATACTGTCCGCCGTACTCGCCAAAAAAACCCGCCGCTGTAACTTCGTTGTTCACTGCTGTAGACATAATGAGTCTCCTTAATATGTTACGGCAGTGCTTAGACCAAAAAAACCGCGGTCAGTTTGCACTACCGCGGTTTTAGTAAGTTCTACGTAATTTTTTTACGCAGACAATAACAATCCACGGCGCCTGTTACCAGCGCCACCACCAATTGCGAAGAGAAAGAATGGAGGAATTGTTAATTTTCTGCATGTGTGAACTGTAAATCTATAAGCTTTGTTGTGTCAACAAGTTTTGTTTTGAAAAGAAGCAACACTAGCTGGAGCGTTTCAATAACAATAAGAGTGCGTTAAGCACCTGCTTCGTTCCACCTTGGTGATCCTGAAGCCAAGCGGCGAAACGCTTCTTCACTGTATCTGGCTTTGCAGATCGTTTAAGAATACGCATGATCTGATCGAAAACACCGTCCACGTCATCCATGGAATACACCATCTTTTCATCGATAACGCCAGCTGCCCACTGGAAATTATGATAGCTGGTGCCAATTACCGGGTTCTTGCCAGCCGCAAGCGGCTCAAGGAAATTCTGACCACCAAGCGGTGCCAGGCTTCCACCAACAAACACAGCGCGAGCTAACTGATACGCATGGCCCAATTCACCGAACGCATCCCATAAAATAACGGTTCCCGGTGCTGGCGGCTCTGTAATTTTTGAACGAAGAACAAAAGGTTGGTTCGCCCCGTTCAGCATCATTTCCCACAGCCCTACACGTTCCATATGTCGTGGGAAAAGCGCAATGCTTGTTTTTGGACGTGCTTCTTTTAGACGGATAACAAGATCCAGAATATCGGACTCTTCTTCTTCACGAACAGAACCAAGAACAACAAGCGGTGTATTTTTCTTAACAACCTTACCCACAAGCGGATTCTTGCCTGCCTTATGACCAACGGAAACACTGTCGAACTTAATATTGTTCATAGTATACACACCTTGTTCGCCAAAAAGAGCCGAATATCTGCGGGCATCTTTGTCGGAAATGGCGTGAACCATAGTCGGTCGAATGCGTCGCCAGAACCCAATCGTAGCAAGGTATCCAGCAAGCGAACGCGGGTTCATGCGTCCATTGAAAACCACCACCGGAATATCCAGTACAGCACAGGCAGTCATAAGCCCCGGCCAAAGTTCTGTTTCAAGAAGAACCACAGTCTTAGGAGCTACCATTTCCACTGCACGTGTCATCAAGTGCGGCTGGTCATACGGGAAATAGTTTACGACAACATCAAGATAGCTTTTTTCTTTAGCAGCCCACTCTCTGGCTTTTTCCAACACTTCAATGCCCTGCTTAGTGCAGGATGTCAGAAGAATTGTCATCTGCTGATCATCCGGCATTTCACGAAGCATCTGCCATGCAAGATATGCCTCGCCACCGGAGGCAGCCTGAATCCACACATGTGCCCGTTTTGACCAGCCGTACGGCACAAGCCGCTGGGAAAGTCCATGTTTCAAGCGTTTATTTCGATCAAGAACGGGGCGGGCGACACGCCATGCAGTTCCATAGGCTGCAAGCATCAAGTTGTGCGAGAATCCAAGGCTCATAAAAGCATCCTAAGTTTGAGAGTGAGTCCGCTAACAAATCCTTCAAGCAAATACGATATACAGATGCACTACACGCTTCGAGACCGTATTTCCAATACTGAAAATACGGCTTCCAAAGCAATGTAGTGCATTATGTTTGCTAGTTATCTTCGGCTAAACCGAGTTGAATCAATCTTGCAATAAGCTCGTCAAAAGAAATTCCAACCGCTTCAGCTTCCTGAGGAAGCAAGCTGGTAGAAGTCATACCCGGAAGGGTGTTTACTTCCAGCAAGTGCAGGCTACCATCTGGTGAGTAAATAAAATCAGCGCGACTATACCCACTAAGTCCAAGAACTTTGTGAGCCTTAAGTGCAAAATATTTTACCTGAGCGGTAATGGTTTCCGGCAATGGGGCCGGACAAACTTCACGCGCTCCACCTGGACGGTACTTTGCCTCATAATCAAAGAAAATAGAGCCATCAGCCGGTTCAATAAGAACAGGAGGCAACGCTTCATTACCAAGCACACCACAGGTTACTTCGACACCTTCAATCAACGGCTCAACAATAAGCTCACTTTCTGTAGCAAACAAAGAATCCAGAGCATCTTGAAGCTCATTCTCATTTGCTACACGGGAAAGCCCTAAGCTGGAACCACCAGTGTTTGACTTGATAAAAATAGGATAAGAAAATTTAGGGCGCCAATCTTTTGAAGGACGCTTAGCCAAAAACTCCCACTCAGGGGTCGGGAGAGCATTATCAAGAAAAACCTGTTTAGATACTGACTTGTTCAATGCTATGAAAGAGCCTACAGCACGGCTCCCCTGAAATGGGCAGCCTACAGATTCCAGCAGTGCCTGCACCATGCCGTCCTCACCTGGAGAACCATGCAGGTTGATAAATGCGAAATCATGATCCCTTGCAGCGGTAAGCAAGCCGTCCAAGGAATTTTGCGGATCAAAAAAAGTTACGGAATGTCCAAGGCGCATCAGCGCAAGATGGATGCCTTTTGCACCGTTCAGCGAAACTTCACGTTCGCTAGACCATCCGCCCGCTATCAAAAGAATATTCATGTAGTGAAATTCCTAATTGTTCGGAAAAGGCCTGCTCAATTTCTTCTGCAAGTACCTTTGCCTTCATTATATTAGCAATAATCTTGTCAGTTTTTCCATAACGTACGACAAGATCCTCAAAGCGTTCATTAAGCGAGACTACATTATCGTGCTTCACTCGCTTATCAGCGTAGATAATCGCCAACGGCAAAAAACACAATTCTGAATCAACAGGCCACTCCCAATGCACATGATGCAGCACACCTTGAGCAACATAAGGATTACCTGTTTCAGACAAAACTATTGAACCGCCTAGCCATGCATGATCGCCACCGAACTCGATAGTGTAGGCTTTTGCGATATCATGCAGAAGTGCGCTTGAAGTAATGCTTTCTACACAAACATTCAGTCCTCGCTGCACACCAAGCTCAGCCAAGGTCGTCGCAACATGCGCCACCTGTTCACTATGCGCCCGAATATGGTCGGGCATGTTATATTTGTCCCACAAAGCCTTGCAATCAGCTCTTGTCGGGATGTGCCACTTCGGATTCACAGGAAAACGATGAAAAGGAAGAGCTACGCTAAATGCGCGTTGTTTATGTTGAGAATCTGACTGTGACCGCATAAAAAACCTCTATGTATCCGGCAAGATAATTTCAAAAACAAACCGGCTTTCAGCTTTTTGTAGCAAGTGGGTGCAAAAAAAGCAAAGAGAGGTTCTGGCACCCACTTTTTCCACCCCGTTGACACCATTAAACTGAAAGCGTAGCAGTATTCAGTGTGCGGATACCCTGCCGCGTCTATCCCTATGCTCAACATATATTAAGGAAGTGCACAATGAATGTATCTGATTCCTTTAAAGATCCAGAATTATGTAAAAAACTTCTGGAACAACTGCATAATGAACTCGATGCTCCACTTCGTTTTATGGAAGTCTGCGGCACGCATACTGTAGCTATTTTCCAGAGCGGACTACGCCCACTGCTACCAAAAGAGATTGTACACCTTTCCGGTCCCGGTTGTCCTGTATGTGTAACACACGAGAGTGAAGTTGCAGCCTTCCTCGACCTCGCAGGAAAAGACGGCGTTATCCTCGCGACCTTCGGTGACCTTATGCGCGTACCTGGACCGAAAGGCCGCAACCTGAAACTTGCTAAAGCAGAAGGTGCCCGCATTGAAATCGTCTACTCTCCGCTGGACGCACTCAAGCTTGCTCAAGACAACCCGAACGACACAGTCGTATTCCTCGGCGTCGGGTTCGAAACAACAGCACCAACAATCGCTGCTTCCATTCAGATGGCGAAGCAGCAGAACATTACAAATTTCAAGGTGCTTTCATTCCACAAACTGGTTCCGCCAGCACTCAAAGTACTGCTTGAAGATCCAGAATGCGCAGTAGACGCGTTCCTCTTACCAGGACACGTGTCCACCATACTCGGAATAGAACCATATCAATTTGTGGCAGAAAGATACAACACACCGGGTGTCATCACCGGATTTGATCCTGTAGATATTCTTGAATCTCTGCTCATCATGGTGGAACAGCGCAAAAAAGGTAAAGCATCTATTGTTAACCAGTACAAACGGGCGGTATCAGACTCCGGTAATGCCAAAGCACGCGAAATTATGTTCTCTGTGTTCGATATAGCAGAAGCACAATGGCGCGGTGTAGGCACTATTCCAGAAAGCGGACTTATTATCAAAAATGAGTACGAAGAATTTGACGCACTGAAAGCGCTGGACATTACACTGACCGAGGTACCGCAAACCCCGGGCTGTAAGTGCGGTGAGGTGCTTAAAGGGAAAATGCAGCCAAACGACTGCCCTCTGTTCGCTAAGGCATGCACCCCAGCAAAACCGGTAGGTCCTTGCATGGTTTCCACAGAAGGCAGCTGTGCAGCATACTTCAAATATCAGGTGACAGCATAATTATGAGCGAAACAACACTTCTTCTCGACCACGGAAGCGGGGGCATGGCCTCCAACCGTCTCATTGGCGATCTCTTTTTCAAGCATTTCGGCAACCCGATTCTTAATGAAATGAACGATGCTGCCCTGCTCAACATCACCGGTCCTATCACCATGAGTACCGACAGCTACACCGTCGACCCGATTTTCTTCCCCGGCGGCAACATTGGTACTCTTGCAGTACACGGAACCGTTAACGACGTCGCCATGCTTGGCGCTAAACCACGCTACATTTCCTGCGGCTTCATCATTGAAGAAGGGCTTGAAATGAGCACTCTGGAAAAAATCGTTATCGAAATGGCTCAGGCCGCTAGAGAAGCAGACGTACTCATCGTTACCGGTGACACAAAAGTAGTACCGCGTGGCTGCGTTGACAAAATTTTTATCAACACCACTGGCATCGGTGAGCTTATTCTTTCAGAAGCAACCTCCGGCGCACACGCCAAACCAGGTGACGCCATCCTTGTTTCCGGAACCATGGGCGACCATGGTCTCACAGTCCTTTCAAACCGTGAAGGACTAAACTTTGCCACTGACGTACAAAGCGACTCTGCGCCGCTCAACCACATTATTGAAGCGCTTATCAACGAGATTGGTGACATTCACGTTCTCCGCGATCCGACCCGTGGCGGTCTTGCCACCACACTCAACGAGATCGCAGGACAGTCCAATGTCACTATCAATCTCAAAGAAAGCCAAGTTCCCGTCCGCGAATCCGTTCGCAACGGCTGCTCTTTCCTCGGTCTTGACCCGTTCTACCTCGCAAACGAAGGAAAGCTCATCTGCATTCTTCCTCAGGAAAAAGCAGAAGCCGCTTTAACCCTCATGCGATCCATGAAGTACGGCGAAGATGCAGTGCAGGTTGGTTCCGTGCTTGATCCAAATGATTCACCAGGCAAAGCCGGACAGGTTGTGCTCGAAACACCACTCGGCGGGCATCGTCTGCTCAACATGCTTGAAGGTGAACAGCTGCCGCGTATTTGCTAAAAAGTTTTTTGTTAGCCTTCGGCGGGGCTTGCCTCCGGCGGCTTAAGAACCCTTTTGAAAAAGGGCTTCTTAAGAATCTCCTAAAACTTTTAACCGCGAAACGATCATGTTATTTTCATAATCTCGCGGGTTACGCTCCACTACCTTTCAATAAAATATAAAAAGGGCTGTCCTACTTATGTTGGACAGCCCTTATATTATTCACGCCAAGAGCATTAAGCCGCCGGAGCCAATAGACTACCACTCAATCTCAGATTGACCATGCTCCCGCAGCCAATCGTTGGTCAAAATGAAATGATTACAACCAAAGAAGCCACGCGATGCGGAAAGCGGCGATGGATGCACAGCTTCAAGGATGCAGTGATCATTGTCAGCAATGAGCGGTCGCTTGTCCTGAGCATGTTTTCCCCAAAGGAGAAATACAAGATTTTTGCGCTTACGACTTATCGCCTTAATAATATCATCAGTAACTGCGTTCCAACCAAGCTTTGCGTGCGATGCTGCTTTTCCCTCTTGCACTGTGAGCGTTGCGTTTAGAAGAAGTACGCCTTGCTTCGCCCAACGGGTAAGATCTGTTGAAACGTCACGCTTGATACCACCATGAAACTCTGCATCTATTTCTTTAAAGATATTCCGGAGAGACGGCGGAAACTTTGCACCTTCAGGTACAGAGAAAGACAACCCGTGTGCTTGGCCAGCACCGTGATATGGATCTTGACCGAGGATGACAACTCGCACGTCATCAAACGGCACAACCTGTAACGCTGCAAAGACTTGCTCTTCCGGTGGAAAAACTGTGGTTGTCTCCCGCAGTCCTGCTATTTTTTGCAAAATCCGCTCATGCCTGCCCTCGTTAAAATACGGTACAGCTTCACACCAATCTTGCGGGATCATGGATTTCTCCTCTCGTCTATAAAAAAGACGGACAGGTTTCCCCATCCGTCTTATTCTTATTAATAAGTAAAGTGCCTTTCGCGCGACTAACTTTGTGCTCTGTCCCTCCCCTCTAGTCGGGGTCAAGGGAACAATATCCCTTGCGGATGCAAGGCGCAGCCTGCCCGTCGGAGGCAAAAGCGTCGCAGACTAGCCGAAGGCAACAGAAGCTATGCTTCTGGCGCATCCTCAAGTCCGAGCAACGCGGTTGCGAAGTCGGCACCGTTAAACGGTCTGAGGTCTTCCATTTTTTCACCAAGACCGATGTAGGTAATTGGGATATTGAATTCCATTGCGATTGCTACAACGATACCACCTTTTGCGGTGCCATCAAGCTTGGTAAGAATAATCTCATCAAGACTTGCAACTTCGTTAAACAACTTGGTCTGTGACAACGCATTCTGACCAGTTGTTGCATCAATAGTAAGAATGGTACGGTGAGGTGCACCTTCGTGTTTTTTACCGAGTACGTTACGAATTTTCTGCAACTCATCCATCAAACCAACTTTGGTCTGAAGACGTCCAGCAGTATCAACAAACAGAAGGTCATAACCACCTTCTACAGCTTTTTCTACAGCTTCGTAAGCAACTGCTGCTGGATCGGAATTTGCAGACTTAGCGTGGAAATCAACGCCGATACGGTCTGCCCACACCTGAAGCTGTTCAATTGCTGCTGCACGGAAGGTATCACCAGCAGCGATAAGTACTTTCTTACCCTGAAGCTGTGCACGGTAAGCGAGCTTAGCGATGGTAGTAGTTTTACCAACACCGTTAACGCCAACCATAAGAACAACCTCTGGCTTGTTAACAACAGTAATGCGAGGGCCGGTTTTGAAGATTTCTTCCAGCTCTTCACGCATAAATTCTTTAAATTTAGCAGGATCTTTTGTGCCTGCTTTACGTACACGCTCTCGCAGACGCTCAACAAGCTTCATGGTCGGCTCAAAACCAACGTCAGACATGATGAGGATTTCTTCGAACTCTTCCCAGAAAGATTCATCAATCTCTGAGTGAGTTGCGAGCAATCCATCAATCTGCTTGGTGATCTGCTCTTTTGTCTTAGAAAGACCTTCGGAAAGCTTCAGGAACAGACGAGAACGTTCGTCTTCTTCATCCTCAAGATCAAGAGCGAGTGCTAAACGAAACTGAAGTTCTGATCGGAAATCACTGACATAGTCGTATTCCATGTCATCAAGCCAATCAGCAAAATTGGAAATAAAGGACTCAGTTTCGTCTTTTGGAGCATCCAGTGCATCAAAGAAGAAACGCAAGCGTTCCCAAAGGGGATCACCAACTTCCTCAATACCGTCGAGAACATGCTCAAGCCAAACGGACAGCTTCGGTTCAGCACCACGAAGAGCAATAGTAAGATCTTTCTGCCACTGAGGCTGATCTTCTGTGACCAAGGTTGCAGCTTCAGGCTTTGCCTGTTCTACAGGAGCAGCAACAGGAGTTTGTTCAGGCTCAGGAACCACTACTGGCTCTGGTGCTACTTCAGGAGCAGGCTCTACTACAACTTCCGGTTCTTCAACAGGTTCAGGCTCTTCAGTTACTTCCGGTTCCTCTGCGGCCTCAGCAGGCTCTACTTCAACAGCCGGCTCTACTTCTGTAATAAATTCAGGCTCAAGGACAACTTCAGGCTGCACACTTTCTGGTGCTTCTACCGCAGCTTCCTGAACAGGTTCTTCTGACTCTACAACTACTTCTTCGGCAGCTTGCTCAGGCGCCTCGGGCTGCACTTCTTCTGCTGGCAACTCCTGCGATTCAGGCTCGGCAGCTATCGGTTCCGCACTCTCTATTTCTTCCGCAGCAGCTTCTTCTGCACCTTCCGGCGCTTCCTGCTCTGCCTGTTTAGGAGCATCTTCAGTTGTCCAAAGTCGTTTTAGTTTAGAAAAGAACCCCATAGTCCATCCTTTACATACCAGAGAACAAATTCTCTGTTGTTTTTATCTTTAATATACGAACCGAAATACTTTGCTCATTCCTGCGTCAGAGTCAAGTAGCCAAAGGTTTCGAGAGATTTTTTATACTTTTTTTGAGTTATTTTGCACTATTCTTACCCGACAAAGGTCACCACTTCAACGCTCGGCATATCTATTACTGTTCATTGACTATCTGCATCATTTCTATATTATTTGTCTCGATTTTAACAGCGACTATTCTTTATGATTCGGGATTACAGGAGTGCTCATGCAAGGCGCCAACTCTCGCACATTCGTACGATTCTGCAACAACAACTCACTCTCTCACAATTTATTGCTTGGAATAATTAGCATAGTATGCGCGATGATAATGATGCTTGGCATCTATCATTATTCACAAACATACTGCACTACCTTAGATCGAGTTGAAAAAGGTACCTCAAAGCGCATTCAACATCTTGCAGAAGTTCTCTCTATCCCTATCTGGAATATTGAACATGACACTGTTGACCGAATTATCTCTATTGCTTCCGAAATAAAAACCGTCACCAGAATTCAAGTTGAAGAACCTGATGGAAAACTTATTGCTGACAAAATCAGCGACCTAACTGTTCCCGCAGAAAAAGTCATATCAAGAGATATTTACTATAATGATCAGCATATTGGTCGCGTAACAGTACATCTTTCATTTGCAGCCCTTAAGAAAGAGCAACAGCAAGAACTCATAAGATATCTCTTTATTATTTGTTTACTGCTTATTGCTATTCTTAGCCTCACCCATAAGGTACTAGATATCTATCTCAAGAAACCACTTGCTCAACTGAGCAGTATGATAGATCAGTTGCGTACAGGCACATATCCTGAGCATTATCCGACTCTTAACACACGTGAACTGCAACACATTGCCATCAATTTTAAAGAAATGGCAAAAGAAGTCGCATCTCGTGAAGCTGAGCTTACAAAGATAAACAAACGGCTGCAGGAAAACATCGAGGAAAGAAAACGCATCGAATATCAGCTTCGGGAAAGTCAGGAACAATTCAGCCTCATTGCTGCAAGCACAATGGATGGTTTTGTTGAGTGCAGAGTTAACCAGGACCACCTGCTATACACTTCACGCTGGAAAGAGTTGCTCGGCTACACAGATGAAGAGCTGACTAACTCCCTTTCTGTCTGGTTAAAACGAGTCCACCCTAATGACCGTTCATCCATTGCAGCCCTTTCAACAGAAGAAGTGTATGATTCTGAAGGACGAACAGAAAGGGAATACCGCATTAAACACAAGAACGGTGAGTACCGCTGGTTCCTTGGGCGAGCTCAGATACTAAGAGATCAAGAAGGTAAGCCATATCGGTTTATTGGAACACACTCAGATATCACACCTAAAAAACATGCTGAGCAACGCCTCATCTCCACCAAAGAGATGCTGCAGAACATTATCAACTGCATGCCATCGTTAATCGTAGGCGTGACAGAACAAATGACGATAGCTCTCTGGAATGACACAGTTGAAGAAGACACTGGCATCATGGCTAATAATGCCGAAGGCAGGCGATTTAGAGAATTGCTACCAGAGCTTTCATTCATCGAACGTCACATTCAAAAATCCTTAACTGCGACAACACCTGTCTCTGTACCAAAAGTTACCTCTATTCGTAACGGTGTCCCTGTCACATACGACATCGTAATTTTTCCTGTTACCATCAGCAATAAGCAGGTTGCAGTATTACGAATTGATGACATTACAGAACGTCTGCGTATGGAAGAACGAATTATCCAGACAGAAAAAATGGCATCTATCAGCGGACTTGCAGCAGGTATGGCGCACGAAATCAACAACCCGCTTGGTGGAATTCTTCAAGGCGTACAAAATATTCAACGCCGTCTCAGTCCTGACCTGGCACCGAATGTTCTTAAAGCAGACGAACTTGATATTTCGCTGGAGAAAATGAATGCCTATATGGAACAGCGCGAAATTTTCGGATTGCTGGACGGAGTTACCGAATGCGGAAAACGCGCCGCATCTATTGTTGCCAATATGCTTGAATTTAGCCGAAGCTCAGATACTAAACGAACGCCGTGCTGCGTTCACAACGTTATCGAAAAATCCATTGAACTTGCTGCAAATGACTATCAGCTGAAAACCCAACAAAAATTCGATCAGATAGAAATAATCCGTGAATACGATGACACCGTTTCACAAATTTCCTGCGCTCAGCAAGAAATAGAACAGGTGCTTTTAAACCTGTTAAAAAATGCAGCACAGGCGTTCGCAACTGCGAAGCCGACTATTGAAAAGCCGACTATTGTGATTACAACTCAGCAGTCTGCCTCTGGAGTTATGATTACGGTTGCTGACAACGGTCCCGGAATGAATGACGACATACGTAAACGCGTATTTGAACCATTCTACACAACCAAACCTATTGGTGACGGTACCGGTCTCGGGCTTTCAGTCTCCTACTTCATTATTACCAACAACCACAGCGGAACTATTTCAGTTACAGCAGCAGAAAACCAAGGTTCGAAATTTACAATCCACCTACCACACGCAATGTAGCAATATTAACTATCACCGTGTACTGAACAGAAATGCTCTAAAGGGCACCTTGCCTGCCAGTAGTACTAATAATTCAGAGGCCATAAAAAAGTAGCTCCGCAGGCTACTCAAGACGACTTCAAAACATGCTGTAGCACAGACCATTGAACGACACGTCCGGCAGAGGCGAACAACGCCCTGCTGTGATGACTGACAAAAAAAAATGCACTCTTTCCGGTGACCGGCATGTTCATGAATTATTTCATGAACCTTATTTGTGCACTTATACGGGGCAAAAACCCAACCCCACATTGTGGGCAACTCTATTTGCCATTATGGGAATACCGGTTTTCCGTGAGTCAAAACCTCCTGTCGAGGTTATTCAACTAAGTACGCCTCTGCCACGTTTATGCGCAGGCTGCGGATCAGCCTTTTCGCCTGTGAATTCGACATATCACAGTGCGTTGCGCATTGGGCGGGAATACGATTACACTTCGCTTGAGATTGCTGCGATAACCCCTATGAAACCTCGTCTAGGGACGATCCGCAGGTCTCTTCACTTAATAAGAGAATAGCACAGGATTAGGAACTGTCCAGCAATTACGGAATCACCCGTTGCAGCTATAACACTAAGCCCATTCGTCGCATCATTTCCATGTAATACAGACGTCGCATAGGGCTAAGCAGTTCTCCTCCACAAAAAACCAAAAACATAACCAGCTATTATAAAAGATTTTTTACACAAGAATTCTATTGATTATAGATCTCTAATATAATCGTTTTCTAATAGTAAAAAATTTTTGACCAAATCATTCACTCTTCAATTTCACTCGCCAGCCCCATGCAACATCCCTAAAAAACAATATTTTCCCGCAATCCTTTCTCTCGCAACGGTTAATTCCGATTTTGTGACTACCATATTGTTCTAGCAATCAACTTTCTACACCGTATGAATTTTCCTCGAAGATTATTTTCGTATTAGAACTTATTCCGTAAACAACTCTCGCATTATTTTCTGTATATTTTTCTTCATATTAAGACTCACTTTTGACGCAAAAAAATCTAACACCCCCTGCATGGTGCAAAAATTTATACTGTTTTTTCTGGACTTACCCCCTCGAAGTACAATTTTTTCTACGCTTAGATTTCACAAGAAAATACGGCCACCGGACTAACCGTTTGTTTTATTTAGCTTTATCCACAAAACACTCTCAGACCACTTTTTGGCACACATCGTGCTATATAAAAAGTACTTCTTAAATTCACTAAAGACATATTTCGGCTTGAGGTGGCTCCTCAAGCCTTTGTCTTTTCTGAGGGATACTTTCCACCCCAGTGTGGCCATTTGTATCCTTGCAAAGCTACTCTTTTCAAAAAAGAAAACGCCCTTACGAAATATCCGTAAGGGCGTTTTTTATTATTCTATACTAAGTCCTAGCTCACCAAGCCACGTTCCCAGTCAATTCGATCAATGATCACCTTGGAAAGTTTATCAAGTCCCAATCGAGTTTTTGCAGCAATACGAATTGCTTTTGGATACATATGTGTCAAATTTTCCTGCTGTTCTTCATCAAGCGTATCCCACTTGTTCAAAATCAGTATAGTAGGGATTTCATGCAGATCCATATCTTCAAGGATACGTTCAACAGCGGAAATTTGTTTTTCGAGCTCAGAATGCCCAGCATCTGCCACATGCAATAGCAAATCTGCGGCTTCAAGCTCTTCAAGCGTTGCACGAAAAGCTTCGCGTAGTTCTTTCGGAAGATTTCGGATAAAACCTACGGTATCAGTCAAAATAAGCTCGCGCTCTTCTGGGAAACGAAGACGGCGGGTTGTAGGATCAAGAGTTGCGAACAGTTTGTTTTCCGCAAGCACTGTTGAGTTAGTCAATGCGTTAAGCGTGGTAGACTTACCCGCGTTTGTATAGCCAACAAGCGCTGCAACAGGCACTCGTGCCTTGTTTCTGCGATCACGAGCATAGGCTCGCTGCTTACGCAACAAGGTCAATTCCTTTTTAAAACGGGCAATACGGTCACGCACCTTACGACGGTCAGTTTCAAGCTTGGTTTCACCAGGTCCTCGACCACCGATACCACCCATCAACCTGTCCATTGCACGGTTTTTACCGACCAAACGTGGCAGCGCATACTGTAACTGCGCCATTTCGACCTGCAATTTACCGGCACGCGTTGTAGCGTGCTGCGCAAAAATATCGAGAATCAGCTGGGTCCTATCGATAACCTTTCTCTCAGTTACTTCTGTAAGGTTTCGCAGCTGTGCAGGAGAAAGCTCACCATCAAAGATAATCATGGTAGCATTACCCTGCAGGCAAAGGATTTCAAGCTCTGCAAGCTTACCTTTACCCATAATAAATTTGTGATTCACCTGATGTACGCGCTGAACAAGTCTACCCGCAACAGAAACGCCAGCGGTATCAGCAAGATCTGCCAGTTCATTCAGGTAAGACTCCTGCACTTCTTTTGGCTGAGTACTTACGCTGACAAGTACCGCATGTTCTGCACCTGCATGCTTGCGAGCACTTTCGGCTGTTCGGGCAAGTTCCTCTTCAAGCGCTTCAGTCTGCGATTCAAAATCAATATCGACTTTATCCCACGAAGTAGCGTCGTGCACATTGTACGAAGTACCATCCGCTGAAGGGACTGGAAGAATATGAGCGGACTGGAAAGAGACAGGAGCACCCATGCCGTCAACTGTTAGCACAGAAACAGAATCCAGACGCAAGAAGAGCATATCCATCAAGTCTTCCTGCGAAAGAAGTGTATCTTGCAGGTGGGTGTGAACAAGACGCAGACCGCGCAAACGGTCGCTACTGGAACGGGCACGAGGAAGTTCCGGAATGTAGATAGCGCCGGTGTCACCCACCAGAACCATCTGAGGTTTGCCTTGGCGATCGATAAGTAATGCGATCTGTCTACCAACGCTGCGGGAAAGAGCCGCAAGCTCGTGTGCCTGTTCGGATGTGTATCCCTCTTTTACTGGATAACGGCGGGCAAAAAGCCGCTGGAGAGATTTCAACTGACTCGGTTTGAGTCCGTGTGTGTTGCCGAGAACCTTAGAGGCTATGATGAACTCCTGTTGTTTCTATTGCCTCCGGCGGACAGTTTTGTACCCGCCGGAGGCATTTCTTTAATATTGCTTAAATATCTTTGCTTGCAAGATACTCCGTAATCATTCCATCGTACTGGGAAGTACGCGCAAATGTTTTTACCGCCATATCACGACGAAGCGCAAGTCCTACGCGCATATCGTTTTCAACAAGCTCCTTCTTAACAGCATCATACTGGGAAGGATCAGGAAGAACGAGGATAGAGTGGAAGTTTTTCGCTGCTGCGCGGAGCATACAAGGGCCTCCGATGTCGATTTCTTCCACTGCGCCACGTAAATCAAGACCGCGAGCTGCTGCATCTTCAAAGTTGTAGAGGTTAACTACAATCAAATCGAACGCTGCAATCTCGTGCTCTTTAAGGGTAGCAAGGTGCTCAGGATTATCCTTATCAGCAAGGATACCACCATGGATGTACGGGTTCAGAGTCTTTACCCTGCCGCCAAGGATTTCAGGGAATCCGGTAACATCACTTACAGGTGTAACCTTCAGCCCGGCTTCTTTAAGCATACGTGCAGTACCGCCGGTAGAAACCAGCTCCACACCGTTTTCGCTCAAGAACGTCGCAAATTCGACCAATCCAGTCTTATCTGTGGCACTCAACAGTGCTCGCTTAATAGGCAAAAGGTCCATTACTTCTCCAAAGTTTGTGATTCCAGTATGCTACAAAAATCCTTTTCGTACATTAAGACAATTGTGTGCAATTAAAATGTCATACAACCATTAAAAACTGCAAAAAGTCTTTCTGCTCAGATTGAAAACCAATCAGTGCAGCGCAACCTTTCACTGTGGCGACTCTACGAGTCCTACAGGGGCAAGTACCCTTGAGATGCGCCATACTATACGGATTTGTTCTCAATCTGCGTGAAGTGCCAGAATCATATATACTTTGCAAGGACGTCATCTATCTGACAGGTTGAGACAACTTGAGATGTCCCACAGCGTGGAAAGCCTTAAATTTTAAGGACTGGCGCAACTCTTGCTATTCATTATATATGGACATCTTTAATTTTGACATGGCAGAATTTTTCAGTTTTCTGCTCACACTCATGCGACTAAGCCTCGTAGTCTTTCTGCTGCCATTCTTTGAGGGAAAAACAATCCCGCGTCTGGTAAAGGCGTCTGTATGCCTCATGCTCACCCTTGCAATATTTCCGTCATTATCACTCAAAGCATCCGAACTTCCTGCTCACCCATTTGAGATTGCGATAATTATGCTCAGCGAAATCTTGCTTGGAGTATTGTTAGGGCTTGCGGTTAAATTTATCTTCGCCGGTATCAGAACCGGCGGTCAGGTTATCGGATTCCAGATGGGTTTCTCCATGCTTACCCTTGCCAACCCTTCCTCAGGCGAACAAGAAGGCATTACATCTATCCTGTTGTATCAATTGAGTTTTACCGTTTTCATTGTTGCAAACGGTCATCTCTATCTCATTAAGGCATTGACTGATTCTTTTGAACTTATCCCACCGGGAGGACTGGTTCTTTCTGCAACGCTAGGACAACAAATACTCAGTTTGTCCCTGACCATGTTTTTTTTGGCAATTAAAGTTGCTGCTCCGGTTATGATCTCTCTTCTGCTGGTGGAATTAACCCTTGGCCTTATGGGTCGTGCAGCACCACAAATGAACCTTCTTATGCTCGGCTTTCCGGTTAAAATTGCTGTAGGTCTTGTGTTCATCGGAATGCTGTTCACCCTTATGGGGCAGCGTATGGAAGAACTTATCATGAGCCTTGGCCCTATGTTTTCACATCTCATCAAAGCCGGTTCTCCGCTGCTGCAATAAACAGGATACACAGACATGCCACAAAGTGATCCGAGTAAAACTGAAAAGGCGACGCCCAAGAAGCGGGAAAAGACCCGCGAAGACGGTGACGTCGCCAAGTCGCAAGAAGTTCCCAAAGCTGCCACCACCCTTGGAGGCATTATCATAGTATACGCGTGGATCGGAACAATTAACGAGCGTATTCAGGAAATCATGCGCTCCTGTTACACATTTGACGCCACGCTCGACATGACCATGAAATCTGCCATTAACTTCATTAACACAATGGCATTTGACCTCGTAATCATACTCGCCCCTATTTTTCTATTTCTATTTTTCTTTGCCGGAATATCCATGCGTGTTCAGGTAGGCCACCTGTGGACGATGAAAGTATTTAAACCGAAATGGAACAAATTCAACCCGATCAAGGGCATGAAAAACATGTTTCTTTCCATGCAGACGCTCGTCCGACTCATTAAAAGTATCGCGTTTGCAGCTGTTATCGGCATTGCACCTTACCTTGTTATTACAGACGAGATGGACAACTTCATTCTCCTCTACAACGCAACACCGGAAGGCATAGCTGAATATATGCTCGGGCTTGTCTTCAAAGTGTCCCTGTACGCAACTCTTGCCATGATCTTCATTGCGCTCGCGGACTACTTCTACTCCCGCTGGGATTACGAAGAAAACATTAAGATGTCCAAAGACGAGGTAAAAGACGAACACAAACAGGCTGAAGGTGATCCGAAAGTTCGTTCTCAGCAGCGTCAAAAAATGGCCGAGATGTCCCAAAAACGCATGATGCAAGATGTTCCTACAGCAGACGTTATCGTCACAAACCCGACTCACATCTCTGTAGCTCTGCGTTACAACGCAATGGAAGCTCCTGCGCCAATTGTTGTCGCTATGGGCGCAGACAATATTGCTATGAAAATCAGAGAAATAGCAAAAGAAAACGATATTCCTCTTCGAGAAAACGTTCCTCTGGCACGGGCTTTGTATAAATCAGTAAAGGTGGGTGACCAAATTCCGGAAGACCTCTACAAAGCGGTAGCTTCCATTCTGGCTTCACTCAACAAGTTTAAGCAAAAACAGTAGGTTAAAAGAACAACTGGTTTTACTCAGGCGTTATACAACTCTTCGAAAAAGGTGTCGGAAATATGGCTGCCAGCGCAAACGCTTCTACAATCAATTACGATCGCTTCTCAAAGCACGGAGATATCCTCCTTGCAGGCGGTGTGGTGCTCATTCTTTTTGTGATGCTCATCCCTATCCCTACCCTGCTTATGGATGTCATGCTCAGCATGTCCATCTCATTGGCGTTACTGGTGCTCGTAACATCCATGTTCATCAAATCACCGCTGGAATTTTCCATTTTCCCGACTCTGCTTCTGGTAACAACCTTGTTCCGTCTTGCACTTAACGTGGCAACAACCCGTCTCATCCTGCTGCACGGCAGTGAAGGACCAGACGCAGCCGGTAATGTTATTCAATCCTTCGGACAATTCGTTGTAGGCGGCAACTACGTTATCGGTATCGTAATCTTCGCAATTCTTTTTATCCTGAACAAAATGGTTATTACCTCCGGTACAACACGTATCGCTGAGGTTGCAGCCCGATTCACCCTTGATGCGATGCCGGGTAAGCAGATGGCTATCGAGGCAGACTTGAACGCAGGTCTTCTTGACGAAAAAACTGCTACCATGCGCCGCGAAACCATCCGTCGAGAAGCTGATTTCTATGGTGCGATGGACGGTGCCGGTAAGTTCGTTCAAGGTGACGTAATGGCTGGCCTGCTCATTACTATTGTTAACATTACAGCGGGCATCCTGATTGCTGTTTTCCAAAACGGCATGTCATGGGGCGATGCACTCTCCACTTACACCTTACTCACCGTTGGTGACGGCCTTGTATCCACCATCCCTTCCCTCATTATCTCCACCGCTGCCGGTATCATCGTATCCCGTGCTGCTGCTGAAGCGAAAATGGGTGAAGAGTTCATTGGTCAGCTTACATTCAACTCTAAAGCACTCAACCTTGTTGGTTGCGTACTTCTTGTATTCGCTCTGGTTCCAGGTATGCCGTTCATCGCATTCTCCTTCTTCGCGGTCTGCATGTTTGTTATTGCACGCTTAACATCAAACGCAAGCGCAGACGTTGCCGAACGCACCGGCGCTAGCGCTCCTGGAGAAAATGCGAGCGGAGAAAACGCACAGGAAGCACTGGATACTCCAGAAGCAGTACAATCCCTTCTTCCTTTAGATGCTCTGGAACTGGAAGTTGGTTACGGCCTTATCCCGCTTGTTGATGAAGCACAGGACGGCAACCTGCTCTCCCGCATCAGAACAATCCGCAGACAGTTTGCGCTGGACATGGGTGTCATTGTTCCGTCCCTGCATCTGCGTGACAACCTGCAACTCAAACCTGGGCAGTACACTGTACTCATTAAAGGCAACGAGATGGCAGGAGCTGAAATTCTCATCGACCACTTCCTCGCTATGGACCCGGGCGATGCCCGCCACTCCATTAAAGGCATTGAAACCCGCGAACCGGCATTCAACCTGCCTGCTCTGTGGGTACCTGAAGCACAAAAAGAGGAAGCAGTTCTTGCAGGGTACACTGTTGTTGACCCATCCACCGTTATTGCAACGCACCTTACCGAGGTATTCAAACGCAGCCTTGCCGACTTCCTTGGTCGTCAGGAAGTACAGTCTCTGCTGGATAACCTTGCTAAGCATGCTCCGAAAGCAGTGGAAGAACTTGTACCGAATGTACTTACACTGGGTGTTGTGCAGAAAGTTCTGCAAAACCTCGTTCGAGAAAATATTTCAATCCGCGACCTCCTTACCATTGTTGAGACCCTCGCGGACTACGGAACAAGCGTTAAGAACCCTGATGTACTCACCGAGTATGTCCGTGAACGTTTAGCCCGTACAATTGTTAGACCGTACATGGATCAGGAAAATACACTCCCGATCATTATGCTGGATCCAAATATGGAAAAAACCATTTCTGAATCCATCCGTCAGACAGAGGGCGGAGCATACCTTGCTCTTGACCCAGCCACTGCACAACATGTGATTCAGGCCGTAAACTCAGCTGTAGAAAATGCAGTCGTAGCAGACGGTCAGCCAGTTATCCTGACCTCACCGATGGTACGCCCGCATCTTTCTCAATTGATCATGCGTTTTATCCCGAACATTCCGGTTATCTCCCAAGCAGAAATACCTGCAGACATTCGTTTGAACACTGTTGGTAATGTAGGAATCTAATTATGCAGGTAAAAACTTTTTCAGGACAGACAACTCGTTCCGTACTCGCCCAAATTAAACAGGAAATGGGCGAAGAGGCAGTAATCCTTTCCAAGCAGGAAGGAAAAGATGCAGATAGACGCTGGTGTCAGATTACTGCCGGTGTTGAACGTGCGGTAGATGAAATTCAGGAAGCGGAAACTCAGGATTATGCAGCTCCTTCTGGCTGGGGACGCTGGCATGAAGAATGGTCAGAGCTTAAAGGATACATTACGGAACTCGTTAAGCCTCGTCTTCAGCTGCACAAGCTTTCCCCCCGTCAGCGTCTTGCACTGGAACATCTCCAGCGTCATGACGTTGAAGATTCCGTTATCCTTCGGCTTCTGCGTCCGCTTAAAAGCGATGCAGGCATGTCCATCCTCACCCCACTTGGCGATCAAATCACCTTCAAACCATGGGGGAACGAATGGAAAGGCCGTGTGCACACCTTTGTAGGTCCATTTGGCGTAGGTAAAACCAGCGCTGCTGTTCGAATGGCACTGGAACTGCGTAAGCAAAATCAGACAATGCGCATTTGCTTTATCAATGCAGATTGTTCCCGTGGTAACGGCAGGTTACTGTTGCGTCACTACGCACAGCTTTGTGACATGGGATACTACGAAATTCGCGACAGTATCACTTTCGCCAATACAATACGGGACGCTGCAAAAAGCTATGACCGCATCATCATTGATATGCCGGGACTTGGGTTGCGCGACTCTTTCAAAGAGCAAATTGAACACTTCGGCCTGCATGCTATTCGCGAAAACACTTTCCACAGAGTTCTTTCACCTACGGCCAGCAACAAGCAACTAACTGCAACGATTGAAAAATATCGTGCAGTAAAGGGTGGTAGCATTGTCTGGACTAAGATCGACGAAGCTTGTACATTCGGTACGATAATCAATACAGCTGTTTCCACAGGGCTCCCTATTTCAGCCTTCTCATACGGTTCCGGACTTAAGGGCACACTTACTCCGGCTCAAGACGTAATGTTGTGGAGACTCATTTTTAAGAACCAGCTTCCCGGCGAATATACAATTCACCAGAATGCCTAATGGCATATTGGAGATAATAGAACCATGAGTGGCAACCTTCCTCTTGTCCTGTCTGTAACCTCCGGTAAAGGAGGAGTAGGCAAAACAAACCTTTCTGTTAACCTTGCGTATTCATTAGCGCAAAAAGGCAAAAGAGTTGTTTTGTTGGACGCAGACTTGGGGCTTGCAAACGTAGATGTTTTGCTAGGGCTTACGCCCGAGCGAAATCTCTTTCACCTGTTCAGCGAAGGGGTTGCCCTTTCCGACATTCTGTACTCAACCCCGTATGGGTTTGATATTCTACCAGCATCTTCCGGCATCGGTGAAATGTTAACCCTTTCCACCGGCCAAAAACTTGACCTGCTTGAGTCAATGGACAGCCTCGAAGATAAAGTAGATTTTCTTATTGTTGATACCGGTGCAGGTATCAACGATAACGTTCTGTACTTCAACCTTGCAGTACAAGAGCGCATTGTAGTGCTTACAGCAGAGCCAACCTCACTGACCGATGCGTACTCCCTCATTAAAGTAATGAAGTTGAACCACGGTGTTGAGCACTTCAAGGTTGTTGTGAACATGGCTGCTTCTGAAAAAGCAGCTAAAGAAATGTTTATCCGCCTGTACTCTGCCTGTGATCACTTCCTATCCGGTGTTTCTTTGGATTACGCTGGCTTCCTGCCGCGCGATCCAGCTGTACGTAAAGCTATTGTGGCTCAACGTCCTGTCTGTCAACAGAATCCTGCATCTCCTGTTTGCCAAGCTATCGGCAAACTTGCAGACAAGATTCAAAATTGGGAAATATCTGCGAATCTTGATGGAAATATCAAGTTTTTCTGGAAAAAACTCCTCTTCCAGCAGTAATGCCTGGGAGTTACTGGAGTCCGGCGAGAAGGCCTGGGCCGTTATGTCCGACCACGAACAAGAAAATGTGGTCCGTCACTACGCGCCTAAGGTTCGATACCTTGCATCACGTCTGAAAGTGAAGCTCCCTAAAAATGTGGAGCTTGGTGAACTTATCAGTGCGGGTACGCTTGGTCTCATGGAATCGTTGGGCAAGTTTAAGCCGGAAATGGGCATCAAATTCGATACCTACGCAGAAAACCGCATCCGCGGCGCAATGCTTGACGAATTACGACGCCTTGACTGGTTCCCTAGAAGCTTACGCCAACGCGTAAGACAAATCGAAGAAGCCATGCAACAGGTGGAAAACGATAAAGGACGTTCCGCCACTGAAGAAGAGCTGCAGCAGGCTACCGGACTCGACAGAGCCGGAGTCCGCGAAGGGCTTGTTGCCCTGCAAAGTCAATTGTGTCTGAATTTAGATCTAATACAAGACACTGTTTCTGCCGATGAGTTAAGTGACGCAGACAGCCAGCCCTTTAAGAAAACTGCTTCAAAAGAGACATTATACCAGATTTCACAACTAGTTGAACAATTGACACCTAGAGAAAAATTGGTATTGTCCCTCTACTATAGCGACGATCTCAATATGCGTGAAGCAGCAGAGGTTATGGGGGTAACTGAGGGTCGCATTTCACAGTTGCACTCTCAGGCGTTACTAAAACTGCGTAATAATTTTTATGCAGTGCATGGAAAAGACAGCGGACTATAAAGACTGAAGGAGTCTATCATGGGCTTTGATCCAAATATGCGTGTGCTTGTTGTGGACGATTTTTCTACTATGAGACGAATTGTTAAAAACATTCTTCGTCAACTTGGCTTTACCAACATTGTAGAAGCAGATGATGGAACTACTGCATGGGAAGTTCTTAACAAAGACCGTATCGAATTTATTATTTCTGACTGGAACATGCCACAGATGACCGGTATTGAACTGCTTAGAAAAGTTCGCGGCAGCGAAGAGTTTGCAGACCTGCCATTCTTAATGGTTACTGCAGAAGCACAGCAGGAAAACATCATTGAAGCTGTTCAGGCAAAAGTTTCCAACTACGTTGTAAAGCCGTTCACAGCAGAAATCATGAAGCAGAAAATCGACAAGATTTTCCCGTAACTGCTTACTGCTCATAGAAATAATGCATTCCGGTTTAGGAAATTACTACATGCTCAATACCGTGCTTGTTGTCTTCCTCTGCCGGATTGCCTTGTTTTAGTGGTATAAACCACAAACCGCAGACTAGGTAACAGATGGCAAATGACCCAACCAACAGACCCGGCAGCGCCGGCATTCAAAAGGCTCAACTAGACATGGATACTCTTTCTACACCAGGCTCCATGATGCCAAACAAGGACGACAAGGTAGAGCTTGATCTTGATGACGCGCCGTTTTTGATGGATGACGAGGATGAGGAAGAAGAGCAGGTATTCGATGATGCCACGCCTACTGACGTTGACTCCTTCTCCAGTCCAGCCGAGTTTGAAGCGGCTTCCGATGCTGCGCGCAAACGTAAACGTAAGCTCATGTTCGGTGGGCTCGGTCTGCTTGTCATTGCCCTTATTGCGGTGGGCTGGAACATGCTACAACCACAAGATGTCCCAAGACCTGTTAAGCGGGTTGTTAAAAAAGAAAAAGGCAAATACGACCCACCACCGATTGTTCAAAAAGATAAATTTGACGTGACGTGGGAACCATTCTGGGTTGAACAGCGTGACAACAAGAAAGAAATTCGTTTCCTTGTCTGCAAATTTGCCGTTTTCACCGATAATGAAAAGCTTGCATGGGAAGCAAAGAACAAAAAGGTAACGCTTCGCGATGCAATCTTCTACTACCTGCGCAACAAGGATCTGAAGTTCCTTTCTGACAAAGAAAATGTGCAGCTGCTTAAGTCTGATTTACTGACGGTTGTGAACCAATACATGGGACATGGACAGTTCAAGGATGTCTTTATTGAAAACTATCTGGTAAAATAACTATGTCCATAGAAACTGATATACCATTAATACTTCAGCAGATGGGACGCGTGCAGAAAATTGCCGAGCAGGAAAAATCGCGTCCCGAACGGCAACAGGCAACAGCCCGGGATGCCGCTCGCAGGGGTGGTGAACTCGCCCGCGACCACGTGACCGAAACACAGTCCACAGAACAAACTCATTTTGATGTTGACGAAGACGGCCACGGGCAGCAAAATCAGTTCCTTTCCTCCGGCAGTGAACATGAGTCAGAGCCGGAAGAAGACATTGGAACAAACCCTACTTCCGTAAGCGCCTGGCAAGGCAAAATTATTGACACCAAAGTATAGTAATGACATTTTCCCAACTTTTTTTGCTTATTATCAGTGGCTCCGAGCTACTGTTACTGGTTCTTCTTATCGTCTTTTATATGCGTCTGCGTAAGAGCGAAGCCCTATTAACCTCCATGCAGGCAGGACAAGAATCTTTAGTCGCCAAAATGCATTTCAACGCTGAGCTGGAGCAGGAAATCGTTGATTCCTTCGCTAAACGTCAGCAAGAGCTCCAAGTACTTGAAACACAGCTTGAAGCACGTGCACAGGAACTGCGTACCCTTTTAGAACAGGCAGAAGCTGTCAGTCGTTCTCCTCAGTTCCTGCGTGAACTGATCTTGACCGGCCGCAAGAAAGGGCAGACTGTTCCTCAGCTTGCAAAAGCAACCAACCTTTCCATTGATGAGGTTGAGCTGATTCTTATGGAAGCTGACTAAAGTTTAAGCCGCTCCGAGGTAGTACATCCAAGGCAGTACTGCCTTCACCTATCAGGTCAGGTATACCATGCGTATTTCCCGAAACAGTAATCCTTACGGCGGCAATCAGCCATCTACCACAACCAGCAGAGGCGCTATCTTCAAGCGCAAAGTTAAGGTGGGACAACTCCTCAAGGGCAGAATGCTTCGTGTGGAACAGGAGGGCCTTGCATGGGTTCTCATCGGAGATATGGAGCTACTGGCACAAGTAGAGACCATGCCTGAACCAGGACAGTGGATGGAATTTCTTATTCTCTCCCTTGAGCCTTCTATTCTTCTTCGTCAGCTACAACATGGGACAGACCCGCGCGGCTCCTTTTTCCTCCGCGACTACATCCGGTCATATCTAACCGAAAGAGATAAGCTTGACACCTTGCTATCCAATTCTCTTTGGAACGCCCTCACCACACCTGAAAACGAACCGATTGCGACATACCGTTCTGCACTTATCAATTTTTTGACATGCACCTCTGCTGCCCTAGACCAGTTCACCCGTGTCATGCGTCTACACTCCAGCGTACAACAAATGATAACTGCATCTGGACACGGTACCTTTCAGTACATACCTTGGTTAATGCCGTCGGGAAGAGGTGTGGAACTGCTCATTTCCAAGCCGGAAAACAATATTTGCACCGTCACGGCCGGTATTATATTACATGGTGCACAGCACGTTCTCACAACGGGTCAAATGAACCTGTCCACCAATCCTGTTTCTTTCGCATATCGACTCCTGCTTGATAAAAATTGTAAAGCAGGTAACAACACCTCTCGAGCAACCTCCACTTCTTCGAACTGTACCTGTCTCGGCACTTCCGAACTGCCTGCAGGAGCGCACGACATCCTGTCTTTAATCTTCAAAGAGATACCTGCACAACGCAGGGGACTTGATCTGCGCGCATAATCCGGAGTGCAACGCACGTTACCGCGCGACTGTATCATGCTCATAAAAAAAATTTCAAAACGGTACTACATCTATGCAGTATACTGACAATACGGGCTTAAACATCAGTCCGGAACGCCCTTGGCTTGCGCCGCTTGCCGGATACTCTGACCTTTGCTTCAGACTCTTGTGTAAAGAATTCGGTGCAGCTGTTGTGTGCTCTGAAATGGTTAGCGCCAAGGGGCTCTACTACAAAAGCAACAACACCCATAAGCTACTTGAGACAACAGAAAAAGAAGCTCCTGCCGTCTTCCAACTTTTTGGAAACGATGCAGAAATCATGTCACACGCTATGGAGCCACTGGTAAAAGCCGGCTATACTTGGTTTGACCTGAACATGGGGTGCTCTGTCCGCAAAGTATTCAAACAAGGTTGCGGATCTTCCATGATGCGCGACATTGATAACGCTGTAAAAGTTGCCAAAGCAATGATCAGCATCGCTGACAAAGGTAAAGTCGGCTTTAAGTTTCGCCTTGGCGTTGATTCTGATCAGGAAGTCTTCAAAGAACTCGCACTCAGGCTTGAAGATGCCGGTGCGGGTTGGTTAACCCTGCACCCGCGTACTGCCGCGCAGGGCTTCTCCGGAACAGCCCGTTGGTCTGCCATCAAAGAAATTGTAGACGCTGTATCTATCCCTGTTATTGCCAGTGGTGATTTACTGGAACCTGAAGATGGTGTGAGATGCGTCAAAGAAACCGGTGCAGCATCTGTTATGTTTGCACGAGGTGCCATTGGCAACCCTGCTATTTTTGACGAGTACACTACGCTTTACAAAGGCGAGACTCTCAAGCGTCCTGACCCACTTAAAACTATGCACCTCATCCAGCGCCACAAAGAGCTTGCACGCGAATACACCAATGAGCGCAGCGCACTCTTTAAAATGCGTACCTTTGTTCCACGGTATGTGCGGTTATTCAAAGGGGCAAAAGCCCTGCGTCAGAGACTTGCCACATGCACCGACTGGGAAGAACTGGATGCAGTTATTGAAGAATTTTTCACCCGCTGCGAAGCGGTTGATCTGGATAGCATCTCAGAAACCATCAGCATGCAGGATACATCGGAGTAAACATGGAAGTACGTAGAGCCAAAACAGCTGGTTTTTGTTTCGGAGTTTCACTGGCGTTGGAAAAACTCGACGCCGAAGTGGAAAAGCACGACGCAAAAATTGCGACTTTGGGACCGATTATTCACAATCCACAAGTTCTTGAGCGGTACGAAAAACAAAATGTGCGCTGCCTCAAAAATGCAGAAGAAGCCGATGCAAATGAACGCGTTGTTATTCGGGCACATGGAATACCGAGAGAAACCGAAACAACATTAACCAAAGCATGCAAAGATGTTGTTGATGCAACCTGCCCCAAAGTAAAACGTGCTCAGCTTGGTATCCACAGCATGATCAGCAAAGGATGTTTTCTCCTGTTATACGGAGAAAAAGACCATCCTGAAGTGCGTGGGCTTATGAGTTACGCTGGTGATAGAGCATTTTTGTTTAATTCACTTGAGGAGCTCAAGAATTTTCCACTTTCTGCCGATATAGACTATTGCCTCGCTGCGCAGACTACACAGGACAGAGAGGAATTTGCCCGCATAGATGAGTATCTTCAAACACAGCTGGCTGAACGGCTTCAGGTACTTAATACTATTTGCAACGCAACAAGAGAGAGACAGCAAGAAGCTATTGCAATTGCACAAGAGGTAGATGCAATGGTTGTTGTTGGGGGCTACAACAGTGGAAACACACGCAGACTTGCGGATGTATCCCGTGCACAAGGGTGCCTCACTTTCCATGTTGAAAAATCGGAAGAACTTTCTGCTTCTGATTTTAAAGGCATGAAAGTGGTAGGGCTCACCGCCGGTGCTTCAACCCCGCGTTCTGTTATTGATGCTACGGAAGAATTCCTTACCAAGCTGTAAAAAATGCTTTTACTGGTCTGCGCGAACTAGAACTACGCACCGGAGAACGACATGCAGACAAACATACTTTTAGAATCCGGCACTAACGAGCTGGAAATTGTTGAATTTTTCCTCGACGAAGTCGAAATAGACGGCACAAGCTACCGAGGATACTACGGAGTAAACGTAGCCAAGGTACTCGAAATTATCAGAATGCCTACAGTAACAGAACTTCCTGAAAGTGGTCATTCCTGCATTTTGGGCGCATTCAACCTGCGTTCACAGGTTATCCCGCTTGTGGATCTTTCAATGTGGCTTGGTAAACACCGTGAGGAAACAGAACCACCAAAAGTTATTGTAACTGAATTCAACAACGTATGTACCGCATTCCAGGTATCCGGCGTTAACCGCATTCACCGCATCAGCTGGGAAGAGGTTGAACCGCCAAGCGGCTACGTAGCAAATTTAAGCAGCCAGTCCATCACAGGCGTTGTTAAGATTAACGACCGCATCATTTTCTTGCTTGATCTTGAGAAAATTGTTGCGAACCTGAATCCGGATCTTGCACTCAAACTCGATGATGCTATCGACTGGGAAAACGGCGAAAGTCGCCGTGCTCTGATCACAGACGACTCCGGCCTTATCCGTGAAATGCTCACCGACCTGATGGAAAAAGCCAACTTCCAAGTTGAGGCACATACCAACGGCAGAGAAGCGTGGGAAAGACTGTGTCAGCTCAAGACCATTGCAGAACAGAGCAACAGACCACTTACCGACTACGTTCAGGTAATTGTATCAGACATTGAAATGCCAGCAATGGACGGTCACTCTCTTTGTAAATCAATTAAAGAAGACCCTGTCCTTAAGCAGTTACCAGTTATCTTGTTCTCTTCAATCATCACGGATAAACTCCGCCATAAAGGTGAGTCCGTAGGTGCAGACATGCAGGTTTCCAAACCGGAAGTAACCCTGCTGGCACAGCGTGCAATTGAATTGATTGATGAGCGCCGTCAACAGCAGACTGCATAGTTTCAAAAACTACATTAACACAAAAGGGTGGTGCCTATGCTCCACCCTTTTCTCATTTCTATAGACAGACAGCTTCAAGGCTATCATAATCAGCAGCTCGAAGAACATTAAGACTGGCCATCGCCAGTTTCCAGCAGGATATATTTCAATGGGTAAAAAGAAAAATTCCAAACCGGCACCTTTGCCACAAAGTCTCAAGCTGCCATACACTGGCGTAGAATCCCACGCACACCTCGACCTTCCGCCTTTCTCCTCTGATATCGAAGAGGTACTCGACCGCGCTAAAGAATCCGGAGTACGCTACATCTGCAACGTATTCCTCGGACACGAGGCATGGAAGAACAACCGTCATCTCTTTGAAAATCATGACGAAGTTTTCTTTATTCTTGGCACACATCCAAGTCACGTAGATCAATGTACAGAAGCCGAACTTGATGCCATGCGTGCTGCCTTCTCTGAAGACAACAGGTTACGCGGGATCGGCGAAATAGGTCTGGACTACTACTGGGATCACTTCCCACGCGAAGAACAGAAGAACATTTTCATCAAACAACTGCATCTTGCAAAAGAGCTCAACACCCGTGTTATTATTCATTCTAGAGACGCAGCAGAAGACACCATTGATGTTCTGGAAGCAGAAGGATTTGTAGACTATCCAGTACTCTGGCACTGCTTCGGCGGCAATGCAGAGCTTGCAGAACGCATCATTAAAAATGGATGGCACCTCTCAATTCCTGGCACGGTTACTTACCCTAAAAACGAAGAAGCACGCGAGGCACTCAAAGTAATTCCGCGAGATCGCATGCTTATTGAAACCGACTGCCCGTACCTTACGCCAGTTCCATATCGCGGCAAACGCAACGAGCCTGCATACACAGTCTTTACAGCAGAGTTCATTGCCAAAGAACTCGATATGGAAGTCGAAGAACTTTGGACAACCTGCGGCAACAATGCAATCCGCTTTTTCGAGTTGCAATAACCTTAATTATTTATGAGCTTCCCTCCTAGTTCCCAACTAGTGAGATCCCCTCTTGACTGCGATTAAAGCGGGCACAGAGACTTTTTTGAATTCACGCTTCAGGCTTTACGACAGCCGTCAAAAGCCCCTGATGGTAAACATCAGGGGCTTATTATCTACACTATACCCTTTTACCTGTTAGCAACAACGCCATATAATTATCTTCTCTACAAAAGAAGGAACACATATGGCGAAATCAATACTAATCATCACAAGCTCTCTCGCAGAGCAGGTTCGGCTGTTACTGCTTCTTAGTGCAACAGGCTATATTCCCACCTGTTGCGACAGTCTCTCGTCTGCTCTCACTGCATTGGAAGCCTCAAAATTTGATGCCATTGTCGCTGAATCGATTATTGAAGACACCCCACCACAAAAAATGACGGCAGTAGAATTCATGTCGATCCTTCAAGAAACTACGTATAACGCTGCAACACCAGTTATTGTTATGGGTGAAGTACTATCTCTCGGATACATCATGAATACTCTGCGCAGCGGTGCTGCGCGTTTTATCCCAGCTCCATTTACATCTACTGAGTTTCTTCAAACGATTTCTGCTGAGCTCGACCTAAGTCGATATTGTAAAATATAATTCCTAATCTTCCCTATGCGTTATCATGCCAAAAAAGCCCAAAAAATCGTTAGCCCCTGTTATTTTGATTATAAACTTCACTAGAACTGCCCAAATCCATCGATAGTGCTTGGGGGAAAAGTGCTAACATGGTATGTAGTACGCGGTCTCACAAACCAACACACAATTAAATCGCCTAACGGAACTTCATTGACCTTTCCCACAACTAAGGTCTCTGAGGGGACACCACAAGCATGGATAGCCCGTACAACTATCCATGCTTGTTCCTTTTTAAGATACTCCAGCCACAAAAAAAGGCCCCCTTTTCTGAACAGAGAAAGGGAGCTCCTATCTTTTTGCCAACTCAATTCAAAGGCTAAATATCTAAAGTTCGCACTCCATATCCAGAGCAGGCAAATCAAGAATCTCTAACTTCTTTGGTTTTCCAACAATCACAAAACCGAATCGTTTAAAAAAAGGAACGGCTTCCGGAGTAGACTCCAAATGGATTTTCTTTGCCCCCATCTCTTTTGATCGCTGAAGAAATTTATGCATTAAGGATGTGCCAACGCCTGTAAAACGATATTCCTCTCCAACTACAATGTGCGAAATCTCTGCGATTTCACTTTGCAGGCTCAATCTTCCACATCCAAGTACTTTTCTATTTTTTAAGGCAACCAGTAAGATGCACCTATCTTCTAACTCATCCTGAATATAGGAGCGGGTAACTCTCCCAACCGGATACAAGTCCACACACCGCATTGCCACAGTCGCCTCATACAGATCATGCTCTTTGTCTATTTCTTCAACAGAATAAAGCATTATGTACTTTCCCCCAAAATACTTTGAATGTTTTAATCTGATCATGAAATTACCATAAACAAACGTACGAGACACATCGAATCTATAAGTTATCACCTCTAAATTCTATCTAAGCTAAATTACATCAAAAAAATATCATACGGATCTATACAGCTCTCTCCCAGTTAGAGGCATCTTAGTAACGCATAAAAAAGGCATAAGAAAAGAATCCCCCTGAATGAGTCTAACCATAGACCGTTCACGGTGCTTTCTGTTCCATTCATGGAAAAGGAGTGCAGCCAAGATGAAAAGATGCTGTAACCATGTACCCGGTTCAACTCGCTTTTGGTACATGCCACTGGCTAAGGAATCTGTTGTCCCCGCAGCAGATAAATAGCCGCGCATCAGAGGGGTCTGATGCGCGGCTATAGTCATTTTTATATCTTTTCTATTCTGCGCACTTAACACACAGCGTAGCTCCCGGCATCGCCATCAAACGAGCATGTGGAATTGGTGCACCACACTCCATGCAGTAGCCGAACTCTGGATCATCAATATTACGCAGAACGTACTCCAGCCCTGCTAATCGTGATTCTGCTTTTGATAACGCTGCCCTATTCACGCTGATATTCACAATATTATCCATACGTGAAAGCCTGCCGATAGAGTCGTCTGGCGCAACGGGCTTAGTAATTTCTCTCAGCCTGTCAACTTCCTGCTTCAAACGACCAACTTCCGCGTGCATTTTTTGCACGAGTGCTTCTTTTTGAATTTCTTGCATATTATTACTCGAATGTTGGAAATAACTTACAGAAAGGTTGGAATATATATACCAAAAGAAGTAGGGGGGATCTTCCTAGACAAGTACACAATGTAACCAACTACTTTTCCATGATAAATGTATTTTTCACATCTAACCACTTTTTCTGTTATAATTCCGCACACAGTAACCAGACATAATACAAAACAATTCATATGAATAAAAAGAACATCATTGCCCGCTACCTGCACTCTTCCAATTGGCTTGAAAAACTAAAATGCCGAAGCATTGCAGACGTATCCTTTCTTGCAGCCGGTGAATATAATGAAAACTGGATAGTTACCGCCACCACTCAAGAAACTACCTTTCATCGAAAATTTTTTGTGTTCCGCATCAACCACGGAAGTCAGCTCGGGCTAGGAGCAAAACAAATCGGATACGAATTTAACGTACTTTCCGCACTTAAAAATTCCTCAGTTACACCAATTCCATATTTCTATGATGCAAAAGCCGGTAATTTTGATCCAGCCTTTAACCATGGTGTGTTGCTCATGGAATTCCTTTCAGGGACTCCACTGGATTACGCCCAAGACCTGGACTATACCGCCAAAATCTTCGCTACGGTTCATACACAGCCAGTGCCAGAACAAAACAAATTCATATATCAACAGAACCCAGTTACCGACATTGTTACTGAATCACTCGGACTACTTGCACGCTTCAATGCTCACCCTAAAAAAGAGATTCGCCATAAACTTGAAGTATACAGCAATGAAATTAGAAAACTGGGGGAAGAATATGCAGCTGCCTTTGCGGCAGAACCCCAGATAATTGTAAATACCGAGGTGAATTCCGGTAACTTTATTATTAACAGAGAAAACAACACGGCACATCTTGTAGACTGGGAAAAAGCGGTTGTTTCAAGCCGCTATCAGGATCTTGGGCATTTTATTGTTCCTACAACAACGCTATGGAAAACTGACTTCATTGCGACACAAGAGCACAGACTTCATTTCCTTTCACGATACAAGGAACATGCAGGTCTAGAAAACCCCATTGAAGAACTTTCTCTTCTCACTGGAATATTGGAAAAAACAATTATCCTTAGGGGATTATCGTGGTGCTATATGGCGTGGTATGAGTACACACAACAAGATCGAGTGCTCAAAAACAACGCTACATTTAGAACAATTGAACGTTATCTGGACAATATTGAATGGTTTTTACAATAGATTCATTATGTAAGAAATATAACGGAAAGCCTGTGATTTCCGGTATCTCATTTTCAGTGGACAAAGGAGACATTGTTTCTCTCATCGGCCCTTCTGGAGTAGGAAAAACAACCCTGCTGCGTATCCTCGCTGGGCTCGAAGAACAAGATAGCGGTTTAATCACCTTTGAAACACCACCATCCAAAGATAACCCCGTCATTATGGTGTTTCAGGACTACCTGTTGTTTCCGAGCCTTACAGTATCTGAAAACACCGCGTTTGCCTTAAAAGCCCGAAAACTGCCTGCTGCTGAAATTACAAGACGCGTCAACACCATTCTTGAGTTTTTCCATCTTTCTGACAAAAGCAACCAATACCCTGCGCAACTTTCAGCAGGGCAAAAGCAACGAGTTGCTATTGCCAGAGCTATGGTCGTAAATCCGGCAGTGTTGTTGCTAGACGAGCCATTTGCAAACCTTGATCGCAACCTAAAACTCGAAACAGCAGAATTTATTCGCGACACACAAAAAGAATTCGGTATTACAACTGTCAGCGTTACCCACGATCTGGAAGAAGCCTTCGCGATGTCAGACAAAATCGGCATCATGCTCAATGGCAAACTGGAACAATTCGACAATCCATCCGCACTCTACAACTCTCCAAAATCCATTGAAGTGGCACGATTTCTAGGTCCAGTAAACATTTTGACACCCGAATTATGCAACAACCTCAGTCTACCCGCTTCAACAATCCCTAAAGGCCGAGACTATTTCATTGTTAGACCGGAACAACTTACTCTGACGCAAGGTTCAACAGCTCTAATCACCCGCGTGCAGTTTGGCGGGCACTACGTAAAATATTCTCTTCAGGTAGAAGACACAAAACTTACAGCGTATAGCTTCACCGCCATATTTACAGAAGGTGACACTGTTGGAATTCAAATTTCACAGCTGTGACGTATTTTGCAGAAATCAAAGACAATCTCTTAATAAAATCTACACAGCCCTGTCCTATTAAAATGCTTTAGGGTTAACCGGAAGCAATTCGCCAAGCTCAATACCAGCTTCTGTAACGGTTGCCCTGTACGGATAGACCTCTACGCCGAGTTCAAGAGCCTGATAGAACAAATCTGCATACGCCGGGTCAATTACATCAGCCGGAGCAAAACAATGTCCGTCTGGACGCTGAACAAGATAAAAGAATGCTGCGCGATGCCCTTGTTTCACAAGGTTGATCATATTGTTAAGGTGCTTTCGCCCGCGATCAGTCACCGCGTCAGGAAAACAAGCAACGTCATCTTCCACCATGGTTACGTTTTTACACTCAATCCATAGAGGTGGTAATGAATCATCTTCTGTTTTCAATACTCCATCAGCGCGGCTGTCACCAACTTTTGCCTCACTCTTGAAAACGGTATACCCCTCTGCCCAATGCAATCTTCCAGCTTCAAAAGCAACTTTGAGCATCTTATTAGGAGCCTGAGTGTTCACACCAACCCACTTCACACCGGATGGCATATTCAAACCGACTGCTTCCTGTGTCCACTTTAGCTTTCTATTAGGATTCGTAGCAGGAGAGGCTAAAATGGGTGATCCCTGCCTTAACAACCCCATCATTGAGCCGGTATTATTTGAGTGGATCCAGACCGACTCACCCTCAACTAAAATTTCCACGCTAAACCGTTTTACACGACGGACAAAGGATCCAGAAATACATCCCTTAGGATATGAAATAAGTGGTTCTTGTATGTACATTACATTCCAATATTCTTTTTTGTTTGATTGCCAAAAATCTAGAGGAAGAAACCGGTTCTAAAAGTTTACATGTGTGTTGTTAACTGGTACTTCGCAGGAAGCTAGAAAGCATCATAATTATTGTTTAAACCCACTGCATTTTAATGCATTAAGTTAACAGCAATTATTGCGGAGGGGATACACAACAGCATTACTCTGACTGTGTCCTCTCTCTGCTTCGGTATACTTTTGGCTTATAACTACGCCGACCATATACGCATAAATTTTATTTTAGAGAGAGGCAACGCATGAAGACTTCAAGCCGCATCGCACAACTCAAACCGTCTGCTACCTTGGCTGTTAATGCAAAAGCTCTTGAGCTTAAAGCACAGGGTAAAGAAATTGTTAGCCTTGCTGTTGGTGAACCAGACTTCCCAACGCCGGACTATATTCGCGACGCATGCAAGCACGCCTTAGACGACGGGTTCACTAGATATGGTGCCGTACCGGGTCTTCCAGAACTTCGTACAGCTGTAGCAAATTACTTTAATGTCATGTACGGCACCTCAGCCCGTGCTGAACACACTATGATCACAAACGGCGGCAAGCAGGCACTATTCAACCTGTTACAAAGCCTTATCAACCCAGGCGAAGAAGTAATTATTCCAGCTCCATACTGGGTAAGCTACCCACCGATGGTACAGCTCGCAGAAGGTGTACCTGTGGCAGTTGCAGCCTCCGCAGAAGCTGGTTTTAAAATTACAGTAGACCAGCTGGAAGCTGTACGTACCAACAAGACCGCAGTTCTGCTATTGAACTCTCCATCCAACCCGACTGGTGCGGCTTACTCCCGCGAAGAAATTGATGCTATCGCGGAATGGGCTATCAGCAATAATATCTTTATCATATCCGACGAAATCTACGACCAACTCGTGTACGCACCAGCAGAGCACGCCTCTCTTGCTCCTTGGTGGGAAAAATACCCTGAACAGGTATGTATCGTTAACGGTCTTGCAAAAAGTTTTGCAATGACAGGCTGGCGCATTGGTTACGTTTTGGCTCACGTTGATCTGATCAAAGCAATGAGCAAAATTCAAGGACAATCTACCTCAAACGTCTGCTCCTTTGCTCAAAAAGGTGCTGTTGCAGCTCTGACAGGTGGCTTTGAAGTGGTTGACACCATGCGTGCTTCCTTCCGCAAACGTCGCGATCTTGCCATGAGCATTATCGGTAAGTGGCCTAATGTCGTATGCCCTGTACCGCAGGGAGCATTTTACCTCTTCCCTGATGTACATCGTCTTTACAACGAGACCTATCCGGACTCTGCTGCATTATGTACATACCTACTCGAAGAAGCCGGTGTTGCATTAGTACCGGGTGCTGCTTTCGGCGATGATAACTGTATCCGTATTTCCTACGCCGTGGATGAAAAGACACTCGAAGAGTCTCTAAACAAAATTGCTCGAATTCTTTTCGGGTAACATAAATATCATATTGAGCTTTTCACTTTTTCCCTACGCTTCATCATACAGCCTACTGCCTTTTGTTAACCAGGCAACCTAATTGTCATCTGAATGAAGCGGGGTAATACTTTATGACCACGAATACACTCGACTGGACTAGTGCGTGGAACGGGCGTCTTTCCCAAAAAGACGAGCAGAGGCATGCTGCCCGCTGCGAAGAACTCGCCACGCACCTGTATAAAGAACTTGACGATAACAAACTGCCTTTTATCAACCTGCCCTATCGGAAGCAGCTTGAAAAAGAGCTTTTAGAGCATGATCCGTGGCTGCAATCTTTTGACCACATGCTCCTTCTCGGCATTGGCGGCAGCGCACTAGGGACACGGGCTCTGCAACGTGCCTTTTATCCTGAGCAAGATATGCCTAACCATACAGGCAAACGCTTATGGATTTCAGATAACGTTGACGCCGGAACATTTGAAGAATGGCTAAAATGTTTACCTACTGAAAAAACAGTCGTTGTTGTTATTTCAAAATCCGGCGGAACAATTGAGACAATTGCACAGTACTTTGTTGTTCGCGAATGGTTAAAACAACACCTTGGCGACGCCTGGACTGATCACATCATGCTCATCACAGATGCCAATAGCGGCTATCTACGAGAAGAAGTGAACAAACTAGGCGCGCGCTCTATGCCTGTGCCTGACAATCTTGGTGGTCGTTATTCAGTGCTCAGCGCTGTAGGGCTTGTTCCGGCAGCCTTTCTTGGTATTGACTGGAAAGCTTTGCTTGATGGTGCTATGTCTGTTGGCGACAGCCTTTGTAAGCGTGAATGCAGCAAGCACACCCTGCAGAATCATCCTTCATGGAAAATTGCAACATGGGCAAAGACCCTAATGGAAGAAGACTACAATATTCTTTTGTTCTTCACTTATATTCCAACATGGGCATCTTTCGGGGACTGGTTTGCACAGCTGTGGGCAGAAAGCCTTGGTAAAGACGGAAAAGGTTCTACCCCGCTTCCAGCTAAAGGCGTAACTGACCAGCACTCAACCCAACAGTTGTATCTTGGCGGGCCTAGAGATAAAGGCTGTCTTTATCTTACATGTCCGAACCAGCCGGAGGGCATGACGTTTGCCGATGACCTTCCGGAAAAATGGAACTACCTGCGCGGTGAAAAATTTGGCACCTTATTGCAGGCAGAAGCCCTTGGTTCACGTATGGCTCTCACACAGACAGAAACCCCACTCGTAGAAATTAAGGTGGGTAAAACTACAGAAACAGAAGCCGGACGTCTTATTGCACTGCTGGAAACTGCAACAGTGCTTGCAGGCTGGCTGCTTGAAATAAATCCGCTTAACCAGCCGCATGTTGAACTCGGCAAGCGACTGGCTAATGCACGGCTCGGAGCCTCCGGCTATGATGAAGAAAGCAAACAGCTTGAACACTTCTTAGGCAGGGAGCCCGACATTCAGGAGTTCTAGTTTAATGTTAAGGTTCTTCAAGGACGAAAAGCCATTCGGTTTTGTTCGAGTCCTCTCATGGGCAATGCTCATTGTTATCATTATCTCAAGCCTGCTCATGTCCACATTTATTGCGGATCAAGCCCGGAAGACCTTAATTGAAAAACAAAAAAACTTTGCACTATTACTGGCGGAAAATCTGAACCACCAGATTTTCCGCCGTTTCACACTTCCTACCATTATCGGCTACGGACGCATTGCGCTCCGTAACCCGACTCAATACGCGCGCCTTGAACAAGTCGTTCAAAACACTATCCACGGTTTACACGTCAAGGGTCTGCGTATTTACGACAATAAGCAGATTACGTCCTACTCCACCAACAAAGATGATGTAGGCAAAAAAAGCATTGCCGGTATTGCCGCGCAAAAGGCCGTAAAACAAAACACCTACAGTTTTGAAATTGAGTCAAAAGTATCTCCGGTTAAAGCGCTTTTCATGCTTAAAATACCGGACGACTCTTTTACATTACGGACGACGTACCCGTTACGTCTTGAAGGAAAGCTTGGAGAAGAGCCAGAAGAACTTCCAATTATGGGTGTTCTTGAAATTACACAGGACATCACGAAAGACTACATGAGCGTAATCCGCTTCCAGCGTCTTATTTTCGTCTCCATCTTTTGCTCATCCATGTTGATGTTTACGATCCTTGTTTCAATCATCAAACGTGCTGAACGCGTACTAACAAAGCGCCTTGAAGAAAAAGAAAAGCTGGAACACGACCTGCACCAGAATGAAAAGTTGGCTGGTATGGGGCGTATGGTTTCATCCATTGCGCACGAAATACGCAACCCACTTGGCATTATTTCATCCAGCGCAGAAATGATGATCAAACGAGACAGCACTGACGATTTCACAAAAAAAATGCTGACTGTCATCTTTGATGAATCGAAACGCCTTGCCCAGACTGTTACGGACTTTCTTGACTACGCAAAACCTAAGCCTGCACGGCATGATAAAGTAGATCTTGCACTTGTTATAAATCAAGCTCTCGGTTTCCTGGAAAACGAGCTTGAATCTAAGGGCATAACCGTCTCACGGGATTATAATTTAAAATTCTTTATAGAGGGCGATAGCGACTTACTCTATCGTGCTGTATACAATGTTCTTTCAAACAGCATTCAAGCGTTAGACGGTGAAGGAGAAATTCGAATCTGCGGTGTACGTGGAAAAACAGCTGTACTGGAATTCCATGACTCAGGAAGCGGATTTGATAAGGCACATCTTAGCCAGATGCTCGACCCGTTCTTTACCACACGCGACAACGGAACCGGCCTTGGATTGCCAATCGTTAACAGCATCGTCAAAAGCCACAACGGCACACTGACACTCGGCAAATCCCCCCTCGGCGGCGCACTCGTTACTATGGAATTTCCACTGAAAACACCGGGCAGGTAATCAGATATGAAAAAGAAAAAGCACTTACTCGTTCTGGACGATGAAAAAAACTATCTGCTTGTTCTCGAAGCACTTCTCACTGATGCAGGATACAAAGTCACTGCTCTCAATGATCCGCAAACAGCACTCACATTTTTAGAAGAATCCGATGTTGACGTTGTTATTACCGACATGAAAATGCCGAAAATCACCGGTGCAGAAGTTCTCGAGCATGTTCGTAAAAACTACCCCGGTCTTCCGGTTCTTATTATGACAGCTTTTGGCACCATCCAAAGCGCTGTTGAAGTTATGCGCACTGGAGCGTTTGACTACATTGCTAAGCCGTTTTCAAATGACGAGCTGCTTCTGTCTGTTCAAAACGCTGTAGAACTTTCGCAGGCTCGACAGAACTACCAGCTGCTTACAGAGAATTTCCAAACTCAATACGGTCGTAACAATATCATCGGTAAAAGCAGCGCTATCCGCTCTGTTCTTTCCCTTATCGACCGTGCAGCACCAAGTAAGTCCACGGTGCTTATCACAGGTGAATCCGGCACTGGTAAAGAACTTGTAGCCCGCGCTATTCACTTCTCCTCCCCGCGTAAGGGAGCACCATTTGTCAGCGTAAACTGTATGGCATTAAACCCAAGTTTGCTTGAAAGCGAACTCTTCGGGCATGAAAAAGGTTCCTTTACAGGCGCTGTTGCCATGAAACGCGGACGATTCGAACTCGCTGATTCCGGCACTCTCTTTCTTGATGAAATCGGAGAACTGTCTCATGATATGCAGGTTAAGCTGCTACGCGTACTTCAAGAACGACGCATTGAACGTGTAGGCGGTACAGAAGAAATTGAAGTGGACATCCGCATTGTTGCTGCAACAAACAAAGATCTTCTGGAAGAAGTAAAAAAAGGCAACTTCCGTGAAGACCTTTACTACCGACTCAATGTTGTTCACATGCAAATCCCACCACTGCGTGAACGCCGCGAAGATATTCCACTTCTGGTAACCCACTTTGTAGAAAAAATTTCAAAACAACAGGATGTTACTGAACGTAACTTTACCGTTGAAGCTCTAGACTATCTTTCCGGCTATGAATGGCCAGGTAACATTCGACAGCTGGAAAACGTTATCGAACGCTGCCTTGTTCTCGGAACCGGCTCCGATATCACTGTAGACGACCTTCCTCCGGAAGTTCGTGATGAAGAAAGCCAGTTAAAGAGTGCTGTTGACCTGTTGCCTGTGCAACTCGACCTCAGTGACACACTGGAAAAAATCGAAGCTGCACTTATTCGCAGAGCATTAGCAAGAAGTAACTTTGTACAAGTAAAGGCTGCTGAATCTTTAGGTATTTCTAAAAGCCTACTGCAGTACAAACTCAAAAAATACAATATCACAGGCCACTAAATAATTTTGTTTTCACTGCGGAATACATTTTCGGGAACACTGCATCTTAGCTTTCCCTTATCTGGCTACTCCGCTTAGACATTATACCTGCTGTTCACGATACTCGCATTGCTGCATGTGTTATCAATCAGCCTTATGCCCTGAAACGACTTGGAGCCTCTATGCTAAAAGTTGCAATCCCCGGTTTTGAACCGATGGAATTTGAACATCTAGTTTTGGATTTCAACGGAACCATCGCTTTTGACGGAAAAATTATTAATGGCGTAGAAGCTGCAATTTCAATGCTTTCTCAATTAGTGACTGTCCATATTGTAACTGCAGACACAAACCAGAACGTTGCTCAGGAAGTGGCACATCTCCCTGTCACAACAAAAGTTGTAAGCAGTGCCTTCCAACTTCACGAAAAGCTAGCATACATCGAAAAACTTGGTCATGAAAACGTCTGCGCCATAGGCAACGGTAACGTAGATAAAGACATGCTTGAACGGGCAGAGCTTGGAATAGCCATCCTCGGTCCAGAGGGGCTAAGCACCAAGGCATTGCTTGCGGCAGACGTACTTATGCCCGACATCGTGCATGCCCTTGAATCCCTTGTGAACTCTGCGCGACTCAAGGCTACACTACGCATGTAATCAGAACGTAACTCCACTACCAAAAACTCCCGTATGCTTCTAAAGCACACGGGAGTTCTTTATTTTTCAACCAATACCAAAAATCATAGCAAAAACAACGGATAATCGATATCCGTCACGCCTACTTCAGCAAACTCAATCTGCTTTCCTGTAAAAAAGTCACCTAAGTGTAACCTGAAGTTACACCACCCCCTGCAAACTGTTAACGTCAGTTTGCAGCCTAAACGTTCGGCACACTCATTCAATCATTAAAATTCAAGATGTTACAAAAAAACCTTAACAGGCATGCATTTTGTATTATTGGAAGTGCGCTAAAAAAAAGGTTCTGAGTTATCTTGAGGAGGATACAAAACATGTCAAATATTTCACGTCGCCAGATGATCGCAGGCGTTGGAGGAGTAATCGTGGGTGGCGCAGTTGCCACAGCTCTTCCTGCTATTGCAGCACCATCTAACTTTGCGGTTACCCCAGAGTGGATTCCACATAAAGTTGATCCTAAAATTGGCGAACGCTTTGGATACGACGGTTACTACCACAAAGGCTACGGCTGTTGTTACGGTGCATTTTACGCCATCGTTGGTCAAATGGCAGAAAAGCACGGTGCTCCATACAAAGATTTTCCATTCCACATGATGGAAGTAGGTAAGTCCGGTATTTCAAACTGGGCAACCATCTGTGGCGCATTGCTCGGCGCAGCTTCCGCTTTCGCGCTCTTCTACGGTCGTAAAGAGCGTAAAGCCATGGTTGATGAATTATTCCGCTGGTACGAACAGACTGCTTTCCCTATCTACAAACCTACTTCAGATATCGTTGTAAATAAAGAAATTCCAACAAGTGTAAGCCACTCTGTTCTCTGCCACGTTTCTGTTTCCCGCTGGTCTTACACCACCGGAATTCCAGCTAAGTCAAAAGTTCGTTCCGAGCGTTGTGGTCGTCTGACTGCCGATGTTTCCCGCAAAGCTATTGAAATTCTGAACGCAAAAATCGACGGTAAATTTGAAGGCCTCTACGGCAAACAAGATTCCGTTAAATACTGTGAATCCTGTCACGGTAAAGGCAAAGAATCTCCTATCGCTAAAGGCAAGCAAGACTGCACTCCTTGTCACTCTGGTTCGGAAGCTACAGAAAACAAATTTAAAGATCACCCATAGCACATTCTTCCAGTGGCAGCTGGAAAACATATATACACACCTCATACGCCGGGGCAGTTCTGTAATTCATTCTACAGGACTGCCTCTTTCTTTTACTAAAGATAAAAGCTCCCCCTAAAGAATAGGGGGAGCTTTTGAATTCAAATAGAGACTACTCGCTCTTTGGGGTGGCTACTTCTGGCAATTCTCACAAAATACAGTCGTTCGCCCTGCTATTTTTTCAGTCTTAAGCGGCTGCCCGCAAACACGACAATCTTGGCCAGTACGTCCATAGACAAGAAACTTATTCTGAAACGCACCGGCGTCTCCGTGAGCATCGCGATAATCACGAATGGACGAACCACATTCAAGTATAGCCTGTTTGAGCACCTCTTTTATCTTTACATGCAGCAGCCCAAGATCCTTTTTAGAAATCTCATTCGCGGGCTTATCCGGACGAATTCCAGCTCTAAAAAGAGATTCGTCAGCGTAGATATTCCCTATTCCCGCCAGAACCTTCTGATCAAGCAACGCAGCCTTAATACGAGTTCTACGCGAGTGGAACAAAGCAACAAAATCTTCGGTTTTAATAGTAAGAGGTTCAGGTCCCAACTGCTGCCAAAACTGCCAATTTAAAAAATCACACGGAGCCATCGCACGGCAAAAACCGAACTTACGCATATCATCAAAGAACAGACGATTGCCGTTGCTTAAATCAAAAATTATGCGTGTATGCCGTGCTGGTGGTGTTTCATGGGGATACACAAACAATCTACCAGACATCTTTAAATGAAATGCAAGCTGCAAAGGATACTCTGAACGCGGAACAGGAAGTTCATTTTCATACTCTTTAGGAATCGAAAGATCCATAAGCAGCAACTTGCCTCGTCTGTATACATGCGTAATTTTACGTCCTGCTACGAAATGTTCCAGCGCAAAATATCGACCTTCCACACTGCTGTCATTAAGGATGGTTACTTTTTCTATTGTCTGATCTGCCAGCATCGGTAACAGACCGGAGGCAATGGTTTCGACTTCTGGTAATTCTGGCATTATGATGAGTGTGCGTGTTCCGGTACCGGCATAGAGATTGATTCCTCTTTGCCACCCCTGATTATTGTAAAGACCATGTCTGTTCCCTCTTTGGCAGCTTTTACACCTGCTCTATGGAGGGTCATCATGGAATCAACGTCCATTCCACCAACCTTGATGATTTTATCACCTACATGGAAGCCTGCTTTGTACGCAACAGATGAATCTTCCAACTTTAAAATAGTTGCTCCATCACTTTCCATGCGCAACGTAAAGCCGAGTCTGCTTTGTTTTGTCAGTGGACAATAAAACTGAACATGCCCTTTTTCTGCGACAAGCGGCTTTGTATCCCGCCAAGGGACAATCAAAAGTACCTTTGCTTCAGGATCAAGCTTGGAAAGACGGTACGCAATCCCCCAGCCATGCTCAACATGACCGGTACCGGACAGAATGACCATTGGAATATTGGTTTTCTTGCGTATCGCAACAGCCTGTTCCGCCATACCAGTATCCCACATCGACTGGATAAGGAAAAAACGTTTGCGGTAATGGGCTAAGGACTTTTTCGCAACTTCAGCTGCTTTCGGATTTTTCTTATCCTTTGTCATCAGCTCAACATGGTGATCATGAATCTTTGCCAACTCCTCTTCCTGCTCTTTCATGGCTGGAATAGGATTTTCAGGCAAATATTGACGCTCTTCCGGTGTAAGATCCTCTACCCCCACGTCACCTATTTTTCTGGCAATTTCAAAAGGAAAATTGAGTGCATAGATCTCAATTTTATGCGCATAAATTTTTTCAATAATGGGTTCATAGAGAGGATACGGAAATCCCCATGCGTTTTTCCAATCAACTTTTTCTGGAAACTCAGCCTGGGAAATAATGCCGGCATTAACTGCATCAAGCTGCGGCTGCTTATCCAACGAAAACATTTCCATGCCCACAGTAAAACGTATGTCTGATTCCGCTAGTGCAGCAATAAGTTTTGCCTGAACAATGTGGTCGCAAGTAACGTTGTGGGTTTCGCCTATGAGGATGTAGTCGCTTGATTTTGCGAGGGCGAGAACGTCTGAAAGGGAAGCTTTTGTGCCGTTGGCATTAAAAAATTCGCCTTCGGAGGGTTGGGGGCTGGCAGGTTGAGGTGTCGCCGATTTGGCTTGCTCTGTTTCATGAACAGACGGAGCAGGAGCGGCGCGGGAAAGAGGCGGTTGCGCCAAAGCGCAACCACCCATTATCATCACTACAGAAAAAAGAATCCTGAGGGTTAATCCCATATCCTTTTGTCCTCGATAGGACGAATCTGCGGAGGCAGTGAGCCAGGAGTAAGCACCTTGAGCTCCGGACGAAGTTTAATTTTTTCACGGAACTGGTGCAGCAGTTCATCCCCACGTTTAAAGTTGCTTGCTTCAACGTACAAGGTCATTTCGTCAATGCCACCCGGGTTGGTAACTTCGATCTGCCAACGCTTGATTTCCTCAAAGCGTGCCATAACCTGTTCAACCTGATGTGGGTAAACGAACATACCTTTAATACGAGCGGTGGTATCTACGCGACCAACAATGGAGCCGAGACGCGGAGAGGTACGACCACATGGGCAAGGAGATCTGTCAATGTAACCGAGGTCGCCGGTTGCAAGACGAATAAGCGGGTAAGTTTTGTTGAATGCAGTAACAACAATTTCACCAACTTCGCCGTCTTTAAGAGGAATACCAGTATCAGGATGACAGATTTCAACAAAAGTTCTGTTGGCAATGTGCAGGCCGGTTTTATGGTAACATTCGTAACCGATACAACCAACGTCTGCAGTGCCGTAACCCTGACGCATGATAAGGTCGAACTTCTTCTCGAGAGAAGAACGCATTTTCTCAGAGATACGCTCACCTGTTACAAACGCAACTTCGAGGTAGAGATCTTTACGCAGGTTCAAACCTTTTTCTTCTGCTTTCTGTGCAAGGTGCATCAGGTAGCTTGGAGTTCCAACATACCCGCTTACGCGCAACTTTTGCATGATTTCCAGCTGAGTTGCAGCATTACCTGGGCCAGCAGGTACAGTTGCACAGCCGAGGTTACGCAGTGGCTCTTCAAACATGAGGCCAGCAGGTGCAAGATGGTAGTTAAAGGTAATCTGCGCTACGTCACCCGGACGGAAACCGGCAGAATAGAAACCTTCGGTGTAACCCCAGTAATCATCAGTGCGATCTTCTGGGTCAAAAATTGGACCAGGGGAAAGGAAAACACGCTTCAGTTCGCCAAGGTCTTTGGTGAGAAGACCACCAAGGCGAGGGCCCATGGACTGCAAGAAGATAAGTTCTTTCTTCTTAAGGATAGGAATGTGTTTAAGATCGGAAAGAGACTTAAACTTTTCTACCTGAAACTGAGCACGGTCAAAACGTTTTTTAACGTCTTCTGAGTAGCGGTATGCGTAGGTAAGAAGGTCTTTAAGCTGGATAAGGTAAAATTGACGACGTTCGCTTTCGTCGAGCACTTCACGTCGGCTATATATGCCTTCTGTACGGTCTTTACGGGTCATGTGAATTCTCCATACAAGAAATTTTTATGCGGAACTAACCCCCAACCTTACAGAAGTTTGGATAGAAAATCAAGTTTTTTATATTTTCTACATATATTTCAAGAAGATACCACATGAAACAATATGTGCAACCTTTTTTCCTTTTGTGAGGAATAAAAAAAAAATCCCGACTCGTAACAAGTCGGGATTTCAAATCTATTTGAATCGGCAGCATTTCACCTCAGAGGAAATCCTATAAGTTTTTTCATAAAAAAATCAAAAGACGTTTTCTACGAAAAATCTCAGAGTTTTTCTGTGTGCCAAAAACTCACCAAGGGAGCATAACTGCTTAGCTAACGCTTATTCTGCAGATTCTTCTTTTGCTGCTGCAAGACGTTCTTTACGTGCCGCTTCCTGCTTACGTTCACGGGTGCCAACGTATTTGTGGCCTTCGAGAGCTTCAAGACCTTCCTGATGGCGCGCAAAAATAAGGAAACCGGTGTGTGCAACCATACGATCGTTTGGACGCAGACGATCCGGCACTGGTTTCCAGTTACGAACGAGAAGCTCAGATACTTCAACTTCGTCAAAAGGACCTTTTTCCAATTCGGTAAGAAGGCTGGAAACCTGATCTACAGTAGGAACGAGGAAGCCAACCATTGCGCCAGCTTTAACCGCACCCGGAATAAATTTTACGTATTCCCAAGGATCACGAACATCAAGGAAAAGTGCATCGGCATCATCAACGAGAAAGCCGTTTTCGATGTTATGGTTGTACAGGGTTACGTTCTGACCAACACCTGCCCAGTCGAGGTTACGACGAGCAAGCTTCATGAACTCTTCACGGGCTTCGTGAGTGTGAATTTCACCCTTTTCACCAGCAAACCAGCTCATAGCAAGAGTGAGGCTACCGGAACCGGAACCTGCTTCAATAATTTTAGAACCGTTACCTACACCAAGCTTCATACAAATGTAGCCAATATCTTTTGGATAGATAACCTGTGTCTGACGCTTGACGCCTTTCACAAGATCGTGCAACGAAGGGCGTTGCACGCGGTATGGCTTTTCTTTATGGGTAAAAACAACACTGCCGTAACCGGCAGCCATGATGTCTTCCATTTTAAGAATGCCGTCATTGCCATGTATATCATTACCGAGTTCTGCACGACGCATAACGCGTTTTCCGCGCGGGCCAACAAGCAGAACCAATTCGCCTTGCTTAATCATAATTTTTTTCCTCCGTGGTTGGAGCAACGCCCTACTTATATATATGGTACCTGTCAAGAGACAGCCTCATCTTAAAAATTCAAGGTTTTTAAGGTTTTTATGCCAAACCTGCCGACTAACGGCTTTTTTTGATTGAAATAATAGCTGTCTTTTTGTGCTGCCTGTACGTATAATAACTAATCCTACCAGAGTGCGGAACATAATTGCCATGAAGTTTACATATATTTTTGGTCCGGTGTATTCAGGAAGACTCGGTCATTCTCTCGGCCTCGACCTCCTCGGAGATCGAATCTGCTCCATGGACTGCCTCTACTGCGAAGTAGGCAGAACAGAAGAATTGACTTTGACCCGGAAGCCATATGTTCCAGCTGAAGACCTGCTGAATGAATTACGTCGTTGGCGCGACGAGCATAGCAATAACTTGCCTGATTACGTTACTCTGGGAGGCTCAGGGGAGCCGTGTCTAAACAGTGAATTAGACATCATAATTAAAGGCTGCAAACAGATTCTTCCTTCTGTCCCTGTAGCTGTTCTCACTAATAGTACCCTCTTGTGTAATCCTGAAGTGCAACAGGCGCTTAGGGAAGCAGATGCCGTGCTTCCTTCTCTGGATTCACTTGTAGATAAAGAATTTGCGAAATTGAATCGCCCCTGCGGGGGGGTTAACGCCGCACACATTGCTGAATGCCTTATTGAGTTCAGCAAAAACTACAGCGGCAAAATTTTTCTAGAAATATTACTGTCGCAGGGCATTAACGATTCACAAGAGAATCTCACCCTGCTCAAGGAGTATGTAACTCGGTTACAGCCTCATCGTGTTGATGTAACAACATTATCCAGACCCGGTGCCTTTTCCTTGGCAAAAGCTGTTGCCCCAGACGTACGCAAAGAATGGCAAAACGCACTCTCTGAATGCGTAACTCGATTTGATGCCAATGGCTCAGCCAGCCACCAACGCGCTACACAGGAAAACGCACCCCCAGCGGCTGCCTCGCAGCCTGCCACTGGAAACTTTGCGGACTTGCCGGAACAAGACCGGTCAGCCGTAAAAGAACGTGTTCTGGAGTCTCTCACACGCAGACCGCAGACACCTTCGCAGCTTGCGATTGCTCTCACCCTTCCTCTATCCAACGTCCTAGGAGCACTGGACACACTGGAGCATGAAGGCGCCATTTACAAGTCAGAGCCAGACCGCACTGCAACGCTCAACACAGATGAGCCCTTCTACTCCTGCCAGTAGTCCGAATGCCCCGACAGCATTCGGAAAGGATTTTTAAAGGACTCACAATGGTCAGACCACGCAAAGGCAAGCGTAAGATGTTTATCAGCACCTTGCCGGGCGAACAGGTTGAAGTTTTGCTCGCCGAAGAAGGCATAGTACAGGAGTACTATGTTGAAATGGTGCATCAGCAGAAAACTAAAGGTAATATCTACAAGGGTGTTATCAACAACATAGACACAAACTTGCAAGCCGCATTCATTTCATACGGTGCAGAAAAAAACGGCTTTCTTCAGATTGATGAAGTACATCCGGAATATTTCCTTGCACCGCATGATCCTACCAAGGGTAAAAAATACCCTCCAATTCAAAAAGTTCTTAAAGCCGGACAAGAAATTCTGGTGCAGGTTGTTAAAGAACCTACCGGAACCAAAGGTGCGTTTCTTACCTCGTACCTCTCCATTCCCGGCCGTTTCCTCGTACTTACACCGGGACGCGAACAAATCGGCGTTTCCCGTAAAGTAGACGACGAAAAAGAACGTGCACGCTTGAAAGCAATCTTTGATGAGCAGAAACCGGGTGAAGACCTCGGTGTAATTGTCCGTACAGTCAGCATGGGACAGCCTAAGACATCCCTGCTTCGCGACTTACGATTCCTCAAAAGAATGTGGAAAGATGTACGCAGAAAAGCCACCACGGAAGAGTCTCCTTCACTTCTCTACCGTGAACGCGACCTCGCAACACGCGCAGTACGTGACTATCTCACAGATGAAGTAGGCGAAGTATGGATTGATGATGAAGGCACCGCAGAAGCAGTGGAAGAGTTTGCAGGACTCGTATTCCCTCGCCGCGGGCTTCAGGTAAAAATCCATAACCAGCCGGAACTCTCCATGTGGGAACGCTTCAACCTGCAAAAACAGCTTGAACAAATTTACTCCCGCGAAGTTGTGCTGCCATCTGGCGGACGTCTGGTATTCGACCAGACAGAGGCACTCATGGCTATCGACATCAACTCCGGTAAAATTGCAGGGAAAACAAATTTCGAATCCATGGCGCTTAAAACCAACATGGAAGCAGCCCAGACCATTGCACAGCAGCTTAAACTGCGTGACATCGGTGGTCAGATTGTTATCGACTTTATTGAAATGCGCGACCGTAACCACTGGCGCGAAGTTGAAAAAACACTCCGCAATGCCATGAAGCTTGACCGCGCGCGCCACGATGTTGGCAAAATGAGCCGTTTCGGCCTGCTCCAGATTGTGCGTCAGCGCCTTGGGTCTTCTGCGCTGTCCATCAGCACGGAAGTCTGTCCATGCTGTAACGGCTCCGGTTCACGCCGAAATATGGAATGGCAGTCTCTGCAGACCCTTAAAGACCTGCTGCGACGCCTGCGTCACAACAAAGATGCATCCGCTAAGTACGAACTCGAAGTTGAGCGCGAACTTGCCATGTACATGCTTAACCAAAAACGCGAACGTCTTCTCGAACTGGAAAAAACCTACAAGGTTACCATCGAGATTAAAATCGCCAAGGCATAATAATGAGTCGTGTACTCCTGCACATGTGCTGCGGCCCTTGTTCCATAACTACGATCAAGGAGTTGCAAAGCGAAGGACTGGAAGTAACCGGATTCTTCTACAACCCTAACATTCACCCGACAAAGGAATACCTGCGTCGACGTGAAGGAGCACTCGAAGTAGCCGAGCGGTTCAACATCAAGGTCATCATGCGTGACCAGGAATACGACCCGCAAAAATGGTTCCGTGCCATGTGCTACAGAGAAGAAAACCGTTGTTTCCACTGCTACGCCATGCGTATGGAACGCACGTTCTCCATTGGGCGCAAAGGAAACTTCGACTACGTGACCACAACCCTGCTCTACTCCAGAATGCAAAAGCATGAAGAAATCAAAAAACTCGGGGAAGATATGACACAAGGCGGCAAAACCAAGTTTCTGTACCGCGACTTCCGCACCGGCTGGAAAGAGGGCATCGAAACCTCCAAAGACTGGGGCGTATATCGTCAGCAATACTGCGGCTGCCTCTACTCAGAAGGCGAACGCTACGCTAAAGAGTTTAAAGAAACCTGTGGGCTGAAAAAGTAATTTCGATTTGTACATTGCCTTCGGCGACCCTGCGGGGCTTGCCTCCGGCGGCTTAAGAACCCTTTTGAAAAAGGGCTTCTTAAGAATCTCCTAAAACTTTTATTCGCGAGATCAGCACGTTGCTCACATAATCTCGCGGCTTATGCTCCACTACTTTTCAAAAAACAAAAAGCCCCTTCCAAGAAACATTGGGAGGGGCTTTCTTATCACCTACGATTGGTTGCATTCTTTTTTCAATATCACCACAGAAGCAAAAGGGCTGCCCTTCTCAAAAAGAGCAGCCCTCTATTTCTGTTATTTATGGAAAGTTCGCCACAATCGCGGCTTCCAGCACGATAAGAGGCGTGTATTGTTCCGCGTATAATCGGGTCAAGGGGAATTCCCCCTTGTGGGGTGCAGGGGCAAAGCCCCGCCCATCGGAGACATCAAAACACTCTATCCAATAAATCCAGGACCATCAGCGGCATCAGGATCTACTTTAAGTGAACCTTTTCTCACCATAAACCAAACAAAACAACCAGCTGCGATGATCACGCCGAACCAGCAAGATATGTCATACGGGAGGTTAAAGCCAATTTTAGCGTTTGCAAGGTAAGTGCTAACCACACCAGTCAAGAAAACAGCCGGAATAACGGCGATCCAGTAGTTCTTGGCATGTCGAACAAGGTAAACACCGGCAGTCCAGAGTACAATGGTTGCGAGTGTTGAGTTCGCAAAACCAAAGTAACGCCAGATAACGGAGAATTCAGTTCTGGTAATAAGGAAGCCAACTGCAAACAACGGTACCGCGATAAGAAGACGCTTGATGGCAGCCTTCTGTGGCATATCAAAAAAGTCTGCAATAATGAGGCGTGCAGAACGAAACGCGGTATCACCAGAAGTAATCGGGAGTGCGATTACACCGATAATTGCGAGGAAACCACCGATAGGCCCCATGAGCGTTACAGAAATCTGATCAACTACGGCTGCTGGGCCACCATTGGAGATAACTGCTTGCAGAGCATCTGGAGTTTTGTAGAAGGTCATACCTAAGGTTGCCCATACGAGAGCGATGAGTCCTTCACCGATCATTGCACCATAGAATACAGGACGTCCGCATTGTTCGTCCGGAATACAACGGGCCATGAGTGGGGACTGAGTAGCATGGAAACCGGAAATAGCACCACATGCGATGGTAATGAAGATAAGCGGCCAGAGAGGTAAGCCTTGCGGGTTAGTGTTAGCAAGGGAAAGACCATTTGGATAGAATTCGTAGCCATCCCAAATAAGCATAAAGCTTAAGCCAAACGCCATAATGATGAGAGTTACGGCAAAAAGAGGATAGAGACGACCAATAATTTTATCCACAGGAAGAATTGTTGCGATGAAGTAGTAACCGAAGATGAGTGCTGTCCATGTATACTTTGCATAGGTAATGTTATCGAACCCGAAACCGATTTTTTTAGCCAAGAGTTCTGCCGGACCGAGTACAAAAACGACCCCTACTAACAGCAGGAGAACGATGGAAAAAACATTCATAAACTGCTTGGCGAACTTCCCAAGGTTGTAGCCAACAGCATCCGGAATTGACTTACCATCGTAGCGGACAGACATCATACCTGAAAAGTAATCGTGTACGCCACCGGCAAAAATACTACCTATAACAATCCATACAAGAGCTGTCGGGCCGTACAGTGCACCGAGAATAGGACCAAAAATAGGTCCCAGACCAGCAATGTTGAGAAGCTGGATAAGATATGCCTGCTTCTTATTCATCTTAACAAAGTCTACACCGTCTTCCAGTCTGCAGGCAGGAGTGGCTCTACAGGTATCTGCACCAAAGTTTGCTTCTACCACCTTACTATAAACTAGATAGCCCACAATCAGAGCAGCTACTGCCAAAAAGAAATATACCATATCCTTCTCCTTGATTTGCTTTTTTCCAGAAATTTGTGGGAGTACCTGTACGGTGAATAAGAACAGCATTTAATGCTAGTATATTGTTATTATATCTGCAAAAAATAGTACTTTTTTTGGGGTTACTGATTTCAGTTATTGGACAAAAAAATAGGGAAAACCTGATTCCTCAGGCTTTCCCTTAAAAACAACGTTTTTCGCTGTATATCGATTGCAAGGCTTACTCTTCTTCTCCTGCAATCTGAGGTAACATCTTCGCAAGATGTTCTCGTACATCAAATACAAACTGATTAAGCAGGTTGGAACGATACTTCTGCCGGTTCATAACGGCATACAAACTACGTTTAAGGCGTATGCCCTCAAGCTGTACAGGGAACAGCTCGCCTTTTGCCAACTCGCGCTGGAAGCTGAACGGAGACATACAACTCAACGTTCCCGGATTCTTCAAGACAGACTTAATAGCTTCCATGTGCTCAAGTTCCATAAAGATATTTAAATCTTTTTTGGACTGTCCCAGATGGTTCCACATTGTCTGACGAGTACCAGATCCCTGCTCACGCAGAATCCAGTCCAGATCCAACAATTCTGACAACTGATATTCCTGTGATCCCGCTAAATATTTGTCAGCGGTCACAACAACCAGCTCTTCTTTATAAATTTCCTCAAACTCAGCAGAACGTGATTCATAATCACCCTCAATAAAGCCTAAACTAATCTCGCCACTCTCGACCTGCTCTACAACCTGCTCTGAGTTGAAGTTAAGAACCTCAACCTGACTCTGAGGATATTTTGTTTTGAACGCATAGAGAACTTGCGGAAGGATGTAGTCCGCAAAGGTAGAGCTTGCGCCAACACGAAGCACGCCAGCCATTCTGTCACGCTTAAACAAGGTTTCAACGTCACGTATCTGCTCAAACGCAGGCTCAAGACACTCCATAAGAATTTTACCATTCTCGTTGGGTACGAGCCTATTGCTGATTCGGTCGAACAATCGTTCACCCACAGTCTGCTCTAATGCTTTAATCGCCATTGAAACTGCAGAGTGCGTCAAGAAGTGCTCCTGAGCTACTGCTCCAATATGTGGATTACGCATAAGCGAAAGGAATAATTCGATTTGCCTGATGGTAATATTCATAGGATCCTCTTTCAAAAAAAATGAATGTATCTTTCAATATTATAAACTTGAAATTAAATCTACTCCGGTTATTGTCTCTTCACAGCGCAAATTCAAGTATCTTATTAGTACTGCCATATTTATAAGATACGTGAATATATATGACCTTCTTCCTCCTTTTTTGTTGAAAAATCTCCTGTACCACGAGCGGGAGATTTTTTATTTTTGCAGGCGTATCTCTTGCAGTAGAACAAATTGAAATTACTAGCATATTTCAATCTACAAAATGTGAGAGATATTCAAAGGAGTGCGCTTTTCTGGTGCACACACTGGAAAAGCGTTGCTCCTTGAATTTTTCCGCTTTGCAGGCTGAGACAAGTTAGTGCAGTGCTGGATTCACATATCTTATAGCACCGATACGTAACCGTATACTTTGCAAAAAGGTATTGTAGAGTCCAAGCAGGTTGCACGCGTAATCAGCCTAAGACACTATGAGCTGCCCCTCATGGTGTTTATTGGAATTTCCCGGGTCTTTTGCGTTTTACTGACAGTTTCTTTTTTTACCCTATGCGCAACAGCTTTCGAGTCTGGAGACAATGCACCCAAGGGTGGCCGGACTCTAAAGCAAGAAAATGTCTATGTACTCATACTGTATACCATACATCGCACATTGATAACTACCGCCTCGATAACGCCTGCATAGGAACGTTTGTTCCACGCAGAGGGCATTTTGGTTATCTTTTGTAAGGTTTGCTTTACACATCAAAAGACCCGGGAATCCTACCCTCTCTAACAGCCTTCGGACATTTCTTATTACCTCTTCACAATAACGAAACGGACAAGATTTCTTCTTGGCTACCCGTCGTTGCACTGCTCACTATTCATTGTGTGTTACACCATACTTTGATATAGCCGCCCTGTTTATTTGCCCAATCTACTCTTAATAAAAACAACACTCCGATATTAAAAGATCTTTTTTCATTTCATATGCGCGCTCAACCATGCGCTTTTTGTTTATCCGCATAATGCACTAATATAATTAGGATACTATGTGGATTTGTTCTTTTTTTTTGCCTATTATCGCACAACTAAAAACTTTTTTATGGAACCAGTATGGAGGATGAATAATGACTTCTAGCACCATTACTCTGCACGTCCCCACTAAAACCAAGACTTCTGGTCGGCTGGATTTTCTCCAAATGCTTTCCGGTGTCCTGCTTATCCTTTTCCTGTGGGCGCACATGCTTCTTGTTTCCAGTGTAATCATCAGCCCAAGCCTTATGAACGCCATCGCGTGGTTCTTTGAAGTTACGTACATGGCTCAAGTTGGCGGTCCACTTATTGGTATTCTCATCTTTACGCATTTTCTGCTTGCTGCACGGAAGATGCCTTGGAAAATATCAGAATCCGAAGCCTTCATTAAACACAGCATCATGATGAAACACCGCGACACATGGATGTGGGTTGCACAGGTTGTGACGGCTCTTATAATCCTCATTATGGCTGGAATCCATATGTGGGTCGTACTTACTGACCTGCCGATTACTGCCGTTAAAAGCGCAGCCCGCATTCAGCATGGCGGCTGGTTACCTTTCTATCTCATCCTCCTTCCTGTTGCCGAATCCCACGTCGGAATCGGTTTTTACCGCATTGGCGTTAAGTACGGGGTTATCACTGCCAATAACCGTACTTGGTACAAACGAAAAGAATATGCACTTATGGGCGGCTTCATCTTCATCGGCCTCATCACTCTTGTCCGTTTTATGTATCTGCCCCTGCACAGTGGCATGTAAGCTAGAAGGAATATTCAGATGCAAATTTTCTACACCGACTTATTATGCATTGGCGCAGGTCTTGCCGGAGAACGTGTAGCTGTTGAAGCTGCAAAGTCCGGATTCAAAGCCACTTGTCTTTCAATTGTTCCACCGCGCCGCTCCCACTCATCTGCGGCTCAAGGCGGCATGCAAGCTGCTCTTGGCAACTGCGTCATGGGGGAAGGCGACTCGCCTGATATTCATTTTGCAGACACTGTAAAAGGCTCAGACTGGGGATGCGATCAGGAAGTAGCCAGAATTTTTGCGGACACCGCTCCTATCGTTATGCGTGAAGTAGCGCACTGGGGGGTTCCATGGAACCGTGTTGAACAAGGCCCTGCCACGTACTACAAAGGCGGAAAACCGTTTGAAGCTGTTGAAAGCAAAGAAAAGCACGGCCTCATCCATGCCCGTGCTTTCGGAGGAACAGCCAAATGGCGTACATGTTACACTGCAGACGGGACAGGTCGTTCAGTTCTTAACACACTCGACTCCATGTGTCTGCGCTACGACGTTAACATTCATGATCGTACTCAGGCAGAAGCCCTTATCCACGATGGCGAAAACTGCATTGGCGCAATTGTACGCTGCCTGCGCACTGGCGAGCTCATGGCTTACTATGCCACTGCCACCCTCATTGCTACAGGTGGTTACGGTCGTATCTACAAAGCGACCACCAACGCAGTTATCTGTGATGGCGGCGGTCAGATTGCTGCACTTGATACTGGCCTAGTTCCAATGGGTAACATGGAGGCAATCCAATTCCATCCAACAGGTACTGTTCCGACAGATATTCTGGTAACAGAAGGCTGCCGCGGCGACGGAGGTACACTCCTTGATGTAAACGAGTACCGCTTTATGCCGGATTATGAACCGGAAAAAGCCGAACTGGCCTCACGTGACGTTGTTTCCCGCCGTATGCAGGAACACATGGCAAAAGGTTTCGGTGTTAAATCTCCTTACGGTGATCACCTGTGGCTCGACATTCGTCATCTCGGTGAAAAACACATCACCACCAAGCTGCGTGAAGTTTATGATATCTGCACCAGCTTCCTCGGTGTAGATCCTATTACTCAGCTCATTCCAGTTCGCCCGACACAGCACTATTCAATGGGCGGCGTACGCACCAACAAAGACGGTGCTGCATACGGCCTTAAAGGTCTATTCTCCGCAGGCGAAGCCGCATGTTGGGACATGCACGGATTTAACCGTCTCGGCGGTAACTCCCTTGCAGAAACCGTTGTAGCAGGGCGCTACGTGGGTAAAAAGGTTGTGGAGTTCCTGCAAGGCAACGTTGTTGACTTCAAACAGGCTGCCCTACGCGATGCTCACATGAAGGTTGACGAACACATCAAGTTCCTTGCCAGTGGGGCAGGAAAAGAAAGCGCCATCGGCTTACGTGATGAAATGCAAGATATAATGATGGACTACGTAGGAATCTTCCGTAATGGTAAGGACCTGCAGACAGCAGTGGACAAACTGGAAGAACTGTACGCTCGTTCCAAGAACATCGGTCTGCAAGGCAATGCCATCGGGTTTAATCCGGAAATCTCGTTAGCCTTACGTATTCCAGGCATGATCAAGCTTGCACAATGCACCGCCTTCGGCGCTCTCAAACGCACTGAATCCCGCGGGGCACATACACGCGATGATTATCCGGAACGTAACGATAAAGAGTGGCTCAACCGCACTCTGGCATACTGGAAAGAAGGCGATTCCTTGCCGACTCTTGAGTACGAAGATGCCTCACCTTACTTTGAAATTCCTCCGGGAGAACGTGGATACGGCGGCGGAAAGATTATTCAGGCCGACATTCCGGCTGAAAAGCTACGCGTCCCTGAGGCTGCATCATCCGAAAAAACCGCATCTGCGGAAAAGACAAAGTAAGGGAGCTTATTATGAGCCGTCGTCTCCATATCGAAGTATTCCGTTATAATCCGCTTGATCCTAATTCCGTACCGCACATGCAGTCATTCTTCATTGATGAATATGACTCCATGACCCTGTTTATCGCGCTGAATATTATCCGCGATCAGCACGACGCGACACTGCAGTTTGATTTCTGTTGCCGCGCAGGTATCTGCGGTTCCTGCGGCATGGTGATCAACGGACGCCCCGGCCTTGCATGTCACACACAGACCAAGGATCTTCCGGATCATATTGTTCTACATCCGTTACCGGTATTCAAACTTATCGGTGACCTTTCTGTTGATACAGGAGTGTGGTTCCGTGATGCAGGAAAGCGCATTGAAGCGTGGGTTCATAACGATGATGAGCACTTTGATCCAACACAGGAAGAAGCACGCATGGAAAATTCCCTTGCGAACGAAATCTTCGAGCTTGATCGATGTGTGGAATGCGGTTGTTGTATCTCTGCTTGCGGTACGGCCCGTATGCGTCCAGACTTCCTCGGCGCAGCTGCCATCGCCCGCGTTGCCCGCTTTTACTTAGACCCTCGCGACGAGAGAAACGAGGAGAACTACTACGAAGTTATCGGCAACGATCAAGGTGTATTCGGCTGCATGGGACTGCTTGCCTGCGAAGATGTCTGCCCTAAACATATTCCTTTGCAGGACCAGCTCGGCATAATGCGCCGTATGCTGGCTCTGCACTCCGTAAAAGGAATTCTGCCGAAATCGCTGATAAACAAACTCTCGCATAAGGGATGTTGCCATGAGAACCATCAAAGCTGAAATAATTCATGATGCAGTGGTAGACCTAGTTCTTACTGCTGCGCGCTACCTGCCTGAAGATGTAAAACAGGCAATTGCTGACGCACGTGAAAAAGAAGACTCCGCGTCCGCACAGGAAATCCTTGGGCAGCTGCTGGAAAATGCAGACCTCGCTGCAAGCTCCGGACTTCCGTTATGTCAGGATACCGGTGTCGGCGTTTTCTTCGTGGAACTTGGTGAACAGGTTCACGTTGAAGGTAACATTGTTGAAATTATCAACAACGCCATGGTCGAAGGATACGATAAAGGATTACTCCGCAAATCCTTATGTCATCCGCTTACCCGGGCCAACACAGGCGATAACTCTCCGGCTGTTGTGCATGTGGACATTGTTCCGGGCGACAAAATCCGCATCAAACACATGGCAAAAGGCGGCGGCTCTGAAAATATGTCCCGCTGCACCATGCTTACTCCGGCACAGGGCTGGGAAGGCATTAAAGAATTTGTTGTGCGACGCATGGCAGAAGCAGGTCCTAACCCCTGTCCACCTACCATTGTTGGTGTCGGTATCGGCGGAACCTTCGACCTTGCTCCGACATTAGCAAAAAAAGCCCTCTTCCGCCCGCTCAGCGAGCCGAATCCTGATCCGGAACTGGCAAAAATGGAAGAAGAGCTCCTTGAAGAAATTAACAAGCTCGGTATCGGCCCTATGGGACTTGGCGGCAAAACAACGAGTCTCGGTGTAAAAATCGAAATGCGTCCGTGCCACATTGCCAGCCTCCCACTTGCCGTAAATGTTCAATGTCATTCATCACGTATCAAGGAGGTGGAACTCTAATGGCTACCTACGAACTGACAGCCCCGTTATGTGATGACGATGTGAAGAAGCTTAAAGCCGGAGATGTAGTAAGGCTTTCAGGCACAATCTACACAGCTCGCGACGCAGCACACAAGCGCCTGTGCGATATGCTCGACAAAGGCGAAGAACTGCCGTTCGAATTGCAAGGTGCCGTTATCTACTATGTCGGTCCAAGCCCTGCACCGGAAGGCCGTCCTATCGGTTCCGCTGGTCCAACTACAAGTTACCGAATGGACACCTACGCTCCTCGCCTGCACAGCCTCGGCGTTAAAGCCACCATAGGCAAAGGTAAGCGCAGTGCAGAAGTGTGCAAGGCTCTGGAAGACTACACAGGCGTGTACTTCGGGGCAACAGGCGGCGCAGGCGCGCTTTTGTCACAGTGCATTGATGCAGCTGAAGTCATCGCATTTGAAGACCTTGGACCGGAAGCAATCCGCAAACTGACCGTGACAAACTTCCCGCTTCTTGTGGTGAACGACTCTCACGGCAATGAGCAGTACGCAAAGCCGAACTACGACCTGTAACACAACAAATCAAGCAATAACAGTAGTACTCTTTTGTGCTGAAGTGCGCACAAGAAATCTGCCATTGTGAACAGTAAAGATATGTGTTGTGCCATTACGTATACATGACACGGAATGCTAACCACATTCGCTTTGTTGTTTATGTAGACCACAACAGTGTTGCTTCGGAGCAATCCGGAGCAACACATTACAAACCATAATTGGGAATTTAGCACGGTTCGTTGTAACGCGATTCAGCCCAAAAGAGCCATTTGTGCAGACGAAACGTCCATTCCCACGACCACGGAATTCAATGTCTTCGGGGCAATTAACACTGTTCATGCTTCTTGGCTGCATGTTAATGCTTCACTAGTCAATGAATGCCGTGTTAGGAGAATACTTATCTTGCTGCACGTCGTACGTTAGTCCGGTGCGTTCGGGGGGCATCCCCCGCATTTCAGGCCGCACTTTGCTGCGACATCCAGATACATCAAAACTTGTCAGGGGTTTTCCTGTATCTTTATTCACAGCCATCTTCACAGATGACATCTAACAAACGACAATTGTTCTAGGCCCCGATACGTACTGTAATCGGCTGCAATCAGTTCGGCCTTTTTACAAGGCTGACATGCGCTACAAACGCACTAACATTTCCGCTGGCGCTGTATTGTCTCTCACAGCGGAACAGGTATGATTATGGCTAATAAAATTGTTAAAAAAGAACAGTTAATCCCAGGACAAACCAGCAAGCTGGTTATTGATGCACCGCATATTGCGGCTAAAGCTAAGCCCGGCAACTTTGTTATCCTGCGTGTAACAGAGAAGGGCGAACGTATTCCACTTACTATCGCTGACACTGATACTGAAAACGGTACCATCACTATCGTGTATCTGGTACTCGGTAAGTCCACAGCTTTACTTGAAGAATTAAACGAAGGCGACGATATCCTCGACCTTTGCGGACCGCTCGGCAAACCGACTGACCTGCACACCGGCGGCACAGTTATCTGTGTTGGTGGCGGTACCGGTATTGCTGCTATGCATCATATTGCTAAGGGCCATCACGAAGCAGGCAACCATGTTGTTGCTATCATCGGTGCCCGAACCAAAGACCTCTTGCTATTTGAAAATGAACTCAAAGAGTTCTGTCCGGAAGTTCTCATCTCTACCGATGACGGCTCCTATGGTCATCACGGCCTTGTAACTGATCTGTTGAAAGAACGTCTTGAAAAAGATGACTCTGTTATCGAAGTTGTAGCTGTAGGCCCAGTACCTATGATGGCTGCAGTTTCCAAAACCACCGAACCTTTCGGAACTCCGACCACCGTAAGCCTCAACTCCATTATGGTTGACGGCGTTGGTATGTGCGGTGCTTGCCGCGTTACCGTAGGTGGAGAAACCAAGTTTGCTTGTGTAGACGGCCCTGAATTTAACGGCCACAAAGTTGACTTTGGTGAATTACGACAGAGACTGGCAGCATTTAAATGCCAAGAAAAAGAATCTTTCGACCATCACTGCAGGTGCAAGTGCAATGACAACAAGTAAAAAGACAAAAAAACAGATTGCTCCGCGCGTTCCAATGCCAAACCAACCGGCAGATGAGCGCTCCCGCAACTTTAAAGAAGTGGCTCTTGGTTACACCAAAGAAATGGCAATGGAAGAAGCTTCCCGCTGCCTGAACTGTAAAAAGCCTAAATGTGTTCAAGGCTGTCCAGTACAGGTACCAATTGCTGACTTTATTGCTGAAGTCGCTAAAGGCGATATTGAAAAAGCCTACGCTATTATCAAAAGCACCAACAGCCTCCCTGCTGTCTGTGGCCGTGTTTGCCCGCAGGAAATCCAGTGTGAAGGCTCTTGTATTCTGAGTGCTAAAGGTGAACCGGTTGCTATCGGTCGTCTCGAGCGCTTTGTAGCTGACGAATACATGTACATGGATGCGTGTGACCTCATCTCTGCAAAGCCAGAGTGTCCTTACATTGATGAAGAGAAAAAAGTTGCTTGTATCGGCTCTGGCCCATCCAGCCTTACTGTTGCAGGTTACCTTGCAAGCCGTGGCTGCAAAGTAACTGTATTTGAAGCACTTCACGAAGTGGGCGGCGTGCTCGTTTATGGTATTCCTGAATTCCGTCTGCCTAAAAAAGATATTGTTGCTAAAGAAGTTGGTGCGCTTAAAGACCTTCAGGTTGATTTTGTAACCAACTACGTTGGCGGCAAAACCTTCTCTATCGAAGACTTGAAAGCACAGGGCTACAAAGCAATTTTTGTTGGTGTTGGCGCCGGTCTTCCTCGCTTCTTGAATATTCCAGGCGAAAACTTTTGTGGCGTATTCTCCGCAAACGAATACCTCACTCGCGTAAACTTGGGTCGTGCTTACGATTTCCCTAACTACGACACCCCAATCATCAAAGGCCGCAAGGTTACTGTATACGGTGGTGGTAACGTAGCAATGGACGCAGCACGTACTGCAAAGCGTCTTGGCGCAGAATCCGTACACATTGTGTACAGACGTACAGCCGACGCAATGCCTGCCCGTCATGAGGAAATTGAACATGCAGTGGAAGAAGGTATTATCCTTGAAGTACTCGCGAACCCAATTGAGTTCAAAGGCGACGAAAACGGTAACCTCACCTCTGTAACACTGCAAAAAATGACAATGGGTGAACCGGATGAATCCGGTCGTCGTCGTCCTCTTCCGCTTGAAGGCGAAACATACGAACTGGAAACAGACCTCGCTGTTATCGCTGTAGGCACCCGTCCTAACCCGGTTCTGCTCGAGAACGAGCCAGACCTGAAGTTAAACAAATGGGGCTACATTGAAGTAAACGAAGAAACTAACGAGACCTCCATTCCTGATGTATATGCAGGGGGTGACATCGTTACTGGAGCAGCAACAGTTATTCTTGCAATGGGTGCAGGCCGCAAAGCAGCACAGGAAATTGCCCGCCGTTTCGGCGTTGAAGACTAGTCGCTCATCATTCCATATAAAAGTAAGGGCAGCCGTAAGGCTGCCCTTTTTTTATTATTGAAGCATAAACGAATGCAATAAAATTTATTTTTTTACTCATTTTTTTAAAGTAAAACATAACGTTTTATTACTTCTAACCGATATTTTTTCTGTGAGGGGGTGCTGTAAACGCTGTTTAGCGCTAATTGCAATTGACAAAAAAAACTGTCTTTCAACACACTACTATGCGGGAGGGATGCATGAAAATGAATCTTAAAGCACAGTTCCTAATTCCAACACTGCTGATTATTATTGTTGGAATGGGGACAGCGTCTTTTTTATCTTTTAGAGCAGCAGAATCTAGCCTAAAAGAGACCATGTTACAACAATCTGACCAAATAGCAAAAGGTCTACAAAACCAAATCACAGCATGGGTTAAAGACATTAATCAAGATCTTTCAATGATTGCAAGTAACGATGCTGTTCAAAAAAGTCTACTCAGTGAAGGTTTAAATTATTCTGCAAGTGTCCGTGCTACAGCTATGCTTCAGAATATGAAAAAAGAGTATTCATACTATGAAGGTGTCGGCATAATAAATAAGGAAGGCATTGCCACCGCATATTCCGACACGACCATGGTCGGAAAACTTAATATCAGCACTCGTGGTTACTTTAAAAAGGTTATGCAAGGTACCCCTGCCATCTCCGATGCCATTAAAAGTAAGGTTACAGGTAAACCAGTATTTGTATCTGCAACACCAATTATGAATAATGGAAATGCCATTGGTGCTATTATTGGTGTAGTAAATTTAAGCTCATTCTCTAAAAGCTACATTAGTCCAATCAAGATGGGAAAAACCGGATATGCCTTTCTTTTGGCAAAATCTGGTTACCTTTGCGCACACCCAGATGCTTCCTTAATCCTTAAAACAAAACTCACTGATTTTGACTGGGGAAAAAAGGTTGCTTCTATGGATACTGGCGTCGTGACCTATGAATGGCGTGGAACAAAAAAAATTGTTACCTTCCGCAAAGAACCTATCACTGGCTGGCGCATCGGCATCGGCACCAATGTTGACGATATTTTTTCATCTATCTCTTCCATCCGTAATTCCAATATAATCACAGCCACACTTGTTGTAATTCTTACAGGTATTGTTCTCTTTTTCATTGTTCATAAAATCGTTATGGCAATCACGAGATGTGTAAATTTTGCAGAAAATATTGCCAAAGGTTCTTTAGATCAAGAACTCAACATTGAACGACATGACGAAGTTGGAACTCTTGCAAACGCCTTACGAAAAATGTCGACAAACTTACGTCAAATGATTGCAACTGCAGAACAAAAAACATCAGAAGCAGAACAAGAATCGGAACGTGCACATATCGCCATGCAAGAAGCAGAGGAGGCGCGTAACGAAGCAGAAAAGGCGAAACGGGAAGGTATGCTTCAAGCGGCAGCCCAACTGGAAACCATCGTTGAACACATTACTACCACAGCAACCGAGCTTGCTGCGCAGATCGATGAATCCAGCCGAGGAGCAGAGCTCCAACTCGAACGCACTAGTGAAACTGCTACTGCCATTGAAGAAATGAATGCGACCGTGCTTGAAGTTGCCCGCAATGCAACGGCTGCAGCTTCGCACGCAGATGATACAAAACAAAAGGCAGAAGAAGGTCAGGACGTTGTTTCTTCTGTTGTCCAATCTATCGATGAAGTAAGTGAACGCTCTATAAGCCTTACAGAAAGCCTTGGCACCCTTGGCAAGCGCGCTGAAGACATCGGTAGCGTTATGACTGTCATTACCGACATTGCCGATCAGACAAACCTGCTGGCATTAAACGCAGCGATTGAAGCAGCACGAGCCGGTGAAGCTGGACGTGGTTTTGCGGTAGTAGCGGACGAAGTGCGCAAGCTTGCAGAAAAAACCATGCAGGCAACACGCGAAGTTGAAGAAGCAATTCAGGCTATTCAAATGGCTTCTAAAGAAAACATTCAGGGTATGCAGGAGACATCAAACGTTGTCGTCCATTCTACAGGACTTGCAAGCGATGCTGGCGACTCTCTCAAGTCAATTGTTGAAGTTGCTATTGCTAACGCCGACCAGGTTCGTTCTATTGCATCTGCAAGTGAAGAACAGTCTGCAACCTCTGAACAGATTGGACGCAGCTCAGACGAGATTAACCGTATTGCAATGGAAACAGCTTCTGCCATGCGCGAATCCGCCATTGCAGTAAATGAGCTTGCAGAAATGTCCCTGAAACTTCAACAAGTTGTTATTGAACTGAAGTCCTAATGGGATCCCGATTGGTTGCCTGATGAGACACCCACACCCCTCTGACAGCATCCAACAAACATAAAAGAAGGCTGCCCCGAACCCACAGGGCAGCCTTCTTTACATTCAACTATTCAGACTCATCGTTATTTTTTGTCTTATGAGCTCTGGCAAGAGTAATTCCAGCAACAAAGCCAGGAACCATGCCTAGAGCAATCGCACGGGGAAGGTTAGGTAAAAAACCGACCAGATATCCAATGACGCCGATGGACGCCCCGATAAAAATGCCGCGAATAACATAGTTTGGTGCTTCTTTAGACATGCTTACTCCTTACATTAGCGCCGCATGGTACGGTGTGCTGTGTATGAGTGTCAATTGAGATTATTCGCAGCCTATTATGATTCTTTTGGCGTGTGATCATTGCGCTTCATTGCCTCAGCAACAGTAATCTTATGCACCGTATCAAGTGAGCAACGTTGCAGAGCTATATGCTTAATACGCCACGGTCCTTTTACTATATCTCCGTCTACCGCTTTTGCGATAGCTTTCAACATACCGCTAAAAATAATCAGATGCACAGGAAACAACGCGTACCAATACATCATTCCCCATATCCCCCTTGGATGAAAATACGCGATCATCCGTAATTCAGTAACACTTTCTGCCCCTGTAGTCACAGGCATCAGCGTAAATTCAAGCAAGGCTTCACCAGGCAATTTCATCTCAGCCAATAACAATAACCGACGATTTTTCTGAACATCAAGCACACGCCAGAAATCAAGCGCATCACCAATAAACAACTCTTCTGGATCACGACGCCCACGCCGTAAGCCTGGACCACCAACAAGCTTGTCGATAATGCCTCGTACCCGCCACAGGTAATCGTCTTTATACCACCCTGTTGTTCCGCCGATGCGTTTTACTACTCCCCACACATTATTCATCGTATCTTTAATATGCACAGCATGGGCAGAATAGAGAGTTGTGCCACCAGCATAAGTACTATCGCCACATGTAACCCATTCTGGAATTTCCGGTTCTCCTGCATCCGTCCAACTTGTATCAACAGTGTGCTGCCTTACTCGTTCCAGTGCCCGCGTTATGGATTCCCTTACCGTTAGCAGCTCCTGAGGAATAATATCCCGAATAGAATTCTCTGCACAAACTACATTATTACGCAATCCTTCCACTAACGGACGGGCAATACTCGTAGGTACGGGCGTTACGATATTAATCCATAAGGAACTCAAGCGAGGAGTAAGAACAGGAACGGGAATAATAAGACGTTTACGCAGCCCAGCCTCCTGCCGATAAATTTCAAACAATTCTTTATAGGTAACAATATCAGGTCCACCAATGTCATACGTTTTATTCACAGTCTCCGGCGCATCCAGCACGCCTGTAAGATACGTAAGAACATTAGATACCGCGATAGGTTGACACTTGCTGTAAACCCAACGCGGGGTGATCATGACCGGCAACCGGTCAACCAGATACCGTAATAGCTCGAACGAAGCACTTCCAGCGCCAATTATTTGTGCCGCACGGAGTACAGTAAGGGGCACGTCAGAAAGAGACAATATCTGCGCCACTTCTGCACGGGAGGCAAGGTGCTTGCTAATATTCGGATCATCCGGAACAACACCTGAAAGATAGATAATGCGTCCCACCCGATTTATCCGGCAAGCCTGCACCATATTGTACGCAGCTTTCCGGTCAGCATCACGAAAATCTTTCTGAGCAGGATTCATCGAATGAATAAGATAATATGCAGCACAACACCCGCACGCCGCGTCCATAGTCCCCTTTCCGGAAACCATATCTCCTTCAACTACTTCCAAGTTTTCGTGCGAAGCCCAAGGTCTACTTTCCAGCTTACGTCTGGAGCGTACGAGAACACGAACTTTCTTCCCCTGTGACAATAACAAAGGGACAAGCCTGCCGCCTATGTACCCTGTTGCTCCGGTAACTAGAATCGGTTTATCATGCATGCACTTCTCCGGTACTATATGCCTTATAATTACCCAGACAAACATACCGCACTTTTCCCGTACCTGCGCCTATTTTTTACTTATCCCCATATTGCAGAACCTACTGAGCGTGGTATTCTGACCTATCGCCTAATCCTTTCATATTGAAACGATTGTTCGTGGAGGACATATGGTACCACCGACCAGCCCTGATGATTTTTCAAGCACTCAAAACACACCATCGCCCCATGATGAAGATCGCTGGCTGCTGCCGCAAGAGGCTCGTGCAAGTCTTTCCGAAATATTCCAAAAGCTCAAAAACACTGTGGAGCTTCATGTAGTAACAGACACAAACCCGCAGAATATGTTCAACGATATCACCCTGCAATTTGCTCGTGATATCTCCAGACTTTCCGAACAGATCACATTTGTACAGCACACCCTTGGTGACGATTTTTCTCAAAAGCACGATGTACAACACTCACCGTCCATGTTGTTTAATCCTGAAGAATTCGACATCCGATTCACCGGAGCCCCGCTGGGAGAGGAGGGAAAAGCCTTCGTAGAGGCAATACTGCATATCTCGTTTGGTGTGAGTGCACTTTCCGAAACATCCAAAACCATTCTGGCAGAACTTTCCGAACCACGACACATTCGCGTATTCTCTTCTCCGGGATGCCCGTATTGTCCGGAGCAATTCATGAATGCAGTTAAGGCCACAATTGAACAACCTAAACTCATCCGTGCCGAGTGCATTGATTCCGATGAATTCCCCGACCTCACGAAACAGTTCAATGTTGGCTCCGTTCCGCACACAGTATTCAGTGATCAGTATTCTCGTGTCGGCCTGTTACCGCAGGAGCGTTTCTGTCTGGAACTGCTCATGTTGCGTGATGCTGAGGAAGTGCTACGCGAACAAACACAGGTCGCAAAACCTGAAGAAGAGGAAGGAAAAGTATATGACCTGCTTATTCTCGGTGCAGGTCCAGCTGGACTTACTGCAGCAATCTACGCAAAACGCTCCGGACTCGACGCCATTGTGCTTGATAACTCCATGATTGGCGGACAAGTTCTTACAACACCTGTGGTAGAAAATTATCCCGGATTTAAAAGTGTGGGTGGCACAGCCCTTGTAGAAATACTCACCGCACATACGCGCGAATACTCAAACATCCGCGAAAATCAGAGCATTGAAGATGTGATTATCGGAGACATCATTCAGGTACATACTCCTGAGCGAATGTACGAAACAAAAGCACTTATCTTTGCCACTGGAACAAAATGGCGACCACTGGGGGTAGAAGGTGAGATGAAGTACTTCGGCACAGGCGTTAGCCACTGTGCCTCCTGCGACGGATATATGTTCCGTGGCAAACACGTGGTCATGGTCGGAGGCGGTAACAGCGCACTAACAGATGCACTGCATCTTAAAAATCTTGGTATTGATGTCGTCATCATTCATCGTCGTGACACCCTGCGTGCAGAAAAAGCCTTACAGGACGCTCTGAAGCGAGAAAGAATCCCTGCAATCTACGATACGGTTGTTGAAGAGGTATATGGAAACGATACAGAAGTTGAAGGAGTAACACTAAAAAATACTAAAACCGGAGAAATCACGAAACATCCGTGCAACGGCGTTTTCATTGCTATTGGTATGAATCCCAACTCTCAGCTTGCAGAAAAAATCGGGACAACACTCAATCCGGATAAAACAATCCATGTTGATGCTGCAATGCGCACCAATATTCCCCGCGTATATGCCGCTGGCGACGTGAACGGCGGAGTCCGCCAGATTGTTACAGCAGTCAGCGACGGCGCCGTGGCAGCCATGTCAGCCTTTGAAGATTTACAGCACCCGTACTGGGCTTCTGAAAAAGAAGACCAGACAGACTAATACATAGCAGCCTTTCTAAAAAATAAGGTCGATACACCATGGTGTATCGACCTTTTTTCTACAAAACAAAGAATGAGAACTGTTGTATTGATCAATTACTGACCGCGGGCAAACTCTACCAGCCCTTGAACAGACTTCAACTGTTCAGCATTCGGGCTTTTGAAGCAACCGCCAACGCCAACTACCTGACTCGTTTGTAACATGTGCTTAGGAATCAACTCAATTTGTTGGATCGGATTAGATTCAACAGGCGCAACAAATTCACCTTTTTCATTCAGCTGCTTCACAACAGGATTTTTGTAATACACAAACATCCTCTGTTCAGCTAACTCTTCAGTCGATGCCGGAATAGCGCTCATGTTACCGCCCTTAAGCTGCAAAAAAGCGCCATAAAATGAAACGTTACGCATTACACCCGTAATCTTTTTGCCATTCGGACGGGAAAGAGTGAGTACTATAGGCAAGTTAATCGGATACCGTTTACTTACACGCTGCGTATCGCACTGCAGGATACGCACAAGCTTATCACTGTCCTGCACGACTTCATACGTAAACGCAGTATCCCCACGTTCATTCCACAAGCTTAATGCTTCTTCTTCACTCAAGGCACGGGCACCGGTCATACCGCACTGTTCGCAAGCTACATAATAGTAGATGGCATCAAAATAAAGGAGTGTTCTGCTTCCATTACAGTTCGGGCAAATTTTAGGAATCTGCATCGTTAGTTCCTCAACACGGTTTCCGCACTTAAGTTCGTTATTCTGCTAAATGTTATACAATGTACTATACCCAATGTCTAAAAGAAGTTACACGCTCACCACGCTTTTTTCATCTAACTCAACTCTTTACTCAAAGTTTTGCAAACGCTACGACGGATACACACCAAACACCAAGCAAGCAGAGAACGAGATAAAAAATGATTTCACCAAACCAATACCCCACCTTCGCTAGCGACCTTCTTTCGTGGTTCAATACCAACAAACGCGCCCTACCGTGGCGCGAAGATTACGCTCCCTACCGAGTGTGGGTATCCGAAATCATGTTACAGCAAACCCAGATGGAACGCGGTGTAGCCTATTTTCATCGCTGGATGGAAGCACTGCCTAACATCTCTGCTGTTGCTGAGGCGCACGAAGACACTCTTCTCAAGTTATGGGAAGGGCTGGGGTACTATTCCCGCGTCCGCAACCTTCATAAGGCTGCCAAGATTATTGCTGCAGAACATAATGGCACCTTTCCGGAAAATTACGCGGATATTCGAGCGCTCCCGGGCATTGGTGATTATACAGCAGGTGCGATTGCTTCCATTGCCTTTAATCAGAACGTGATCTGCGTTGATGCTAACGTTGAGCGCGTATTCTCAAGAATTTTTGATATTGATACGCCGGTTAAGCAAAAGCAAAACATGGAGTTTATACGCAAAACCGTGGCAGAAGTGCTCCCATCCGGCCATGCGCGGGAATTTAATCAAGCCCTTATGGAGCTGGGTGCATTAGTGTGCAGTAAAAAGCCACACTGCAAACGCTGTCCGCTTCAGCAATACTGCGAAGCGTACCACCTCGGCATTCCGCATGAACGCCCTGTGCCTACGGCAAAAAAAGGAATTCAACATATTGATGTCGCTACCGGCTTTTTAATGCACAAGGGAAAAATTTATATTCAGAAGCGGCCGGACTTCGGCGTATGGGCAGGCTTCTGGGAACTCCCCGGCGGCTCTGTTGAAGAAGGTGAAGCACCTGAAGAGACCGTTGTTCGCGAATTCATGGAAGAAACAGAATTTCCTGTAAAAATTGAAGATAAGATTCTTGTAGTGAAACACGGCTACACAACCTACCGTGTAACTATGCACTGCTACTTCCTTACCTTTGCCAAGGAACACTCAGCAGAGCCTGTACTCCATGCTGCCACAGCCTATCAATGGGTCAAAATGGAGGAGCTAGACAAGGTCACTTTACCGGCAGGACATCGTAAGCTTCTTGATCACCTACAAAATGACATGCGTTTAAAACCACTATTACAAAACAGCTAGCTCTTTAGCGTAAAACCTTCGGAGCCGCGAATTTACTTGCTTCGCAGGGGGGTTCGTGGTAGCCGCAAAAGTTATGTTTACTACCGATATTGCAGCAAGTGTGACTAAGATTGCCATTGCGTTTATTCCTATGCTTCTTGGTATGGTATGCCACGAAGTTGCGCACGGCTGGGTAGCGTATAAACTTGGTGACCCCACCGCCAAATCGCAGGGCCGCCTGACGCTGAACCCAACTCCACATATTGATCCTATGGGTACAGCCATGTTTGTACTCACAGCGCTTACCAGCCCGTTTATTATTGGGTGGGCAAAGCCGGTTCCGGTCGATAGCCGCTGGTTCAAAAACCCGAGAAAAGGTATGATCCTCGTTTCTGTAGCGGGACCTTTTACCAACTTTCTCCTTGCCGTCACCTTTGGGATACTCTTTGCTTTTGTAGCTCAGAGCGCACCTACACCAGGTTCTCTGTACGCCTCTGTGTATGATTTTCTACACAACATGTGTGTAGCCGGCGTCTGGATTAACCTGACACTCGGCTGGTTCAACCTTATGCCGTTCCCACCGCTGGATGGTAGTCATATCGTGGCAGGTTTACTCCCGCCGCGCCTTTCATATAAATTCCAAAGCTTATCCCGCTATGGATTTATTCTTATAATTTTATTGCTGGCAACAGGCTTCTTAGGAAGGATCATCAGTCCGCTTATCACAGGATCTGCCGACTTGATTCAACAATTAATTTTCCTGATCTAGAGCCTGACAATATATCCGGAGGAAAGAAATGACTCGTAAACGTACCGTTTCCGGTATGCGTCCTACTGGCGCCCTACACCTTGGCCATTACTTTGGCGTTCTTAAGAACTGGGTAGCAATGCAACATGAGATGGATTGCTACTTCTTCGTAGCAGACTGGCATGCGCTCACAAGTGATTACGCAGACACCAGTGGTCTCAAAACTCATGTTCCGGAAATGGTTAAAGATTGGCTTGCCTCCGGTCTTGATCCTGAAAAATGTACTATTTTCCAGCAGTCCGCAGTAAAAGAACATGCTGAACTACATCTGCTGCTGTCCATGATCACACCTCTTGGCTGGCTTGAACGCTGCCCTACTTACAAAGAACAGCGCGACCAAATCAGCAACAAGGACCTCGGCAACTACGGCTTCCTCGGCTACCCAGTGCTCATGGCTACTGATATTCTCATGTACCGCCCTGCATACGTACCTGTAGGTCAGGATCAGTTACCACACATTGAAATGACACGCGAAATCGCTCGCCGTTTCAACCACATGTACAACTGTGATATCTTCCCTGAGCCTGAAGGCAAACTGACTCCAGAAGCAAAACTTCCGGGTCTTGATGGCCGCAAGATGTCCAAGAGCTACAACAACGGCATCTTCCTTCGCGAAGGCATGAACGACATCCAGCCTAAGGTTCGTGGCATGCTTACAGATAAAAACCGCGTGCGTCGAAACGATCCAGGCGATCCAGACATCTGTAACCTCTTCCCGTACCATGTGCTCATGACATCTGAAGAAAAACAGGCTGAAATCCGTAAAGGCTGTACCTCTGCTGGACTCGGCTGTGTTGACTGTAAGAAAATTCTCCTTGAATCCATGGAAGAATTCCTTACCCCTATTCAAGAACGCCGTGCAGCTATCGATGCAAATCCTAAATTCGTTCAGGAAGTGCTCGCACACGGTAACGAACGCGCCAGCAAAATGGCTCGCGAAACCATGGAAATGGTTCGCAGCGTTATGAACCTTGATTTTTAATCAACAAAGGGCGGGCATCAGCCCGCCCTTTAGCTTTCAGGAAGTTTTATGTTCGTAGATCCACATGATGCAGGCCCAGATGATGATTCCGCAGTTCAAGACACATTAGAGTATCTTGAATCGTTGCCGCAGTTGGCAGACGGCGACACCTTCACTTTTGCGTGTCATCCTGGTGTATCTTGCTTTAATGCATGCTGCCGCGACTTAAATATGCCTCTTTCTCCATACGACGTGTTGCGCTTACGTCAGGGGCTGGGCATGGACAGCACAGCTTTTATCAAAGAATACACTGTAATTGAGCAGTACCCTAACTCCGGTTTCCCTGTACTGTTCCTAAAAATGTCAGACAATATCGAACAAGAATGTCCGTTTCTCAGCAAAGAGGGCTGTACCGTATACGAGCACCGCTCCGCTGCGTGCCGCACCTACCCGCTGGGACGTGCAACCCACCTTGATGAAGACGGCGCTGTTGTAGAGCAGTTCGTTATTGTTCAGGAAGATCACTGCAAAGGCTTTGCCGAGTCCAAAAAATGGACTGCGCAGGAATGGCTCAAAGATCAGGGACTGGAAGAGTATAACTACTTTGCAGACCGCTACATGAGCATCATTTCCCGCTTTATCGACACAGACCTTGAACTGACACAGCAGCGTATTCAGATGGCGTTACTCGCCTTCTACCAGCTCGACCACTTTAAGGGTTTTATGGAAGACATGAACCTGATGGATAGAGTGAACGTGCCGAAAGAACGCCGCGAAAAAATTATGACTGACGAGAAGGAACGCCTTCTCTTTGCTATGGAGTGGATGGAACTTATCCTCTTCGGCGCCAGTACAACCCTTTCACACACCGCGTAATTACGCACTGATATGAGCATGAAGAACGGTATTCCAGCCCATCCGGCAATTTTCCGTGCAGACCAGTGGGACGACCTGCTTGCCGCACTGGCAGACAAACGCGAGAAACGCATTGTTTTTACTAACGGCTGCTATGACATCCTGCATCCGGGACACGTGGATCTTCTTGCCCGCTGCAAAGCAGAAGGCGATATCCTTGTGCTTGGTCTAAATAGCGATGATTCTGTCCGCTCACTGGGTAAAGGAGATGACAGACCTGTTAACACTTTTGCAGTCCGTGCCTATGTGCTGGCACACCTTGCAAGCGTTGATTACGTTGTAGAGTTTAATGAATCTACACCGTACGAACTTATCGACGCTGTACGTCCTAACATGCTCATCAAAGGTGGAGACTGGGGAATTGACTCTATTGTGGGAAAAGACATTGTAGAAGGGGATGGCGGTACTGTGCTCAGCCTTCCTCTTTTAAAAGGCTTTTCTACCACAGCACTTATTGAAAAGATTCGATCTACAAAGCCATAACAATCAGGTATTGTTCGGATTGAATATTACTCCTGTATGGCGCATCAAGCCATCACGAGCAGACCACTCGTCCACCAGAAAGAAGTAGAGCCATTCACAGGCAAGTACCCCTCATGGACTATTACTATTTCACCTGCTTTGGACGGCGTAGTCTTTTATGAAGAGTACCCGAAAGAAAAAAGATAAGTCCGCCCTTGTCGTTCCTCTGACAGGGGCGGACTTCTTTTTACGACATGAGGTTCGGGCTAGAAACGCGGATTGTTGCGTGTCATGTCGTAAAAGAAAAAGATCCCCTTAGCGCCAACAGAGGGGATCTTAGCCAAAAAAACTATCTTTCCGCACACCGCTTCCGGCACTGAAGCGGCTTACTCTGGACAGTCTGTTCTGCATAAGCAGAACTCCTAAAAACATGCACAGTAATGATCTGTTCACCAAACACAGTCTATTACCGTGAGTGAGGTTAAAAACCTCGATGTTTCAGCATTCCATGCGGTAGCCATGGGTACGTTTGACACATGGGGGTACCAAAACGTCGTGACCAAAAAAATTCTACTTTGCCTTGTCTGGAAGGCTGTAACAACTGCCCATTAGTTGTCACATCATAAGGAGCACGAAATAATTTCGGCTATGGCAAGCAGTTGGAACACTGAAAAAACAAGCAACGACTCTCGTATATGTAAAAGAATGACAGATGTCTTAAAAAATTTTCTCCCGCACGTTTCGACACCAACTTGTTGTCAAACACCCCCTTTTCTGTAACTCTTCTACAACCTATTGTTTTTTTATACTCTGGAGAGCCTTATGCAAGCATCAGAAAATCAAATCCCACAAGAAATTCTCTCGGAATTACAAACACTTGCTCAAGAAAAAGATCCAAACACCAAGGCAACCACGCCAGAAGAGTTACTGCAAGTGCTTATACCGCAACAACCAGACATTTTGGCGGATACTCCTTCAGCGTTACTTGCCATCAAAGAAGCTATTTCGTACCTCCAAAAATAATTTTTACCTACACTGCTGCGAGACCTATTTCCTTCTATGCAGCCACCTCCTCGGACGGATCTTCTCTTAATAAAGACTCGAAAACTTACTTACGCCTGCTAATTACTCCGCACGGATCCCTGCTTACCTCAAATTCTTTCTTCGATACCTACCAGCTAACGCTGCTCCCTTCTAAAAAACAAAAGGCTACCCAGCATTTCGCCGAATAGCCCTTTTTCTTTTCATAAAAAAACTAGTGAAGCAAAGCCCGCGAGGCTACGTAACAATCTAGGCACCTTGCGAACAATAGCTTTCGGAAACTCCCAAGAATCACTTGTAAAGCTTTGACGGTTCACAAGGTAGAAAAGATTACAAGCCCGATGGAGTCCAAAAACTTCTCGACCTAATTCGGGTCATTTTTATCCCTGCCCCTGCGGGTGTACATAAATGCCGAGACGATTACGAAAAGGATAATCCCCAAAATTGCTGCCGAGGCTGCAATTGCATCAATTTCATACTTACCAACAACCATAATAGTGCCCTCCGTAACATTACTTCCAGTTCGCAAACGGGCAAATGGATTTTGCTCCTCCATTATATCCCGCTGCGCTTCCGAAAGTGGTGAACTCAATTCCCAGTGAAATCCCACCTGTTGTAATTGCTTTCCTTTTCGCGTCACAAGCTGCGTATATGGCACCTGCGGCGCGGAGATGTGCCCGCTTCTGCGCGAAACCATTCGCCTCGCACTTTCTCGATCCAATATCTCTGTCTGACTGCCGCTACGCAAAGCAGCCTGTAACCACGATTCCTTTAACGGTGCAGATGCAACACCAAAACCTGAATCATCACCATAGCCTAAGGCTTTAGAACTAACGTGGCATGACTCGCATGGCCTTGCGTTCCGCGTCACCGTATGAGGCGCAAGCGGTGTCATAGTAAACGAGGTGGAGAGCAAGTTGCGTAATGGAACAGTCTGCTCTGCGTAGGCACTTGCTGAATCGTACACGGAAAGCGCAGTTTCTTCTCTACTAGTATCCACACGATGAACAAGTAGGTCTTCGATACTTTTGTAAAGGGCGTTATAGATTGTCGTTGAATTCTTTTGAGCGGTATGGGCATTAAAAATATGTCTCCGCAAAAGAACTGCGTCATCAGGAGCAACAAGGGTTACATCCTGCTGTTGCAGCGGTATCAAAGGACTTACCCGTCCTTCCCCATTTATTCCGAGAACGGGATTCCGCCATTGCAACTGCTCTGTTCGCCGCGCTGTGTACAGTACATCTGAAGGTTTAAAATCAACCAACAGGTGTGTTCCGTACTCTTGTGGTGCCCATGCGCTGTGACAACTGTAACATTCCAGCGATTCGAAATGTTTTGGATGTGATATCTTAGCTGCAATCGCCCGTGCAGGTGTCTTCCATGCATATCGCTGAGCAATGCTTTTCAGCAGGGGGACCTCATACGAACGACCTGATGCTGAATGCACCACAACGGCTTGTCCCCTGCGAATGACGTTACCAAACGGATTTCCACGGGCTGTAAGTAAGTAGCCGCCCTCAGAACGATATACTGTGCCTACCTGCTGTTCGAACGGAAGAATCTCCGCAGTACCGCGCGTATCGTCCTGTACCAGAACAGAACCAAATTCATCCTGCCAGCCTACAGGAAGCTCCCACGGAAACTTGTCAGTTGTACCATGACAGTCTGAACACTCTATTTCCACATTTACCCTGCCTGAAAGAGCTATGTTACCTGTTCCATGCATTGCACGCGTGGAATGGCAATCCTGACAAAGCAGGCCACCAAGGGGGTTACCGTATCGGTTCATGCCATTATGGTGTACATCGTCCCGCATAGCGCGATACTTTCTTAATTCGGGTAAATGAAGCAACCCTGCATACGACGTTGCAATTCTTTTACCTTCTGAATGACACTGTGCACAACTTTCCAAAGCAATACCTGTTGTAGTCTTTCCATCGACTACAACTTTACTCTTTCTAGTTCCCTGAAGCGAATGCGTAACAACTTTTTTATCTTCTCCATATCGCAAGTGGCAAGCGGCACAACCAGACCCTTTCTCACCATTATTAAGTGTACCGATATGACAAGACGTACATTCTGAACGTACATACTTATAGCCAGCCAAAGCAGGATTCGTCTCAATATCACTCCAATTCTGTTCAGGAACAGCGACAATCCGTTCCGCAAAAATTCCATTCTGCCGCTGATCCAGCCCAATCATGTACGCCTGATATTCTGGCGTCCCGACAGACGGAAGCGCACCGTCAAAATCTAAGATAGTTGCAACACCTACTGGCTGCTCCGGCTTAATTCCCCATCCCTGCAGGATTGCTGATATATGTCCGGTTCCTGTAGCCATCCCTGAACGACGCAAATTATAAACACGTCCTTTATGACATTGACCGCAGGTTTTATCGACAACAGACATTGCTGCCGGAGTAGCAGTAAATTCGGTAAGCAAACTTTCCGCAGGTGCTCCATGATGCAGTCGACGTTCCCATAACGCCACTGGATCACCACCATGACACACTACACAACCATTTGGGTCTCCCTGTGCTGCTCCGAGCATGTAAATCTGCTTTGCCATGTCAGAATCGTGCGCACGGATGGGCGCATGCCCACTATGGCATTCTCCAGAAAGACATCCTTTCCCCACTGCCGGATACCTTTGTGGCGACATTTCCGGCGGCACAGCGCTCCATGCCACACCTACCCACAACAGAATACTGCACCATGTAATAAGACACCTGCGTAACATACTAAACTCCTATGCAATTCCATGAGACACATGGGAATACTCAATAATACAACAAACAGGTATGTGGTGCGACAATTGTCTGGAATATATCACTAAGTTAAACAGGTGCTTTTTTTTCAACAGAACCGCGTCTTGGAAACGTATTCCGACTCCAAGGGCAGAATATTATAAAAATTTAGCATCGTAACATTTTCAGAGCTTTGCTAAAAATGAAGAAGCAACTTTCATGTATTCAGCCTCCCGACTATTTTTAAACAGGACAACGCCATGGCCCCCACTACACATCGTCACTCCACGTTTGAAGAAGCAGCACATTGCGAAACATGCTCCACACGTGCCCGCCAAGAACGGAACAGCCTGTTTTTTAATACCGATGCAATCATGCTCTATACAGCAGCTGTGCTCTTTTTGCTGGAACTGTTTTTAGAAGATTTCTTTCACAGACATAATCTCCACTTCTGGGAGTTTATCTTTGTTTTGGCTGCATATGTACTTGCCGGAGGAACTGTTTTAACGAACGCCGCCAAGACCGTCCTACGGGGTGACTTTTTTGATGAAAACGTCCTAATGGTCATTGCTACAGCGGGAGCACTTGCTATTCATGCTTACGCAGAAGCCATCGGCATTATGATTTTTTTTAAGGTGGGGGAATTAATGCAGGCACTGGCGGTTGCACGCTCTCGACGCTCTATTAAGTCACTTCTGGCATCAAAACCGGAAACAGCGCGGGTTCAAACCGCAACAGGCATTGTTGAACGCATACCGGAAGATGTAACTGTCGGAGAAAAAGTGACTGTACGCCCAGGAGAAAAAGTTCCTCTGGATGGCGTCATTCTGGAAGGAAGCTCGCAAGTTAATTCGGCAGCTATTACAGGTGAGTCCGTACCTATCTCTGCGCACAAGGGTGATTCAGTTATGGCAGGACAAATTTGCATAAACGGCGCAATAACCCTCCGCGTTACCCGCCTGTTCAAAGAATCATCCATCGCCAAAGTTATGGATCTGGTGGAACATGCCACGGAACGAAAGGCTAAAACCGAAAAATTTATTACCACGTTTGCAAGATACTATACCCCATACGTTGTCTTGATTGCATGTGCTGTGGCTTTCATTCCGTCACTGATTATGGGGGGTGATTTAACCAAGTGGGTCTACAGGGCTCTTGTCCTGCTGGTTATCTCCTGCCCATGCGCTTTGGTGATCAGTATCCCGCTTGGCTATTTTGGCGGCATAGGGCGCGCCTCCAGCTCTGGAATTCTAATTAAGGGATCAAACTTCATAGATGCCCTTGCGGGCGTTACGTCCGTTGCTTTCGATAAAACAGGCACTCTCACGCACGGTATTTTTGTAGTCAAAAACATTCAGCCAGCAAAAGGATTCTCTAAAGATCAACTTATGGAATACGCTGCAGCAGCCGAATTCAATTCCACACACCCCATTGCACTTTCAATTCTGGAATACTTCAAAGCAAACGATGGAGCACTAAACGAAAACAAGTTGGAAAAAGCTAAAGCTATTTCCGGCCAAGGAACCAACGTAACCTACCAAGGTCACAATATTCTCGCAGGAAATGCATCACTGCTTGCACAGCAGCAAATCAGCTTTCCTCAATCTCAACAAGAGGGAACTATTGTCTATGTTGCAGTTGATCGGAGTTTCGCAGGAACTATAACTATTGGTGATGCATTGCGCGATGATGCGGCTGAAGCCATCCAGAAACTGAAAGAGCAAGGCATAGAATCTATTATGCTGACAGGGGATAATGAAAAGGCAGCTCGTACAATTGCAGAATCACTCAAACTCGACAAATATCATGCGGGGTTGCTACCCGAAGAGAAGGTAGCCTTTTTAGAAAAACTACAGATGCTACAAAACAACGACGGTCATATGGCCTTTGTAGGTGATGGTATCAACGATGCACCTGTCATCGCTCGTGCGGATGTTGGAATCGCCATGGGAGGACTGGGAAGTGATGCCGCCATTGAAAGCGCAGACGTAGTGCTCATGACAGATTCGCCGTCAAAGGTACCGCAGGCCATTTCTATTGCCCGTCAGACACGAATCATTGTATGGCAGAATATTCTCTTTGCCTTTGCTGTAAAAGGCATCTTCATCACACTTGGCATTTTTGGCATTGCCACCATGTGGGAAGCCGTATTTGCTGACGTGGGAACTTCATTGCTCGCACTCGCGAACTCCACCCGTATATTCACTTTCAAACGATAACTCCCGTCTCAAAAGAATGAAGGCACTCTACCAAAAATTTGGCATGGCGTTCGAGTGCCTTCATCTAATCAGAACAGTCATCATTACATGACAATATTGTATCTATTAAGAGATCTGATGCGAATAAACACAGTAAGATAACCATACCGTGTTTTAACACACATCTATGCAACAAATGTTGCATCATGAATAATTTTAAGCAGTAACAATATATTACACAACAAAGTGACAATATTACTGACTACATAGAAAACGCAGCTACCATATCATGAAAACACGCTTTGCGATTTTACTGTAAAACATTGTATACTAGTGGGCAGTGCAAACGTTCCATGACGCACAGAAGTATTACCTTTTTTTTATTTTGGTTATTGAATAGTTACTACAGCCCATTTATTTGCTTAATACACAAACATAGGTGCTTTCCACTAGTCGAATAAATAAGGCTCATGGAGGAATGTATGCGAGTAATACGTAAAAAAGTAACCGACAACGACCTGAAAGGTTTTGAACATATCGGAAGCAGTCAGGAAATAGTGCGTCTTTCAAAAGATGGAACACTCAAAGCAGGCAACACATTGAAAGGGCATCTTGTCTCTATACTGGAACCGCTCGGAATGTTTACGGAGTACTATGAAAAAACTAAACACGAAATGGTAGAAGAAAATCGTCTTGCAGCATGGACACTATGGAAAGGACTGGTCAAAAAATACGGTCTGGATAACGCTCGGGAAGCGCTCTACAAAACGGACCCCAGCATGCGCGGAATGGACGAGATCAAATTAAGACAAGGCATTATTGAACGCACAACCGCAGAAAGTGCTGACAGTCTAACCTGCGGAGAAGTATCTTCACTTATAAGTCAGGCTAAAGCAATCTCGCGACTTCGCGAAAAGCAATCACAACAACTTCATCAACGTGTTCCAATGACTGAGCATGAAACCGAATTGTATGAACCGGAACATCCTCATACTGCAAGACTGACTGACGCAATAAAAAATCACCAACGCGTAATCGACTTTGTCGGCAATAAGGCAAACCTGCTGTTTCTGATGGATGAAATAAATGAAGACCATGCTCGCCTTAACACAGCCCGTATCGACTATATTACCGCACGCCTTCTTAAGGAAGTAGGTGCAACAAAACGCAAAGGTGTTTTCTCGAGAAACCAGATCATTCGCATGACAGAACGCGCTCTGCATGAGTCATTACAACATAATGCATCATGGTGCCGTCTTCAGACCATGAATATGGAAGTAAACAAGCGCATGGCAAAGCCAAACAGATTTACCAAGGATTTTTATGCACTCAAACACTCAGTTATTACCAATGCAGAAACCACCATTACCCCTGAATATGTTCAGGATATAGGACGCGAACTTACCATGCCGGTACGTAAATTACGGGCTAAAATGATAGCCGCAAAAGTACGCAGACAAGTAGAAAGAAGAGTGACACAAGAGCGGATAACTCTTAACACCGACGACTTCAAAAAGATGACCATAAAAGCCCTGCGTGGCTGATTCCGTGACAAATTTACAAGACACCACAACGCAGTAAAGCCGCTCTCTTATGAGAGCGGCTTATTATTTTCTAACTACTGTCAGAAATACAAATTAGATGAACAGATCGAGTTCGTCGCGAAGAATGCCTTCAGCAATCTTCTTACTGTCGATCTCATATTCACCAGACGCAATCTGGGCTTTGATAGCAGCCACTTTATCTTTGCGCACTTCCGGTGTGTTCATCGCTTCTTTATATGCTTCAGTGCGTAAGCGTCCCTCATCAGAGAAGCTAACCCTATCGCCTTGAGGTTCAGCTTCAACAGAAGTCTGCTCACGACCGGCTTGTTCACGTCCAGCCTGTTCGGCACGCTGGCCTTTTTTCAGCGTAGAACCGTAATCCAGCTTTGCGTTGTAATCATAAACTTTCATTCCTACCTCCCGGTCAACGGCACGCTTATAACATGGTCGCATTGACTTTGTCTAAAGAGATTGCCCAGAGTCTGTTCATTATTTCTTCTTTCTCATCGCTTGTAACCTTTATCGGCCCTAAATCAGTTTCTTTATAGATTTGCAAAGAAAGATTTGGGAAAGGATTTCGAAAGAGTACGGCAAACCCTAAATCAATTTCCAGTTGCGCCTTAATTTCTTCCACTATTGGATTATCGCTGCCGGAAAAGAGTAAGTTTTCGTAAACTTCCCTGGCAACTCGCTCAACAAGTCCCTGCCGCCTTGCATTTGCAATGCGACGCTCCTTGTCAGATAATTGAGCGTCATCATTCTGATTAAAAACATGCAAATTACGCGCCGAACCATTTGCCCGAGCTATATACTGGGCAGTAGTTATTTGCTTCTTGTACTTACGAAGCATGTTTTGCACATAAAATGATTGTACTGTCATGACGCTATTCTCTTAATAGTCGGTATCGACATCCTAAAGATAAACTTTAGACTGATACTCATTAGAATCTTGATGACCATCATTTTATTACAAGAATTTGTATTTTAAGGGCAATCAACACCATCCACTTAAGCAATAGATTCTATCTAGCCCTTGCCTTTCGGCTACATCTGTTCATAATTCAAATTATTGACAAATGTTCTATAGATACAGCACAGTGCACCAATTATAACTACATTATAACCGGAAATGACATTAATATATGAGTACACCTGTTTACACCACATTAAAGCCAGTTGTTCTGGCTTCCGGCTCACCGCGACGAAGCCAGTTTCTGTCTGAACTCGGCATAATATTTACAGTAGAAACCCACGCAGGAAATGAACCACTGCCAGAAGCTAATGAAGTGCCAGCAGAGTTTGCATGCCGCTGCGCCCTTACCAAAACATTATCCGTACGCGAAGTTTCTACACAACGCGACACAGCCTGTTTCATCGGCGCAGACACAATTGTTGTACTCGGTGACGAAATTATGGGAAAACCAACAGATGATGCCCATGCGCTTGATATGCTAAGTAGACTTTCCGGCAATACACACAAGGTAATTACTGCCACTGCGCTTGTGTATCCTGACGGCACTACTGATACATATGCTGTTGAAACAGCTGTAACTATGAAACAATATTCAGCAGATGCCTTAAAAGCGTATATCCGTACCGGAGAGCCTGCAGACAAGGCTGGAGCGTATGCAATTCAGGGAATTGGATCATTTCTCGTGGAATTAATCTGCGGATCCTGGTCAAATGTCGTAGGACTGCCGGTAACCGAGTTGCTGGAAAAATTACAAGCTGCCGGAGTAGTTTCTCCTTCAGCACAATAGTAGCTGCACGGCTACCAACTTAGGGGCTTTATCATGATGACAGAACTATCACTAAGCGACAAAATTGCAGTTCACGCCTCCCGCCTGGGACCTTCCGGACTTTCTCCATTCGCTCCTGGAACTGTGGGTTCTGCAGTTGCCGTCCTGCTTGCACCAATCTTTTTTATGCCGCTTCCTATGTGGATGCGCATTGCCTTTATCGCGGTTCTGTTCTTCTGGGGAAGCATTCAGATTACCCGCGCTGAAAAAATTTTAGGAAGCAAGGATCCCGGAGAAATTGTTCTTGATGAATTGGTAGGACAATGGATAACAATTCTGCCGTTTGCGGCATTATCCTTCTGGTGGATGGTAATTGCATTCTTCCTGTTCAGAGTCTTCGACATAGCAAAACCATATCCCATAAGGGACTCTGAAAAATGGTTGGAACGCGGCTGGGGGGTTATGATTGATGACGTCCTGGCTGGACTCTACGCTATGGTATGCCTTGGTGTGCTGCGGTTTTTATTTGCATAAAAATATCCGCATCCTGCCTTAGCAGGACAACACAGCTCCATACAAAAAAAGGCTTTGTATTTTTTACAAAGCCCTTTTTTGTATGGAGCCCGACCGTGTAGAGAGATGGGCCCTCTCTGCACGGTCGGGGGTGTCTAAGACTGAGGAGTTACCTTGAGGTGTTGCGAAGTTACCATTAACAGGTTCCTAACACGATAACCACAAGCAAGCGTTATTAAGCTTTTTCCACACATGAGCTACGGAAGAGCCCATGAGCATATGACGCATAAAGCTGTTTCCAGTACCTGAACGACCCATTGCCACTACTGCAAAGTTGCCTTGATCAGAGGTTTCCATAATAACAGAAGCAGGATCGTTAGAATGTGCCAACTGGGTTTTGATGGCATCTTCTTTCACACCGTTTGCAACGAGCAGAGAAACTGCTTCCGCTACAACCTGGTGGCTGGCTTTAGAAATAAAACACTGCGCCTTGCGCTGATTGCGAGACTGCTTATTCAGAAACGCAACACTCGGAGAAGCGGTAGTATATTTTTTACCGGGAGCGACATGCAGAACAGTAATGGTATGCATTGGGTTATTTGCAACCATCTTAGCTACATGTTCTGTAATGTTTCTGGAGGAACGTGAGCCGTCCACACACAACAGCACATTCCTGCGACCATGGATCGATGAAGGGGCAAGCCAAACCGGTCTTGCACAGGATCGCTCAATAACTTCTTTTGTAATATCGGTGGAGCCATTAATCATGCTCTCAAACCATGATTTACCGCGTTTGCCGAGAACGAGAGCGTCATGGTTACTATTTGCAGCTTCTTCCATCAGATCCCAAGCCTTAGAATGGGTCTGCAGTCTAGAAAGAAGAGACAAACGGTTACTTGAAATACCTACCTGCTTCAGGCTTTCCTGAGCAGTCATCAAGCATGACAGCTGTTCACCTGTTCGAGCTAAAAACTCTTCAGCAACGGTCTCTTTGGCGCTCGAAGACCGTTCATTTGTGCCGAGTAACTGAATTGTTTTAGCATCTTGCAGATGAAAAAGTGTAAATTTTGCTAGTTCATCCTGGCAGAAAAAGTCACGTACAAACCGAATACCGTATTGTTTGGTATGGTCGTTTCCGACCCCAACGAGCACGCTAGGTTGTGTTCCGTTTTGGGACCAAACAGATGATTTCATCAGTGTTGCTTGCTGCATCATACTGTTCACTCACTATTATGTTATTTGTTGTTCTGTGTTGGCGCACAGACCTGACTTGTTAATCAGTTGGTTTTATTGATATACAAAAGTTCTTTTTTTCACAAGCCTTTTATTCCAAGCTTTTGTTTTAATTATTTATAAAACAAAAGTTAGTAATTACTATATGTTGAATATGCATTCGACATACTTTTTTGCCATAATTGGCAAAAACTTTTTGCAAAAAAATTGAATAAATCATCAAGTAAAATTGCGGATTGACTGGTCAATCCGCAATTAAACGAGAAGAGGCAGCAAGCAATTATTCAGACTCTTCTCCAGAATGACTGGCGCTGTGATAGCACATATGATTGTGTACACAAACAAAATTCTGAAAAAATGCACCACAAGAACACTGCGTCAACCTACCTAAGTCACACTTTCTAATTACCCTTATCAGGTACAAAATAATGAGCGATTGATGTCTTCTGCACTTTTTTACTTTAGAACTTTAGAGTGCCATCTTTATTACAACACTTACAATATGTTATGAAGATGTATTTTTGCAACATTCTTCAGTGTTCTAAAAATACGGGCCGACAAGGTACGCTATAGCAGGCTTAGTAAAAAGCTGATACACATGCACAGTATCTACGATTGCCGCATATTTTGGAGAACAATATGAGCACCCCGACATCCCGAAGCCTGTACTACGGAGCAAATCCTCTAAAACGCCCATCCAAGGATGACCTTACCCGCGTAACAGGAAGACCTATGCCTCACTTGCAACAGGCACAGGAACTGCTCAAGCCGTACCTTGTTTTCTCCACACTCCGCTCTGTTCAGGCACTCCGCATATTAGCCAACCTCATCGGGCGCGATTACGGCATATTCAAAATAACCCAACTCGCCTATCTTCTAGGAATGTCCAGCCGAATTGCTGAATACAAGCTTATCGATGAATTTCTGCATATTGCCATACAAGACATCAACGCAAACAGTGTCTTCAACGTTGAGATTGTCCATGTATTCGACCATTCCGAAGAGCGAGAAAAAACAAAAAACGAAGAAGAGATACTTCCTGATGAAGTGGCTTTTATCGTTATTGAAAAAGAACGCTACGAAAACTGCCCAAAACAGCTTGCAGGCAACTTAGTACGTATTGCGAACTTCAATCCCCTTGAGGCACTCGAGTACGCAGTACAGATGGACAACCGCAATCTCACAAGCGAATTTGTTTCCGAACTACGCATTGCTGAACATAAAGCCTCACATATGACCACAGGCGGCAGACGCTTTTATCTTAAGCGCTGGATTAAAGGAAATATCGACAGAATAAACGGGGCAACTTCACAGAAAAACAAAGCTGCTGAAAAGGCGGTCGCCTTAATGCAGGCAGAAGAATGCTTCAACGTACGGGGACAATACTGTTCCCCCCGAGACTCCTATACCTGCACAGTCTGTCAGCAGGTTTTTAAAACAAAATAGAAAAGGGTGGCTAACAGCCACCCTTTTTTTATTTCTTGGAGTGTATACACGGTGTATAGTTTTTCAGCGTCAGAAGCTCTGCGCACACACCTTTCGTATTACTTATCAAATCATCTTAAAAATTAAGAATGATCCTTTTTATGTACCATAATATCCAGAATAACCTTATCTGTTTCAATCATACCTGCAGTGCCAAGACGACCAAGGTTCTTGATGCACACTTCGATATTGTCATCCACAATACCATCAGTGCCCGGTACAGAAGTACCTTTCATCGCAAGTAAGGCAGAGTTGATTGCAGCTTCTACACTGGAAGCAACTTTTAGTGCACAAGAAGTTTTTGCACCGTCGCAAATCATACCGGCAATGGTTCCAATCATATTCTTAATAGTTCGCTCTACTTCTTCAAGTCCACCACCAAGTAACATAACAATACCGCATCCAGAGCCTGTTGCAGCGAGAATTGCGCCGCACAGAGCAGAAAGTCTTCCAAGATGATGTTTCAAATGAATAGCGGTAAGATGACTTAAAATAAGCGCACGCGCCATCTCTTCTTCAGACTTACCGAGTCGGCGTGCAAATGCAGTTACTGGAATAGTCGCGGTGATACCTTGGTTTCCGCTGCCAGAGTTACTCATTACAGGCTGCATAATGCCGTCCATGCGAGCATCAGATGCAGCTGCAGCAAATCGGGTTGCAAAGGATGTAATATCATCTGAACGCAAGCCCAGTGCAATATCTTCATCCATAGAGCGGCCTACTTTCAGACCAAAATCATGCTCGAGCCCCTCTGCCGCAATAGCTTCATTGAGGCGAGCTGCTTCGAGAATGAAAGAAATATCTTCAAAGTCTACATCCTTTGCAAACTCATAAATTGCAGCCATAGAAAGCGGCCATGATTCGTCAGAAGCATCTTCTTCCACCAACGGATTACTTTCAAGAACTTCAGCATCTTTAGTGACTTCAATGACGCCGGTATGAGTACGGGCAATTGTGCAAGAAGCAGTATGGCCTTCTGCCGTTACAATAGCCTTGGAAAACAGCAGCTCGTCTGTTTCTGCCAATTCTACCTTAACATTTCCGTCTGCCATAAGCTGCTTGGCTTCTTCCACGATCTCAGGTGTTAAATCGCGCAGTACTTCCAGCTGCAACTCTGCTTTACCACCAAGAGCCCCAACTGCAGCGGCAATATCAAGCCCTGTCATGCCGGTCCCCGGAACGCCTACCCCCATGCCATTTTTCAGCAGGTTACCACTGACCTGAACAAGAAGGCTCTGAGGCTTTGTTCCCAGTGCTTCAACCGCATGAGCAGCAGCCAGTGCCACAGTTACCGGCTCGGTACACCCCAGCGCCGGAACAACTTCACGGTTCAGAATAGCAATAAATTCATTCCATTCTTTCTTCATTGTCATTGCATCTCACTTAAATCTATTTAGTAGAAGATCATTGATGTCATATTATAAGCTGAAAGATCACTTCAGGCAATTTATGTAATGCTGCATTGTTATATGGCAACTCAGTAGGGAGAACCACACACGCCGTCAAGAAGCTTTATCAAGCCCTTACTCTGGAAACAAAGGACCTGTCTCAAAATTGCCACTGCGTGCAGGATATTGTCCACTTTGCCCATGCAACCGGCGTCACAGTCTTATATATAAGACTGGAAACTATCCTATCAAAGTCTTTTTCTCGTTCAAGCAATTCGCAACTAACATCATTACTATATCAGAAAGTTAATGCCTGAAAAAAAGACTACACACACATTTTGTCCATGTCTGGTACAGTACTTGTGCTAATGGTACAATAGACAAAACCATCAGATTTCTTAATTTCTCATCTTTTACAAAATGGTGAAATCTATGAACAATCGTCAAAAAGTACAACACATCCTGACAGAGTTCAGTAAGCATGTTGAACTGGAGTCAATTAAACTGAACAAAGACGGAAGCTGCAGGCTATTTTTCGATAAGCATATCGAGGTAAATTTGGAACTTGATGATACAACAGAAAGTCTTTTCATCATCAGTCCTGTTATTGAGGCACATGAAGATCTCTATGCAGATGCATTGGAACTAAACTTGTTCTGGGGCCAATTGAAAGGAAGTAGATTTGTTCTGCTACGCAACATTAATGTGCTGGCGCTCATGCGCAGACTATCTATAGAGACTCTGGAAATTGAAACATTTGAAGAAACGCTGGAACAGTTTCTGGAAACAATCACAGTCTGGAGGAAAGCATTCGAGGAAAACCCTAAGGAAGAACAGGCTGCTGCCTGTGGCTGGAATGCACATACCATTATTGGGAGAGCATAAAAAAGCCTCCGATGGATATCTCCACCGAAGGCAACAATCTCTTATCGTGCTGCGATTTCGCAGGCATCCGACAGTACGGTATTCGGCTCGTAAACCATTTCAGCACCTTTAAAGATAACGCCACCGCATCCTGCGCGTTTAGTCCACGTCTTAATCCAACGATCATACGCCTTCTGGGTGGAAAACGAACGGGAGTGGAAATACTGCACAGGACGCATATACATTGTCACTTTGTCCAGAAGCATAAACACGTCTGCAAGCATGTTGATTTGCGTCCAAAGAGTAAACGGACTTTCCGCATCCGGTGCATACATATCGTAAATACGGAAATGCGGCTTACCTTTTTGTACAGGAATGATTACGCCGTCTGCGTGAAAAGGCCCCTGCATCTTTTCGCCAAGGAGCTCACTTAACTTATCAAACTCTTCAATAAGATGCTCCATTCCAGAAAGAGCTACGCCTTCAGAGTCAATAACTTCCTTTGTCACACCATCGATAAACACACGCTTACCAAAGTAACGGGCGCAATGCATGGTGCCGCTAAGGGAACCGCCATGTGCTGCTGTAAATGCCTCTATATCAGACCCGTATGTTGCACAACGAAACGGGCTTTTAGCCATTTTTGCAATTGAAAGATCCATTCTCTCTCCAACAAAGTATCATCCGGACAAAAAAATCCGGCACTGTTTTACTACAAAAAACACACTACACACATTCACTGCACTCTATCAACCGGCATAATTAGCCTGAGAGTAGCCGCTCCACACTGTGAGTAACCGCTTATCAAGTGTGTCACCGTTATTTTTTACTGCATTACCAATTCGGTTGCCAAAAAATGTCTTTTGGCAGTACAGTGGGTCGATTTGTTTAATTGTATGCTCAAACAGCTCTACTTCTTCAGGAAGCTGATGGTGGTGCACGCTTGTGCAAGCTTCTAATAAGCTCAACAGTAGCGCTGTTTGGGAATTGAGGAGTCTTATGCTGACAACAACTCAAGCACCTGATGGTAAACCCGTTTACCAGTGCGACAAATGCGGAAGAGAAGTTGTGGCGCAGGATATTATAGTTACCTTTAGTGGTGACTTCTGTCCTGCCTGCTACGCCAAACAGCAACAGGATAAATCTTCCTAATGATTGAGGCAGGAGATACTTATATCTTCTGCCTCTTTTTTTACCTTTTCTTCATCATTGTGTAGCGCTACAAAGCTTGCCATACCTATAGTTAACTTTATATATTGGAGCGAATATGACCACTCCTTACTCACAAGCCAATGTAGTTGACCTTACACATACAATTACTGAAGACATGCCAGTATATCCCGGTACGGATGCTCCGATAATTGAACAGGGCACCACGGTTGCTAAAGAAGGCTTTGCCGAAAAAAAGCTTACATTCTTCTCACATGTGGGTACCCACATGGATGCTCCGGCACATATTTTTGAGGATAAAAAAACGCTGGATGCACTGCCGGTTTCAACATTTACAGGGCCTGCATGCGTTATTGATGTCTCCGGTCAGGCTCACATCACACTCGATTTCTTAAAGCTACATGAAGACCGCATCGGCCATTGCGACTTTGTCATCTTTTCTTCCGGTCATGAAAAACATTGGGGAACTGAAGCATACTTTTCCCCGTTCCCGACGTTAGATGAAGAAGCTGCAAAATGGATTTCAACTCAGAACCTAAAAGGTCTTGGCATTGATGCTATCTCGTTTGATACTATGGATGTAACTACCCTGTTCATTCACGAAATTCTTCTCGGCAACGGACTTGTCCTCATCGAAAACTTGAAGAATCTAGATCAAATCAAAGATCCAATCTTTACCTTTGTGGCGTTACCACTCAAAATTGTTGAAAGCGACGGCTCTCCTATCCGTGCGATCGCCATTCTACCGTAACTCACGATACTTCATTTAAATATTGCAAGCGGCCTTCGACCATGCAAAAAACAATGCCCCGTAACCAATAGTTACGGGGCGTATTTTATATAATGGCACAAGCAGCCTAGCTTTGAGCAGCACCCTGTGGTGCAATCTGATCTTTAATCCATTGTAACCAGAACTGACATGCATCCTTATGGAAATTAGCTGATAACGGGTTCATAAACCCGTGGGCAAACGGGGTAATGTAACACTGCGCGAGTGGCAAATCCTGAAGCGACCGTGCAACAGGTTCTACCTCAAACGATTTTTCATTGTCTGAGAAAACCAAATCTACAGGCACCTTCGGCATGTAATTCATCATATTACGAATAGGTGAACCATAAAAACATATTGCGCCCACAACTGCCCCTACATTATCCGCACAAGCAGCAGACCAAACAGCTCCTGCACCAGCACTGAAGCCAATAAGGCAAGTAGGCTCTGTTGTCTGTTGTACCGCTTCGATAACCTTCTGGGCATAATTATCGTGCCCGCACTCAGCAACATATCTGGCATATGCATCTTCTTCACTAGCAAATGCGGGATCTGTCCCATCATACGGATCAACAACTGTAATACTGCTCGTAATATCTTCAAAAAAAGACGTCATCCCGTCTACATACGGAGTCTTTCCCCATATTTCTGTGGCAAAAATAATATTCATTATTATTGACCCTTATTCGAAAACCAACACGTAATTCACTCCCACATTATAGAGGGAGTTCACTACAGCTTGGCGTCATTATTTTTACTATTACGGCACACTGTCTTTGCACCGACTCTATCAAGCAACATAACTCCTAAACATATAACAGAAGTAAAATGTTACATACTAAAGCACTTAAACAAAAACGCTCTACCAGCGAGTTTTAGCTCCCCAAAAGAACGTTACGCGCTGTATCAAGCAATCTCGGAAACGGAAAGAAACCCCATGAGGAGACAATTGTCAATCAGCGACTCTATCTCATAGCTAGCACAACAAGCAGTATATTACCGCCTCATTTTTTTTGTCATAAGACTGCCTAACGAATTTCAAAATATAACAATTGAAAAACACCAATTTTTTCTTAACAAATAACATGATCACCCCAACGCCCAAAAAAAACATTGAGACATCAACTCTTGATATAACAATCATATAAGCTATGAAGATGTTACTAGTTGAAGTGAACAAGAAGGCTGTAATGTGAATCGCCCCTATTTTCGTAGACACTCTTTAGTTATGTATTTGTAACTTCAGAAGGATACGATGGGCGATAAGCGTTACCCTGATGAATTCAAAATTGAAGCAGTGAAGCACATCACAAAACATGGCTATTTTATCCAAAATGTTGTTCAGCGGTTAGGAGTAAATTCGCACAGCCTACATTTGTAGCGAAAGAAGTATGGTGATGGTGTAGTTTCGGCAGGCTCTATCAATGATCAGCAGGCGAAAATAAAGCCTCTACGAGCTGAACTAAAGCGTGTAACGGAAAAACGAGGTCTCTTAGCAGACTTCGCCAAAGAGCCCCTGTGAAGTCTGCGCTCACCAAGCCCCATCTACATAAGTTTGCTGTCCGATCTATTGTCGAGCCCTGCAAATTCATCACAGCGGATTCTACGCTTGGGTCAAACACCCGAATTCACCACGGCAAAAAGAAAATCTAATTAAGTAATTCTGGCTGGAAAGCGGCGGCGTGTATGGTTACCGGAAAAGCCACCAAGATTTATGCGAAATCGGAGAAATATGCGGTAAAAACCGTGTTGCTCGACTTATGGAGCAAGCGGAACTTAAAGCATAAGTCGGCTATAGAAAACCACGCGTCAAAGCTGACGCACCGCTATTCAAACTGACAGTCGCCTAAAGCAGCAGTTTAGTACAGACGATCCAAAGAAAGTGTGGGAGACGAAAATTACGTATATTCGAACCCATAGGGCTGGTAGTGCTTATCTAGAGTTATAAATCTCTTTTCCAGACAAGTTGTTGGTTGGGCTATGAAACCATAGATAACGGTAGAGCTAATGTTGAAATTCCTACTGATGGCATTGTGGCGACGAAAGCCCGAATATAGCGTTCTGATTCACTCCGATCAAGAAAGCCAGTACACAAATCATGACTGATTATCCTTCCTAAAGGCGCACAATCTCGTTGCAGTATGAGTAGGCGAAGAAACTGTCATGACAATGCTGTACTTTCAGCTTTTAAAACGAAAACGGATTAAACGACGGGTCTACAAAGACAGAGAAACTACCCGTAAGAATATCTTCAACTACATTGAAATGTTCTACAATCCAATTCGATGGCATGGACACAATGGAAACCTGCTACCGATTAAATTTGAAAAAAAAATTTGCTAGTAATATTATAGGGTTCTAATAAAATGGTGGCAATTCATCTCTTAATCTACAAGTGCATGTTAGATGAAAGTTTATACTAATAAAAAAGCACCTTATCGGTGCTTTTTTATTAGTATAACGCAAAAGTTATTATCTAGAATAAGCCTTAAGCTGTTAGCTGCTTCATGGCTTGACACATAGATTGTACAGTCGTGTTATTTGGGTATGCTTTTTCAAGTATTTCCATTTGTCCAATAATAAAAGTTATGGCTTCATCGTTAGATGTATTTTTCAGCATCGGCACAAAGGAGATAGCTGATTTTGAAAGAAATTCCGCAGCAAGTTCATTTTGGGGTTGGGTATCGCACAGTTTGCTAAGAGTATTGTACGCGCGTTGGTACTCTATCAAACTGTCATTTTTTGAGCTGATAATGGCATGATTATATGCCACTTTTGCATACTCTTTTCCAACTATTAAAGAGTCTGTAAAACATTCTGCTATACTCTGTGCCTTTTCGAAATGAACACTGGAAGTTGTAAAATCTCCTTGTTCTGCACAGCGGACGCTTTCAGCGTTTTCTATATTGAGTTTTATTCGCGCTGCTTCTTCGTTACTTTTAATAAGCTCAGAAAGTGAGTTTATTTCATTTTTGATTTGTGAATAGGAAAGTTCTTCGTTTTCTGGAGTAAGCGCAAAGAAGAGGAATGCGCTGTAGCACTCTGCATATCGTGCAAGCAAAGCTTCATTTTCAACGCAGTGAGCTTTTAGACCATTCATATGTTTAAGCATGGTACCTAATGGTACGACATGTTGGCCTGTTCGTTTCTTAAGAATAATACTGCAGGCCCATAGAGCTGGGTAAAGCAACTGTGGGGTTGGATATTTTAAGCAGTTTGTAATAAGCTCTTTGTATAACTTGATAGATATGATGTTGTCTTCTGGGGTCGTTGCTGCAATAAGATTTGCAATCATGGTCGCATACGGGTCAGCAATTTTCTTTTCGTTAGGAAGAGCTTCAAAAACGTTCCGTACGTTTGCAAGAATATCTATACATCCTTGCACCTTATTTTGCTTAGCAAAATGTAGGAACCCTGCAGATGCAATCTCTGTATATACAATCCAATATTGGATTGTAGCATTTGCCTTACTACCTTTAGTAAAAAGAGCTGGGATCAGTTCTGCAAATGTTTCGCAATCAGGCTGTATATCTACAAGATTAAAAGCAATTGCATTGATATGAATAAGTAACAGCTGTTGTATTGCTTTACGTGTAGCTTCTTCGTTTTCCAGTTCTAATTCTGTTTCTGTGACAAGCATCAACAGGGAGTATAGCGCCTTAGCTCGCGCCCCCTTTAAGAATAGTTCTAACTGATACATCTGCAACAATGCATCAGCAATGGCTGGAGCGCATTCTTTGTGACGAATAAGCCCCTTTTCTGGGTCAGTTAGAATAATGTATGCTTGAGAGGCATTTTGGTGTTGGTCTTGCTGCCTGCTAATGATGTATAAACTGCGTGCAGCATCAGCAAGGAAAATGCGTACACTGGTGTGTTTATGCTTGCGGCAAAGATTGCAAATATCCTCAAAAAGACCTGCGGCACCCTCATGATCTTCCATTGTGAGTGAAGTGGTCATAAGGCTGGTTGCTACACGTGCAAGCTCCTTGGCTGCTTCAATACTTCCACTATAGGATTCACATATCTGCAGGTCTGTATAGAGTTTATTTGCAATGTCCATGTTGTTTGTACTTAACGCCGCAATCGCTGTCGTTGCTGCAATGGAGTACAAGGTTGAGTGTAGCATGCTATATTCGTATTCATCACATAGCGTTGTGAGTGATTCGTATATTTGTAATGCTCCCTGTAGCTCATTGCACATGAGAAGAGTCGGCAAGGTAAGTCGTACAATCTTGCAGTAGTCGTTTACACGAGCTTCTTTGTTAATGAAAAGGGATATGTTTTCATCAAGTTTGTTTATAATTTTAAGAAGTTCAGAAGCCTTTTTTGTTTGTGATGTTAGGCTGTTAGCTTGCGAAACTTGTGCTTGAATCTCTGTAAAGAAAATCTCTATCTTACTATTATCTTCCACAAAATCTTACCTTTCACTAGAGAGTGTTCATCATCCCAGAGTGGTATTAAACAGACACAATCGCTATTTAATTACACCAGATTCTTTCATTTCTGGCCCCATGGCGCCCCAGCTTTCAATTAAGGCTGCTACAGCATATGAAACTTGGTTAGGAAAAACAGGAGCACTTGCGGTTACAGGAATGTCCCAAGACAAAACAATGTTGCCTTTATCGTTGGTGTACAGGCCTTGTGGAACTAAGTTTTTGTTATGCCATTCTGTTGAAAAATCTGCGAAGCGTTTTTTTGCAGCTGCAGAAGTCATTGGCTTGATGTGTGGCGTGGCTCGCACACGAATAATGTTCACTAATGCTGTATTGTTTTTTTTGTCAAAACTACGAAGAAGAGTATCTACCACAACAGTACAATTAGGAATATTGAGTTTGCTGTAATCAATGTCATACTTCATAATGTAGTAATCTTGGTTCTCATTAGAACGAAGCAGTTCAAATTTGTATGGAGATTTTCCATGCATGAGTTCTGCAATACTTTTTGTAATATTGCCTGGAACCATACTTGGCTGCAGGAGGGTGAAAGTCATATTTTTGGTGCTGTTAGCCACTTTCTTTTGTTTGTTTTTTTTACTCATAGTAGTTTCCTGTATAGTTGGTGTTTGATTTTTTTTAACACAGCCAATGCAACAAGTTGAGATTAACGCAAGGGTAAGGATAGCTGCCAACAACGCTGAAATTTTCGAACGGTTTGTCTGAGGCATAGTATGTTCCTGTTGTGTTTATGTTTTTTAAATCAATACGATTAATTAATTACAATTGTAGAATCATATTGCTGTAATAGCTTTGACCATGCTGTCTCCCACCCTTTTGTATGCGAACATTCTGGCACGGTAATAACTCTTAAAAAATCTGCTTTAGAGCGATTAACAAATGATCGTGCAATTGAGATCGGGATATTTTCGTCTTCTGCCCCTACGTAATGTACTTGAGGGATGTGGCGTACTTTATGTGCATAATTCTCGGGACTAAGGGAGTCATAAAGTGGTGTAATGTCATGTAGATCAACCCATAATTGTGTGTTGATATTCCCAGCAATAGTCCTGATAGATGCAATGTCATCTCTGCGGGCTGCTATAAGAATGGCTACACCACCCCCGCCAGAGTAACCAACCAGATGAATGTTTTTAGCCCCGCTTTGTCGTTTTGCTATGGAAATAGCTTCATCCATGCTGACAATAACTTCGTCGCTCATGCGAGCGAATGTCCAAACATTAGTATCGCAGTTTCGTGCGTCTATCCCGCCTGTAAATTGGCAAGGACGTGCTAAGTAAACGACATTTTTAGCCGGATCTTTTATGGCTAATGCAAGAGCAAGTGGCGGAACAGGGGTGGGATCTGAAGAAGGACGTGACCGTGTGTACTAAGCCCTACCATCACCTTCAATGTAGATGACAAGATCCTCACTCATTCCGTATTTTGTGTAAGCAACAAGATCGTAACGTAGGGTGCGATACGTTTGTTTGGTAAACGGTGTAGTTTGTTCTAGTTGGCTTATTGAGAAGGAAGAACTGGAAACGCCAGCACAACTGCTACAGCAAAGGATAAGGAGGAAAATAAAAATTTTATACAAAAAGTGTGTCATCTCGGCGTAGGGTACAATGTATAAGTGTTGCCTTGAGGTTCTGTAAGATAGAAAAATGGCTTTTGTCGTGCATGCGCATAAGAAAATTTTAATGAAGTTATTTTGGACAACACATGCACGTAACTATCTTACTGAGTCTGTATCGGGAGAACCGTTTATGACTATTAGGTTAAAATAGAGGGCGCATATATGCGCCCTCTATTGTTTGGGCTTCTCGTCTCCCCTAAAGGGGTGAGTTGAGAAGTCCGGAAGGGCAACGCCCTTCCGGTTCTATGTGTTTACTAACGATTAGAATTCGTAAGTAGCGTTGATTGCGCCACCGTAGCTTTCGCGGTGTGCACTACCGAGGAAGTCGAAGTCAGCACCGAGTTTGAAAGCGTCAGTGATCTGGTAGTCGAGACCTGCGCCAACAGCGATGTTGGTGTAGTCACGCTCAACAGATGAATCAGAGAGAGCAGGACCAGCAGCGAAGCGGCCATTAGTTACAACATTTTCACCAGCCCAATCCTGTACCCATGCAACACGCAGTTCAGGAGTGAGTTTGTCGAAAGTGCCGCTTAAACGTACACCAAGAGCAGTTTCGAAGATGTTGTTGTTCTGATCATCAACAATCAGGTTAGACTTGCCAGCACCGTGTTCAGAGTAGGACTCAGTGCTGATGTAGCTGTAATCCGCTGCGAGGAACGGAGTAACAACAAGTTTTTCAACCATAAAGTCTTTACCGATTTCAGCACCGAAGTTGAGGGTGTAACCATCAAAGTCAGCTGATGCTTTGCCGGCAAGAACGGTCATGTAGCGATCTACGTCGTACTTGTTGAAGCCGTAAGATGCGTGACCGTCGAGGTACCAACCTTTACCAAATGTGTAGTCAGAGTACAGGGTAAAGAGATGGGTATCGATGTCATTTTCGTTATCGGAATCTTTAGAGTCTACATTTGTATTCATGTAGGTGTATGCGAAACCAAGACGGAAGTTGTCGTTGAGAGCGCGGTCAATACCGAAGGTGAGACCAAGAGTTTTGGAATCGTATGCGGTACCACCATCATGAGCAGACTCGTCTGCATAGTTTCCGAAGAACTGACCCCAGAGTTTCCACTGAGCATCTTCACTACCGGAAGAATCACCGCGAACATTAGCAACGTGAGTGTTGATAACGTTGCGTGCAGAAGCGTTAGCAGCGATTACAGAAGTAACAGCGCCAGAGAACGGTTCTGGGTGAGCTTCGTCGATTGCTTTTTGGAGAAGAGCAGTGTTGGCAAGACGTGGATCGTTGCCGAATACTGTTTTCATAGCAAAAGCATCGTTAGGATTTACGCCTTCAGCAGCAAAGTCAGCAGCGTCTTTAACATCGAGGTCAATGGTAAGAGATTTCTTATCTTGACTAATGCCTAAGTTTTTAAGGGTGTAGAACGCAGAGCTCGCACTAACATCAGTCATGTTTTCAGCAGTGATATCACCAGCACCAGTGCTTTGAGCAATTACGATACCGTCTTCGCTTACAGCATTATCTGCTACTTTTACGTTAACAGAAGTGTTATTGAGTGTGATATCGCCGGTTGTTGTGGTGATTTTACCGTTTTTGGTTGCTTTAGCAACGCTGTCGTACTCAACGGTAGTTACGAGCTGAGCAGAGCTTTCATGATCTGGTGTAGTATTACCGAATGTAACGGCATTTGCATCAGCTGTGAGCACTGATGTTCCAAGGTCAAGAGTAGCCACGCCGTCAGCATCTTGTTCTGCGTTGACCTTCATGGCACCACCAAGTGTCATGTTTGCGCCAAGGAGCAGGGAGGCTGCGTCTTCAATCTCAACGGTACCAGTTGTTGTTACTTCACGGTTGATTGCAAGAGTAGCATTATCTTCAACTTTAATTGTTGAAGCTGCAAATGCATTTGTTACGCCTTCAGCAGCTTTTTCAACAATGATTGATGAATTATCTTCTGCTGCAAGAGCCATTGCTTGACCAGCGTTATCAACAGTTCCTGTTACGATAGCTTTAGAGTCTTCGTAGGTGGTAACACTGATGTTCTGAAGGCCAACAGTATTATGAATCTGAGCTTTATCAATAGTCAATGTAGCTTTGTCAGCTACAGCTATTTTAACAAAGCCTTTGTACTGAGTATTTGCTGCTTCAACGTTTGCTGCATTGAATTTAGAAATTGCAGTATCACTGAGGAAACCAAGAGTGCCAGTACCCTTGAGGTCGACGTCTTGATTATCATCGCTACTATCAACTACAGAACTACCGTCAGCGATAAAGAACGTACCAGCACCAAACACCTCTAGAGTCTGATCTGTTAGTACAGTTCCTTTATTGACGAAAATTCCGTTGTTTTCAATTGCAGTTGTTGCATTGGTGATTTCTACAGTGCCACCAGACTGGTTTATAAATTCACCGTCATTTGTAATATAAAGAGCTGTATCACCTGCACTAGCATCATCATCAGTTAATATAACAGTTTTGTTGTTAAGGAAGCTACCGCCATCAACAGCAATTTGAGCAGCTTTGCCAGTAGAATCTGCTGAAACTATTCCTTGGTTGTCAAAGATGCCATCTTCTTCAACCGTAACAAAAAGGTTATTGAGAGCTTTTTGAGATTTGTTAACCACAGTTGTGGTTGTTTCATCATCTCCTTCGACAATAATTCCATCCGCACCTACAACGGATCCTCCATTATTGCTAATGTCGAAATTACCTGCGCCCTGCTCATCAGACTTTGTTGGGTCGGTGATGGTTGCATCTTTAACAAATTCAACAGCACCTGCACCAGCAAATTCGATTTTTTGAGCAGTACCACCAGCGTAGCAGTATTCTCCATTATCACTAATAACAACATCAACCTGAATATCACCTGCGTTTTTAACTTCTTTAAGGTCGGTTATTTCAGTGATGGCATCTTTGTTTGCATCTGAACCTGCATCTACACCGCCAACGAGCTTTGCACCGGACTGGACGTCAAGTACATAACCTTTGAGAGCGTCTGATTTACCGGTAGTATCATCTTTATCATTAACAGTGAGGGTTGCGTTTTCAGCAACAGCAACATTAGTGAATCCTTTAAGGGTGAGCTTCTGATCAGAAGTAGCTGCGCCCTGTACGAGTAAATCACTAGGGGTAGCTGTATCAACAACCGTTGCATCTTTTGCAAGTGTAACAGTGTCATCAGCATCTTTGTCAAAGTTTACAATTGCAGTGTCGGCTGTGCCAACTTTACCACCAGCAAGAATTACTTCTTTGTTACCAGTGCCTGTGTCGTCAATACTAGCAACAGAGCCACCAGAAAGTTTTACAGTTGCATCAGCGTTAGCAACGCTACCCATAGTAACTGCACCAGCAGTGCCGGTTACGTTTTCAAACATAGCACCGGTACCAGCAACGGTAACTGCACCAAGCTTACCTTCGTTTTTGAGGGTAGCGTGGTCGCCAACGGTTGGTGTAACTTCGGTAGCAAGAGCTTTCTCAGACTTGTTGGTGACAACAATTGCTTTATCAGCAGATGCGCCTTCAAGAGCAACAGCAGTAAACTCTTTAAGTGTGGTTTTGCCAAAAGCAAAGTTTTTGCTAGCAGCAGCATCTCCTTCCAAGTCAGTGATTGTACCGGAAGCTTTGATATTCAATACATCGGTTGCACCATAGGTAACAGTTGCGTCTGTAGTATCGCTGATCAAATTGATGATGTCATTGCCGCCGCCTTGTGCGATGGTACCAATTTTACCGCCACCAAGGTTAATGGTGTCTGCTGCTGCGTCGCCACCATTAACAGTTGTAACTTCGCCGCCTGTTATGGTGAATTCGTTTGTAGCTGTATCACCAAGATTGATTACGCCAGCTACTGAAGTACCACTGATGCTTACTGTATCGCTATCAGCACCGCCAGTAACTCCTGCAACCTTACCACCTGTCATGGTGAATGTGTTAGCACCAGCACCAAGGTCAATAGCGCCTACAACTTCACCACCAGTAACGGTGAGAATGTCGGCTTCACCCTTAAGAGCAATATCACCAGTTACTTTGCCCTCGTTGATAGTAACAAAGTCTGCAGCCGCATCACCTGTAATGCTAGCAACCTTGCCGCCGTCAACAGTTACTTTACCTGAAGTAAGAGTAACTGCACCGGTTTCGCCAGAAACGCTCTGGAGGTGTGCACCTGTACCATTAACAGTAACTGCACCAAGAGTACCTTCGTTTTTGAGGGTAGCGTAATTGCCAATAGTTGGTGTAACTTCGGTAGCAAGTGCAGTTGTAGATTTGTTGGTAACTACAATTGCTTTTTCAGCAGATGCACCAGCAAGAGCAACAGCAGTAAACCCTTCAAGTTTGGTTTTGCCAAAAACAAATTTTTTGCTATCAGTATCAGGAGCCGGCAAGTCATTGATTTCACCGGAAGCTTTGATATTCAGTTCGTCGCCTGTAGCAAAGGTAACCGTTGCGTCTGTAGTGTCGCTAATCAGATTGATGACATCGTTTCCACCACCAAGGTCGATGGTCGTAACTGTACCGCCACCAAGGTAGATGGTGTCAATACCAGTGCCACCAGCAATTTTAGCAATTGTACCGCCTTTAATTTCAGCAATACCATTGTCACCATCTGCAAATTTAACGATACCTACGGTGCCGCCATCTTCGTTAACAAACTTTGCGTTTGCATTATCAGCGATGGAAACAGAAGCAGCTGTCACGTCAGCGTTTTTGACAGTGCCGCTGTTAGTGAAGGTGCCGCCGTCAACAGCTACTGTTGCTTTAGTTGCGCTGTTATTTTCAATGGAGCCTTCGTTAATTGCATCACCAGCAGTTACTGTAAGAACAGTCGCGTCTTTATCTGCTTTACCAACAGTAGCGCCAGCTTTGTTGATAAATTCTGCATCGGTACCGTCAACAGTTACAATGCCAAGGATACCTTCGTTAGCAAGTGTTCCGTAATCTTTTACATTAATGTCTTTAGCAGCAGTAAGCTTGCTGGTTACGGTAACAGGCGTAGCTGCTTCGCCAACTACGTTAATTGTTTCAAAGCCTTTAATCTCACTTTCGCCAAAAGTTAAATCATTACCAACTATTGCGCTGGTAAGGAGGTCGGCGGTGTCGTTAAGATTAAGAATGTCTGTGCCAGCTTCACCATCAATAGTTTTGCCTGCAGCAGTCGAGCTTCCCGCAGTGATCGTCAAAATATCATCACCAGTACCCATTGTTACGTCGTCAGAGAAAACTCCACTTGCAACAAGAGTGTCATTACCTGCGCCAAAAGTTGTTGTGCCGGTAACCGTACCTTTATTGGTGAAGGTTACACCATTTGCAGCAGCATCGCCTGCAAATACAACGTTACCAAGGAAGGTATTACCATTGTTAAGGATAATTTCGTTTCCAGTAGTTGCCTTAGCGTCAAACTTGAGATTTTGCCCAGCTTCACCATAAGACTGTGCTGTACCGCCAAATGTGATGATAAGATCGTTAGCAGTAAAGTTTCTAATAACCTCAGTACCTGGAGCGACGCCTACTTGCTGAGTGTATGTGGTTGTCGCGCCAATATCCTCAGGTGTAGAGGCGATGTTGAAATCGCCAGGAGCAGCTAAAGCAGCAGCTGGTGCTGCACCTACGATAAAAGCTAATGCAGCGGCAGCAGCAGCTTTTTGGGCTCTACTCATTTTCTTCTTAGTAGCCATGAAAAAACTCTCCTTTTAAGGCCTTAAAAAAAGATAATAGGTTTGTAGTACAGACCAACTTGTTAAAAATGACATGCTGATGTTGGCGTTGTTGTGTAAACAGCTCGTTTACAGTTTCGCTAGCGATGTGCCCTTATTTGTACTGGCGGGAGCTACACAAACTATAGGAAGAAGACAGGTACATGCGAACCAGTAATAGAGGCTTTTGTGAGCGCGGTAAGCGTCCACAAGAGTCTTTTTATTTGGGCTAGCATGGTGGCAGTATCTTCTAACTATACAGTATATTGGGGGTCCCCCCCTCTCCTGCTAGTTCAATCTCCAGCGTGCCATTCTTAAAAAGCAGGTTTTGGGAGGGGTAATACCATAGAAAAATGAAAGAGGAAAAAATGCCTGTGAATAAATTCAGGCTGCAGTATTTATTTTTCTTGAAGTAAACGCGTGTTAAAAGTTAGTGCTTACTTGTAAAAAAACGACTTAGAAGTGAGTACTTACTGTTGTTAGTAGAATACAAAAAAAAAAGTAACAGTGTTCACTTGTTAAGATTTAACTATAAAAAAATAGCGTTTTTTATTCTTATGTAAATTGACTTTGTACTTTTTTATAAAAAGCAAATCCTGATAGTGGGATAGGAGCTATATGCCTTATCTAGTTATGTGTTGTCGTTTTTTCTATTGATGTTGTGAAGATGTTAACTAGCAATAACATTAGCAGGTTGCGAGTAAAGGCGTTGTATTCGAATGGATTGCCATGTTTTTTGTGGCATAGTAATTTGAGAAAATTATATATTATTTACTTTATATATTAAGTTTATATGAATGATAGTTTTTTTGTATTTTATTAATTCCGTGGTTATATAGTAATTTCATACTGATATATTGCTTCTATAAATCAATAACTCTTCCTCTCCCTGCACGAAGCTTGGCTGAATGAATATTTCAATCTGTTATCTAAGAATATAGCAAAGCTTGTTAAGGCAATATGTAGGTACAGCGAAGGAGGCGCAGGCTCCGCTTATGAATAGTAGACGTGCGAACCCTGCTATGATGATGAATGTGTATCGTGGTGGGGGACTAGCTCATTCCAAATTGGTATGAAAGTATTTGGAATTTATGAGGGTAAGGTGCTAAACCTACTTTGGCCGCACACAACTAGATTATTCGACTATTCAAAATTGTTATAGTCCATCTGTACAGACTAGCAGAAGAACCCACGAATAAAGAAAGCACCTTATCGGTGCTTTTTTATTAGTGTAACGCAAAAGTTATTGTCTAGAATAAGCCTTAGGCTGTGTAAATCTCCCGTACAATAAGACCAGCCGAAAGTTGATATTTTCGTTAACCTGCATCTTATTAAGAAGATAGGAACGATGCAGAAATCTCGATTCACTAAAAGTCAGAAAATTCGGATTCTCAAAGACGTTGAATGCGTCAGAAAGATTGCTGAAATTTGCCGCAAACACTCTGTAAGTCAAGCCACTTACTATAAGTGAAACAAAATATGGCAGGATGGAAACGTCTGAAACTCATTAGTTGCGTGACCTAGAAGCTGAGAATGCACGTTTGAAGCGAATGTTTGCCGATTTGAGCCTTGAAAACGAGGCGCTCAAGGATGTTATTGCAAAAAAGCTTTAGAGCCGGCTGAGAAGCATGAACTGATCACGTTTGTGCATCAGGCCCACGGCCTAAGCATTCGACGTTCATGCGCAGCATTGAAACACAGCCGTTCTGTCTACGTCTACAAAGCAAATCCGAGAGACGATTCGGCGGTCATAGAGTTGTTGCTTCAGCTGGCTGAACGATATCCAACATACGGCTTCCACAAACTATTTCAGCATATTCGCTGAAATGGAACTCGCTGGAACCATAAGCGCGTTTATCGTGTGCACTGCATGTTGAAAATGAATCTATGGAGGAAAGGAAAAAAACGTCTACCCTCCCGCAATCCAGAACGTCTTGCTGTGCCACCTGAAGCGAAATGTTGTTGGTCGGTAAATTTTATGCACGATGCGTTAATGAGTGGGCAGAGGTTCCGAACTTTCAACGTCATCAATGACTTCAGTCGTGAATGCTTAGCTGCGGCCAGAGTATTACGGGTGCTGGATCGTATTGATGCGTGGCGAGGGATTCCTGAAAAGATCAGAATGGACCTTGGGCCAGAGCCAGTCTCTATGGCAATGATCGATAGGGCAGAATGGAAAGGTATACATCTGGAACACATTTACCACGGAAAGCCGACTCAGAATTCGTGCATCGAACGGTTCAACCGAACCTATAGCGCTGAAGTTCTATGTTTTTACTTGTTTTCAACTTTGAGGAAAGTCACAGAACAAACGGAACGGTGTCTAAAAGAATACAATAAAGAACTGCCTCATAAGCTCCTCGGCAATCTGACTCCTGCCAAATACCTTGAAGCCCTTTCTCCCTGCAAAATTTCTATTCACGGGTGGAACCAATCAAGGGAGATTTACAACACCACTACTGACACCAAAAAAGAAGTTAGAGATAGGCACAAAAAAAGCTCTTACAAGAAATCCTTGTAAGAGCTTTTTTATTTCTGGTACCCGGGGCCGGACTTGAACCGGCACGTCCTTGCGGACGAGAGATTTTAAGTCTCTTGTGTCTACCAATTCCACCACCCGGGCACAGAAAAGGTGAAGCCTTCTATACCGCTAAACGGAAAGTCGTCAACCTCATTAGGCAAATTTTTTCATTTTTTTTATTCATTATACACAAGTTCCGGATGAAATATCGATTCCAGACTCTTTCCATGCCCCGTTTGTAAACTGGTAAAGGCTAGACATTTCGAGATTTTTTTGAATAGCGTACAAACGAGCTACCGTCTGAGTCGGGAAAAATGGAACCACAGCATCGCAGATAGTATGCAACAGTCCTTCATCATAGTCAGTTAGAACAAATTGAATTCGCAACCCATCATCAAGAGCAAAAAAATCTAGATGCTCTGCTCCGCATGCATGTAGAGTCTCTGTTAGCTTTTCCTTAAGCTCATCTTCGCACTCTATCAGTTCTGCATAACTCAGTTCCGAATTGTACTGTACATATCCCAACACTTCGCAATCATATGTTGCCATCAGTGACTCCTGCTTAATGAAATACCAAAGCTATACAAGCCATCACAGACACATTATGTCAACTACCTATCTACACATCACAACTACAATGCATAAAAAAGCCCTATCCCAATATTTGGGATAGGGCTCTAAACAAATTACACTTTCAACTTATCGCATTTCGCTAATCAAACTATTCAAGCGCTCTGCAAGACTGGCAAGTTCTGTAACTGCACTTGCCGACTGTGTCATTGCCTGAGAAGTTTCAAATGATATCTTATTAATCTCGTCAGTTGCGCGTGAGACCTCTTCTGCAGCAGCAGACTGCTCTTCTGCAGCGGTAGCAATTACACGAACTTGATCTGCAGAATCATTTGCATACAATAAAATGCTGGAAAGCAACTCACCAGAACGCTGAGCCTGAGCCGAACTTCTTTCAACGGCTTCTACTGTACGCTGCGCTTCATCCATATTCTGCTGAGTAACCTTCTGGATAGACTTGATCGCTGTACCAACCCTATCTGTAGCGCTCATAGTATTTTCAGCAAGCTTACGCACCTCATCTGCAACCACTGCAAACCCGCGACCAGCATCTCCTGCACGAGCTGCCTCAATCGCTGCATTCAAAGCGAGCAGATTAGTTTGATCCGCAATATCGTTAATCACGTCCATAACCTCACCGATAGAAGTCACCTGCGCTGTCAGTTCTTCCATGCTTATCGTTAACTGATGTGAGATTGCGTTTACTGCGCCGATAGTTTCAAGAACATCCTGTACGGCTGAAGCACCATTCTGTGCAGTTACACGAGTCTGTTCCGAGTTCTCCGCGGCATGAGAGGCATTCTGTGCAACTTCCAAGACTGTTGCATTCATCTGATCCATTGACGTTGCTGTTTGTGAAGCACGTTCACGTTGAATATCAGCGCCCTTGCTCGACTGCTCAATCTGTGCAGACAATTCTTCCGCCGCAGAAGACAGCTGGCTGCTGATATCAACAGCACTTTCGGCAAGCTCACGCATTTTATTCTGTGCCTTTGTAATCTCTGTTTGGTCCACAATAATTTTAAGGGCACCGACAACTTCATTTTCAACACAAATAGGAATCGCAGAGAAACTTGCATGCGAGCCTTCACCATCAATAACAAGATCTGCCTCAGAAGACTCTTTTACTCTACTTTCAATAGTACGATTACAAACACAACGCTCTGTTCTGCAGTCAGTAGAGTGTAAAACATCAAAACACTTATTCCCTGCTGCATCCTGAGGCACGACACCTGCTCCAACATGCTCACCGAACTGATTCATGAACAAGATATTGGAATTCGTATCAACTGACATAAGAACCATAGGCATTGCATCGAGAAATTCCACAAACACATCACACAGAGCGTTCGTATTACGAATAATCTCATTGTAGCCACCATAAAACTGTCCGGCATCTCCTCGTTCGCGTAGATTACCACGGCTTACAGCCGCACTGACAGAATCAACTACCCCGGTAACTTCATGCAACGTCTGCGGAATAGCCCTGACTGCGGAAGCTAGCTGCCCTATTTCATCATTTTGTTCAATATTCAGGGATACACCAAAGTTACCACATGCAATCTGTTTGGAAAATTCAACAACCCGTCCCAACGGCTTCGTAATACTAACAGCAATAAGATACGCAAAGATTGCAACCAGCCCCCCTATTACCAACGAAACAATCCAGACATTTTTTTTCAGCAAGGCAACAGGAGTTGTAACTTCATCCTGATCAATCTCAGCAATAAGTGCCCATGTGGAGGAACCAAACTCCAAAGGAGAAAAAGCAGATAGTACTATTGAGCCGCTATAGCCTATAATCTCTTTTGTGCCGCTCTGTCCGGACAGTGCAAGTCTCGTCGCCTCTGTATCAACACCATTCTTTTCTACCGTGCCGGCAAAAGACGCAGCCACATTTCGGTTGTCAGGATCTAGATAAGTTCTGGAACGCATTCGATTGTCACTACCTACAATATAGCACTGACCTGTTTTCCCCATGCCTGCACGCTGCTTCATAATCTTATTTATTGAATCAAGAGGCATCTGGAGACCTACGACAAACTGAACTTCACCGTCCTGAACAACCGGTTGAGCCAAAAACGCATATGGCAAACCATTACTTGGCCCATACGGCGCAAAGTCGCTAATAACCGGCTGCCCTGTTTCCATTACTTTCCTGAAAACTTCTCCCAATTTAGTATTAGAGAATTCTCCAGTCTCAATGTTGGTATGATAGTCGGACTCACGTTGAACACTGTAGAAAATATATCCGTCCTTTTGAATCAAATATAAATCAGCAAACCCGCTCTCAGCAGCAAAATCTTTAAACAGGCTGGAACCACCGTCACTCTCGTTCGCCAACACCTCTTCGAGGTTGATCTTTACAACGACTGCCCATTTTACACCTGCAATATTCAACGGTTCTAAAAGAACCATACATAATGTTCCAAAGCTGTCGACAAACAATCCTTCTACGGGCTTACCAGTTTCCTGTGCAATCTGCAGATAGTCAGTGGACACAAGAGTACCGATGCCGAAATCACCGCCACCAAGAGTAACAAGGGTACTACGTAAAGAAGGCTTTCTGCCTTCAAGTGAAACAAAATACACCTCTCCTGAAGTACCAAGCCCTGTCCTTTCCTGCGCAATCAAATTCATTGCTGTTTCCGGAATAGCTACAGCAATGTATCCGCTTAATCCTCTTTGTGCATCAATGAGCCGAGTAATGATAAACGCAACAGGTCGCTCGCCTGCAGGAGTGTACACTTCAAAGTCAGCAAACTTAATGCGGTGAGATTTCGAGCTGATCTCTTTAAAAGCTTTCGCCAACTCTGTCCTCTTCAATCGCCCAGTCGTAAGACTTTCCCCAAGATCAGAATGTTTCTTGGAAGAGTAAACAATCTGCCCTTCAGGGCTGATAAGTAAAACATCCGCCCAGCCATTTTTTCTGCAAAGGTTCCGCATCCGCCAACCTGAAGAGGAATTAAGACTCCGCCACGCTTCCGAATCCTTAGCTCCGGCTCTGGAAAGCTGCGTAAACTCGTAGGTAATTCTATTAAGATCAGAGTCACGACCAAGCATGGTCAGTATTGAAGTCTGCTCGATAAAATATGCTTCAATTTCCTTCTTTCTTTGGCGTTCAATAATCTGCATCTTTTCGAAGGCAGATTCTTTTAAATGCCCAACAGTCCCCACAAGACCACGTAAAGAACTCTTCCACTCTTCTTGAATATCTAAAATCTCGAGTTTTTTTGACTCTGTTACTGTCTCCAACTGGGAATACGCTTGGTGCATTAATGCACTAGACGCACTATTCATCGATATTATTCCTACAACAAATAACGGCAACAGACCAACGGCAAGAAAATAGCCAATCAACTTTGGCTTCATTGAAATATTAGACAATAATTTCATGTCACTCCCCGAGATTTTATGAAAAAAATAAGCGCAACAATCAGTTATCATATCGACGTGACATTCATAACATTAGCTTTCAATTTATTTTAAATATTACTAAATAGATATTCCTTATCAAATAAAACTAGTACATTTTTACCACAGTAATCTTTGTAGTTAGCTTTCTTTTTCACTTTGAAGTCCTAACAGCATGCTAGTTTTTATCAGTCAAAAATTCTTAAGAATAATCTGTAATGTCTTCACATAAATGCAAAGTAAAGCCCATTAGCATCTAGCCCTGCGCATAGCCATCTGATACACACGTGCTCATGTCATCGATAGAAAAAAACACTCACAACTACGGAAAACTCGTCGTGCTCGGACTGGACGGACTTCCGCTATCTCTTGCAAAACGTCTCGCAGCCACAGGGCGTTTTCCGTCCCTTGCACGCCTCACAGCAGATGCAACAGAGATCAAGGCTGAACTGCCGGAATTATCCCCAGTAAACTGGACAAGCTTCTACACAGCAGCAGGTCCCGGAGAACATGGCGTATACGGGTTCACCCGAATTCACAGCCGTGGCTACACCATGGGGCTTTGCAATTTTGAACAACCGCAGCATCCTACTATCTTTGACAGACTTGCAGAAAAAGGACTCCGTTCCCGCAGCATAAACCTGCCGAACACATACCCTGCACGCCCAATAAACGGGATGCTCATATCCGGCTTTGTCGCAGAAGAGTTATCGCAGGCAGTCTACCCAAAGTTTTTACTGAACCTACTCGGCGCAAACTACCTGCTCGAAGCAGACACGACCACAGGTGCTACAAATCCAACCTTTCTGCTCAACCAGCTGCGAAAAACACTGGCAGCAAGAAAACATGCTTTTTCCCTGCTCTGGAAAGACGGTGCGTGGGATCTATTCATTTTCGTCCTCACGGAAACAGATCGCCTTTTTCACTTTCTCTTCGATGCAGTGGAAGAAGCAGACCACCCATGGCACAACGAGTGCTTGAGTCTGTTAGAAGAATGGGATGCTATGATTGGCGACGTGCTTGAATCCTACGATGCTCTGCCGGAGCCAAAACGGCTTATCTCATTGGCAGACCACGGATTCACACGACTTATCACCGAAGTTGATGTGAACGCCCTGTTACGCCAAATGGAACTATTCAAAACACACCTGCCGCCGGAAGCTTGCAGCGAGCTTGACCCGCAACAAATATCTACGAACTGCAAAGCGTTTGCACTTGACCCAGGACGTATTTACATCCACGCTACCAGTCGCTTTGCACGCGGACCAGTTGCAGACGCGGATGTTCCTGCGTTAGAACAGCACATAGCAGAACGCCTCATGTCCGTAACCTACAACGGACGTCCCGTGTTTAAAGAAATTCACAAAGGGCGGGAGCTTTATTCCGGAAAAATGGCGCGATTTGCGCCCAATCTCGTCTGCGAGGCCACCGCCGGATTTGATCTAAAGGCTAAATTCAACCGGCGCGAACCATTTGGATTTTTTGGACGCACCGGAACGCATACAGTGCAAGACACGTTCTTTTATGATAGCCAAAACGCACAGTATCAACGGGTGCGCGATGTTGGCGCTGAAATTTTACGACATTTTCATGTTACCGACAGGTAGCGGAGAGCCTTCGGCGATACTTCTTTGTTGCCTCCGGTGGCCAGAGAACCTTTTTAAAAAAAGGCTTCTCTGGACTCTCCAAAAACTTTTACTCGCGAGAACAGCATGTTATATACACAGCCTCGCGACTTATGCACCACTACCTTTTGGTTAACCACAATATCTTGTTACTAACCCACCAGACCCTCTAGTCTACAAATAAGATTTTTAGGAAGGGGGTCTGGGGGAGAACCCTTTTGCAAAAGGGTTTCCCCCAGCCGTCGGAGACAAAAAAACATTTTGCTCTACACGCCGGAGGCAACCCAAATATCACCATGATTGATTATAAGAATGAATTGAACCCTGCCCAGTACGAAGCGGCAACCACACTTGAAGGCCCTATGCTTGTTATTGCGGGTGCCGGTTCCGGCAAAACCCGCACACTGGTATACCGCCTTGCGAACATGATCGAGCAAGGCGTATCGCCTCACGAAATTTTGCTGCTCACCTTTACCCGCAAAGCCTCGCAAGAAATGCTCCAGCGTGCCACAGAGCTGCTTGGACACTCTGTGGGCAACATTACTGGCGGCACCTTCCACGCATTTGCGTACTCTGTTCTACGCCAGAATCCTCCGGAAGAATACGAAGGTAGTCTTTCCATTATGGACTCTGCGGACGCTAATGGTGCGCTGAAGTACTGCAAAGATACGCTTGCTATCGGCAAGGGTGACAAGTCATTCCCTAAGATTCAGACAGTCATGGGCATGTTATCCAAGAGCCGTAACAAGGAGATGGATCTGCACGACATCCTTCGCCGTGAAGCATTCCACCTTGCTGCATACCGCGATGACATTGCTACCATCGGTACTGAATACGAACAGTACAAAGCTCAACACGGCTTGCTGGACTATGATGACTTGCTCTTTAAGCTTGAGCATCTTCTGACCACGAATAAAGAAGTGCGCGAATACTACCAGCAGCGCTTCAAATACATCATGGTAGACGAATATCAGGATACCAACCTCGTTCAGGCTCGCATCGTGCGTCTGCTCGCAGGCGGTCACGGCAACGTTATGGCTGTAGGTGATGATGCCCAGTCAATCTATGCGTTCCGTGGTGCAAACGTGCAGAACATTCTGGATTTCCCGAAACTGTTCCCGGGCTGCAAAATGGTTAAGCTGGAAGAAAACTATCGTTCCATCCAGCCTATTCTCGACTTAACCAACTCCATTCTTGCAGAAGCACCGCAGGCATTCCAAAAGAACCTGTTCTCCAACAAGAAAGATGGACGTAAGCCGGAAGTGCTTATCCCTCTTTCTGACCTGACACAGGCTAAAATGGTCGTGGATAAAATCGGCAAGCTGCGTAAGAAGTACAAAAACAAAGAAATTGCTGTTCTGTTCCGCGCTGGGTACCAGTCCTACCATGTGGAAATGCAGCTCAATAAGCTTGGTTTAAAATTCCGCAAATTCGGTGGACTGAAGTACTCCGACGCAGCACACGTTAAAGACGTTATGAGCTACGTTCGCCTGCTCATTAACCCGCTTGATTTGCCAGCGTTCCATCGCCTCACTGCCAATATTAAAGGCGTAGGCCCAAAAACCTCTATTCGAATTTACGAAGCAACACAGGCAGAAGACCCGACCAAGTTGCAGAAAGCGCTTGTAAGGTACCCTGACTTACGTGAAGACCTCGACCTAATCGACTCATTACGTCGTCAGCGCCTTGAGCCTGTAGAACTGCTTGAAGAAGTGTTGGTACATTACAAACCAAGACTCAAAACTATCTACCCTGACGACTACCCGCGTCGTGAGCATGGTCTTGAGCAGCTTGTGCAAATTGCGTCTGGATATTCTGATATCGATCTGTTCTTGTCCGATCTTTCTTTGGAAGACCCGACACAGAAACAGGAAGACGAGGAACAGGACCTCATTACCCTGTCCACAATCCATTCCGCAAAAGGTCTAGAGTGGGATGCCGTAATCCTTATCGACTTGGTGGAAGACCGCTTCCCGTCTCGTCATGCTGTGCAAAAAGCAGAAGAATTTGAAGAAGAACGACGCCTCATGTACGTTGCGTGTACCCGCGCCCGTAAGTATCTCGGCTTATTTGTTCCATCTTCTCTCTACGCACGCGGTACAGGTGGTAATGAACCGGCTATTCCAAGCCCGTTTGTACGCGATATCCCAGGCTCTCTTTATGAGGAGTGGCGTGAGAACTACTCAGGCACCGTAACGCAGACAGCGCGCCCTACAAGCACACCACCTCACCGTGCACCACAAAAGAGTAGCAGCAGTACACCAAAGCCATCCGCAAGCTCAGCACCATCCAGTGCCATCAGTGGTGGTAAATTAGGTTACTGCACACACAAGATTTTTGGTCGCGGTAAAATTGTCCAGCATCTACCGCCGGACAAATACCGTGTAAACTTCCCAGGCTTCGGACTTAAAGTCATTATGGAAGCATACTTGGTTATGGAAGACTAATCCAATATCCATGACGAATGCCGACAAACACGTTATTCTTACAGTTGCAGAAATTTGTCGGGCGCCAACACTCAGGAGCTTTTCCATGACGCATAAGTTATCTTCCGAAGTTGATTTTTTAGATTGTATTGATCGCCATTTTCCAAACAGTCATCCTCACCTTATTGTAGGACGCGGTGACGACTGTGCTGTGCTTTCATGCCCTGAGCGCATATGCTTGTCTTCAGACTTGTTTCTGGAAGATATCCATTTTCGCGAACAATACTTTTCCCCAGCAGACATTGGCCATAAAGCTCTAGCCGTCAGTTTGAGCGACATTGCCGCCTCTGGCGCAGTTCCGCTTGGATTTACTCTCGACCTCATGGTTCCAGAAGGGCGAAATCAGGTCTATTGGGATGAGTTTTTCAATGGAATGGCAAGTCTTGCACAGCAATACAATGTTCCACTCGCGGGTGGTGATCTTTCAAAATCACCAATTTTAGGAACATCCGTAACCATCTGGGGCGCACCAACACGCGCCGCAGGCGGCACACCTGTATTCCTTAACCGCACCGGCTGCTCCGAAGGGGACATCATTTTCCTTATAGGAACAATCGGGCTTGCACGCACAGGACTTAACGCTCTCGAAACCATTGGGCGCAACGCAATGGAAGAATATCCCGCAGCAACCAACGCACATCTACGCCCAATGCCTCAAATTGAAGCCGGACAAATTCTATCTGGTTACAGCAGCATAACGCTTATGGATTTATCCGACGGGCTTGCACGCGATATTCCACGCCTTCTCGGCGAAAAGACCGCATCATCAGCTGACAAACCGTCCACAAAAGGTGCCAGCATCAATATTACAACTGACATGCTGCATGCAGAACAACTGTCCTATGCACAGAAGCATAATCTTGATCCCGTCTTCGAAGCTTTCAAAGGCGGCGAAGATTATGCGCTTCTGGGAACGTGCCCAGCTTCCATCTTTGCGGAACTCGTTGTAAAACTTCCTCAAATGCAAAAGCTCGGCATCGTAACCAGCAATGGGCAGATTGTAGTTAATGGACAAGCCACCACAGAACATGGGTTTGACCATTTCGCGTAATTAACGAGCAAAGGGATATCTTTGAGTTTATTGCCTCCGGCGGGGAAGGGCTTTGCCCCTCCACCCCACAAGGGGGAGCCCCCCCTTGACCGGCATAACGTGCAGGCGAGTTATCGCCCGTAAACAATGACCATTCGTTCGATCAACAAATCTCTTCTAGTGGCTCATTTTTTTGATAACAGGAAAATACCATGACAGCGGAAGTTCAATTCATCGGCAGAGTTCGTACCCAATTTGATGATCTGGAAAAATGCCCGAAACAAGGCAACGAAGGCGGCAAAGAGGCATGGGTTGAAATAAACCCTGAATTTGCTGCTGGCTTAACCGAACTGTACGTCGGGCAAAGCATCGACCTGCTCACATGGTTTCATAAGGCGGACAGAACCACTCTGGAGGTTCATCCTCGTGGAGACAGATCACGCCCTAAACGCGGTGTATTTGCTACCCGCTCCCCATCACGCCCGAATCCGATTGGGGTTCATACCGTAACAATTCTTGAAATTGCCGAAAACAAACTACGTGTCGATCTACTTGAAGCGTTAGATAAAACTCCTCTGATCGACATCAAAAAGACACCAACGCCAGCTAACCTGATTACGCCAGTGAATATTCGCCGCGAAGATATCGACGAAATCACTCTGATATGTAGCAAGGCATGGACTCGACGACTTTTTTCAGGGTTCAACGGTAATGCCTCAATTCGCCTCGGTGATGCTTGCCTTATGACTGCAACAGGCTCCGCTAAAGGCTGCCTTGAGCCAAAAGACTTTGTTCTGGTCGATATTGCCAGTGGCAAAATTTTGGCAGGAAGCAAACCATCCTCTGAAGGCGAAATGCATTTAGAAATTTACCGGAACCAGCCAAAGGCGCGTGCAATTCTTCATACACATCCACCAAAAATTCTTGCATTGGGTGTGCTTGTTGAACCTGCACAAATGCTGAAGCTCCCGATTTTTGAAACTGACTTAATCGGTTCTCGTATGACCACAGCTCCAGCGTTTGAACCGGGAACTGTGGAACTTGCGCAGGCAACTGGAAAAGCCGCCATGACACACGACGCGGTATACATGGAAAAACACGGACTCGTATGTTGGGCAGACACACTTAGCCACGCACTTTCACTCAGCGAAGAGCTAGAACACTTAGCCTCTATCCATGTAGACGTAGTTCGATAATATTTTTTCTTTCACGAAGGCATCTAAATATAAAACGCAAACTTATACAAAAAAGAAGCTGCCCTCGCGAATAAAAGTCTTTGGAAAGGGGTCTGGGGAAGAACCTTTCTACAGAAAGGTTTTCCCCAGCCGTCGGAGACAAAAAGCGCCGCAGACTCGCTAAAAGCAAAAAAAGCGCCGCAGGCCGCATGTTTTACGGACTCTGAGTATTGCAAGTCGTTGAATTATTAGTTAGGCATACAGTTTACAAATTTGAAAATCCTTCCCGAAACATTATAACAAAGACTACCAAAGGGACTTAAATGACAGACTTTACCCCTGACTTTGCGAAAACAGGTGGTCTTGTTCCCGCCATCGCTCAAGATGCAGCGACCGGCGATGTGCTCATGATGGCCTATATGAATGAAGAAGCTTGGAACAGGACTCTTGAAACGGGCGAAGCCCATTACTTTAGCCGCAGCCGTAACGCGCTTTGGCATAAAGGCAAAACGTCAGGACATACCCAGCATATCAAGGCCGTGCGCCTTGACTGCGACAGCGACACTATTCTGCTGATCGTAGAGCAAAAAGGCGGCGCGGCCTGCCATGAAGGGTATAAAAGCTGTTTTTATCGTGAACGTAACAATGAAGGCGAAATTTCAATCTGCTCGCCGTTAGTTTTCGACCCTAAGGAGGTCTACAAATAATGTCTTCTACCAACTCAATTATCAAGCTTGGTCTGCCTAAAGGTTCTCTTGAAAAGCCAACCCTCAGCCTCTTCGAACGCTCCGGTTGGAAAATCCACCAGCACCACAGAAACTACTTCCCAGAGATCAATGATCCGGAAATCACCGCACGCCTTTGCCGTGTACAGGAAATCCCTAAGTACATTGAAGACGGCATCCTTGATGTAGGTCTTACCGGTAAAGACTGGCTGCTGGAAACCGGCGCTGATGTAAAAGTAGTGTCAGACCTTATTTACTCTAAGGTTTCCAACCGCCCTGCGCGCTGGGTTCTGGCTGTTGCTGGCGATTCCCCGTACAAACGTCCGGAAGACCTCGCTGGTAAACGCATTGCTACCGAACTGCTCGGCGTTACTAAAAAATACTTCGAAGATGCAGGCATCGACGTTGATGTTCAGTACTCCTGGGGTGCAACTGAAGCAAAGGTTGTAGAAGGACTTGCTGATGCGATTGTAGAAGTAACCGAGACCGGTACAACTATCCGCGCACACGGTCTACGTATTATCGCAGAAGTTCTTGTTACCAACACCCAGCTTGTCACCAGCGAAGCTGCATGGGCTGATCCTGAAAAGCGCCGCAAAATCGAGCAGATTGATTTGCTGCTTCAGGGCGCACTGCGTGCAGAATCCCTCGTTGGTCTCAAAATGAACGTACCTAGCGACAAGCTGCCAGAAATTCTTAACGAGATTCCTTCCCTGAACTCTCCTACCATTGCAGAGCTCACGGACACAGCATGGCATTCTGTTGAGATTGTTGTAGACCAGAGCATTGTTCGCGACCTGATTCCACGCCTGAAAGCAGAAGGTGCAGAAGGCATCATCGAATACGCTCTGAACAAAGTTATCTAACCGTTAGATAGCCACTACAAAATAGAACACAAAAAGGGTGAGTTGATTGAAATCAACTCACCCTTTTTTATTTGCATCCTATTTTCGCTACTGCGAAAATTATTTGCCCTCTATATTCAAATAGAGCTGGGTTGGCACGTTTCGGTCAGTCAGCGGAGTCTGCACACCACGACGACTTTTTCTGTTTACCAGAATCGGACCAGACAAGTTCAGCGCTGTATTCTCTGGCCTTCCATGAGGGATAGTCACTGTTACCAACACGGCTACGTCAGCAGGGTCTTCAACCTGTAAGGTTTCTTCATCTGCTGAGTTAATGATGACTGGATAATCATCAATAAAGCTGTATGGGTCTGCCACAAGAAAACCCAGATTCGGAGCATCCATACTTTGCAAAACAAGAAATGGAGATGCATCGCGAAGCTGAAGCAGCGTAAAGCTGTGATGGTCCTCAAAACCCAGCAGTCCACGTGGGAACTCAATGACTTTGTCCATAGAGATACTCTGTGTCCCAATACGGGTTTCGATTACTATTTCTTTTTGCTCTTCCATAATTCTGTAGCCATTAAAAAGTCTGTGTCGAGCGTTTCACTTGCCTGACGGTTCTGTTCTTTAATTCGCAAATAAACTTCTTCCCGGTATACCGGCATCTTATCCGGTATATCCAATCCAATTTTTACCTGCTTTCCTTGTACACTGAGGACTGTGACCTTTATGTTGTCCCCTATGCACAAGCTCTCCCCCGCGCGTCGGGTCAGTATAAGCATAGGCGTCACTACTCTTGCTGAGGTTTATGACAAAAACCTGCTATCGCAGGAACAACTGCGACAAACGGCATCCGTCATTTCACAGTGTTTTTATACTAGTTAGGCATCCCCGCGATAACCTGCATCATGTCTTCCGCAGATGTAATAAGCTTCGCAGCTGCCTTATATGAGTGCTGAAATCTCGTCATTTCAGAGATGTCAGCATCCAAATTACTGCCGTGTATTGTGGCATTCTGACGAGAAAGGTCAAGTAGCAGGGCTTCATTAAATTGCGTTTTGTATAATGCAGTTGTTGCATCATCTTTTGCCTGAGCACTTAACGAGGAATAATATTCACGCGCACTGACAGTTTTTGTTGCTTCACCCGGGGTGTTGAAAGAAAAAGTTTTATCTTTCAACGCAGCGATGAACTTCGCTGTCTCACTGCTTTCAGCTGCGACAGCCCCCGCATTGTTTACAATGCCAGCGTTAATTGCAGATTCATCGTCACGCACACGCTCGTGCACTTTCATATCCTTTGCAGTTGTTCCCGCAAAATATGTATTCATTCCCAGTGCGGCAAAAAGATGAGAACTATCTTCGCCAAAAGAAAGCGTGTAATTCTCGGCAGCAGTTATCTGCAATACATTCTCTTCAATTGTTGCAGAACCAAACTGGCCTAAAGAACTGCTAATGGCATCACGCACGTTGTTCAAAGAATGAACTGCCGGATCAAACTCACGGACGTACGGCGCAACGCCGGAAAAATCGATAATACCGTAGGCAGTTGTCGGCGCTGGCTTGCCTGTTTCGGTATTAATGGCAAACAATGTCATTTTACCAGCAGAAACAGTTTGTCTTGTAGCAAGGCCGGAAGCATTGCTGGAAAGCGGAGCATCTGCGTTAATAACACCATTTGTCGCAGTGATTTCAGACTGCGGAATGGTTGAAGCACCTTGCGCATGCAATTTATTCACTTCTGTAATAATGGTGGAAACAAGGCTATCCAGCTTTTCTAAATACTTCCCTAACTTATTGTCACGCAACTGCATAAGGCCAGAAATCTGTCCTCCAGTAATGCGCAACTCATTGTCACTACCGTCAAAGAAACTTTGCGGTGTAACATTTACCCAGCCCTGAGGAGTAAATCCCGTCACATGCTGCTTAGGAACAATATTAATAGTATCCCCTGCAGCCAACATACCTGAATTAGAGTTAAATTTTATATTCAGTCCCTGAACTGAAGGCGCAGAACCGTTTGCTGCAACCGTAAATTGGATATCGTTTCCTTCAGCATCGGAAAGCCATGAACGCTTGCCGTCCAATGAAGCTCTAAAGCGCACTTCTCCTGTCCCTACAGCACCACCCTGCGTTACCTCTAAAACAACCTCACGAGAAGAAGTTCCTTCAAAGGTCACAGAACCATCAAAAGTAGAAGCCGGGGTAAGGCGCGGTGTCAAAGACGGTTCACTTAAATGCAATGTGTATGCAGAAGTTCCATCAACAAGGGTAAAGCCGGAACGGGTGGAAACCTGCATCTGTTCACGAGTGTTGATGCTGGTTTCAATATCCAGCTTCTCAGAAATAGCATGAACAATCGCGTTACGCTCACGAATCAAGTCACTGCGGGCACCAACACTTTCCGGTGAAGCAAGGCGTGCGTTCACATCCACTAACGCCTGTAATTTTTCATTCAGCTCTACCAGAGATTCTTGAACTCCTTCAGAAATTGCCTTTGAAGTAGACTCAAGCATCTCGCGCTGCCCACGAAGCATCTGCACCATTGCATCTGAACTATTAAGAACATTTTGCCTTGCAGTAGCATCTTGCGGCTTCTGACTCAGCGTTTTCCAGTTATCAAAAAAACGGCTGATATTATCCTGAGAGCCGAGAGCCTCTTCTGTGGCAAACATAGAATCGACATTAAGTAACATCTCACGCTGACTATCCCAACGTGCAAAGTCTGAGGTTCGGGCAATAGTCTGGTGCTCTACCTGCTCCACAAAACGGGATATCACCTCGTTACCAGTCGTACTGATATTCATAAGCCCCGGCAGATAGTAAATACCGGTATTTTGACCAGGCTGCTGGTCTGCAGGCGCAACTGTCCCTGTATTGCGTACTGGAATGTTGCTATCAGTAGGCTTAATGTCCTTAGGAGGAGTGTAGACGGTGTTGCCGCCTAAATTGAGTAACGAGGTTATAGCCATTTACAGTCTCCCGTGTATGAGTACGGCCTCCGGACGACTTTGCGTGTATGCTCCGGTTCTTCCGTAGGTAGCGTTGTTGCGAGGTTGAATTTGACTTTGCAAGTGATTGAGCAGTGACTGGCTCTGATCATGCAAAGCTAGCGCCAGTTCTGCGTTCATTGAAGCCTGACGGGAACAACGTTTTTCTAAAACATCTATGCGACCAAGCAGTTCTTTAAGTGCTGCCTGTTCTTCTTCTGCAAGAACTTGGAGAACACCAGCAAGACGCTGTCCACCCAAAGAATTTTTTAGCGTTGTACGTTCATTTGCAATCTGACGCATGAGTTCATGAATCGAAAACTCAAGTCCGGTAATTGATTCCGGTTTACGCTCGCGTAACTCGGCAAACTCTTCCGTAAGTAATGCCTCAAGCACCTCAAGCGCTTTTTCCTGACGATGCAAATTCTGGTAAGTTTCTGTGTACATGGTATCTCCTTTAGGTTACCCGACCGATTGGAAGCCCCGCCATCAGGCGAGATCTGATCTGTTGAGGATTCCATGCAAGTTCGCCCTGTCGCACTTCGAAGTGCAAATGCGGCCCTGTGGAACGTCCTGTACTACCTACTTCAGCAATTTTCTTGCCAGCCGCGATTGTTTCGCCAACTTCTACATTCAATTTGCTGTTGTGACCGTAGTAACTGCGCCATCCGTTAGGGTGTTCCAGAACTACCAGTTTGCCATATCCTTTCTTTTCACCGGAATAGATAACCTTACCATCCCATGCAGCAGCGACTGGATCACCAGTCTTTCCGGCAATATCAACACCGCTGTGCCATGCTTTTTTCCCAGTAAACGGGTCCTTTCTCCAACCAAAGTTTGAAGAAATCGGTCCCGGAAGCGGCCAATTGACTGTCGCCATATCCGGTGAAGGCTCAATCGGTCCACCTATGCCCACAATCTGTGAGACTTCATTTGAAGCTTCAATGGTTGCCGATTTTATTAAATCTTCTTCAACTGCAATCTGTTGCGCTACAGGAACCGATTCAACCTTTGCCTGCTGCTCCGAGGCTGGCTCCACTGGATCAGGCACAACACGATCCGGATCTGAAATAAGCTCCATAACGAGCTGACGCTCAAGCTCATTCACATTTTCCACAACATCCTTGTCTGTCATGGCTTGCAGATTGGTATTGATAACACGGGTCGCAGTAGGATCTGTTTCCAGTTCCTGCTCTTCCATCGGCGAATATAAATCATCCAGAGATGAAGGAGTAGGTGTTTCAGCACGGTTTGATACTGCCTTCACTTTGTTGAAGACATCGGTTGAAGACAGATCACGGAGCGCAACATTACCGCCCTTACTGTTGGTATCACGGCTGGCATCGCCAAGTTTTTCAGAAAGCTGCTTGTAAAGCATGTCTGCCAGACCAATACCGCCTGACTGAGCCATTTTTACAGACAGTTCCTGATCAAACATGCCTTGCCACATCTGCTCCTCACGACTCTTGAACATGCCGCTTTTCGGAACAGTGTTACGCATTTGCTGCCACATTTTCTGAATAAATATGGCCTCAAATCCTTCCACCGCTTCACGCAACTTAGCACTTTCAGCCCCGCCGCCCTTTTGCAGGGCGGAGAGCTGTTTTGTTTTTGCTTTAAGCTGCTGTGCCCCAATAGAAGCATTCAGCATATCAGAATCAACAGGAGCTACCATCTAGATCACCTCCAGTTCCGCATGCAGCGCACCGGCTGCCTTCAGAGCATTGAGGATTGAGATAAGGTCACGCGGTGTTGCACCGATAGCGTTCAGACCGTCGGTCAATTCCTGAAGGGTTGCACCTTTCATCAAAACGAGACGTTTATTTTCTTCTTTCACTTTCACATCAGTCTGCGGCGTAGTTACAGTCTTGCCGTCAGAAAACGGATTAGGCTGAGAAACTTTCTCGTCTTCTTTAACAACGATCTGCAAAGAACCGTGCGCAATTGCCACTGGTGAGATGCGAACATTTGCCCCCACAACAACGGTTCCTGTGTTTTCATCAACAACAACACGTGCTTTCTGATCCGGTGTCACTTCAATGTTCTCAATAGCTGCCATCAGAGGAACAATATTATTCCTGTACTGCGGAGGAACATCCAAAGTGATGGTTGAAATATCTCTGGCAAAGGCAAAATTACCGCCAATGGCCCTGTTCAGGCTTTCTACAACCTGATTTGTTGTGGAAAAATCACCGTTATGCATATTCAGAGTCAAAGACTCCTGACTATTAAACTCAAACGGTACTGCACGTTCAACGTTCATACCGTTTGGGATACGTCCCACGGTGGTAATGTTCTTCTGAACCTTGGCTGCCTTACCTTCTGCAGAAAAACCACCAATTGCTACTGGTCCCTGTGCAAGACCGTACACCTGTCCATCGACACCTTTAAGAGGTGTCATGAGGAGTACGCCGCCAAGCAGGCTTTTTGCATCACCAAGGCTGGAAACAGTAACGTCAATTCTTGACCCTGGCTTTGCAGAGACAGGAAGCTTTGCTGTTACCATTACCGCAGCAATGTTTTTTGATTTAATATCGCGGGGACTTACACTCACACCCATTTTTTCCAGCATGTTTACAACAGCACGCGTGGTAAAAGTGGAAGATGAGCTGTCACCTGTGCCGCTTAGACCGGTAATAAGACCATAACCGACAAGCTGGTTATCACGGACGCCGCCAAAGTCAGCTATATCTTTAATACGAACAGCACTTGCCGCCTGCGGAAGCGCAGCAGCCATGACAAATGCGAACACCAGAAATACAGCTATGTGTTGAATACGTTTCATACTATCTATACCTATCTTAGAACGGCCACACGGTATCCATCAGGCGTGTAATCCAGCCGGGCTTCTGCTTATCTGCGATAACGCCTTCACCGAAGTATTTAATACGGGCATTCGCAACCTGACTTGAGAGAATGCTGTTATTATCCGCAATATCTCGAGCACGAATTAAGCCGGTGAGCATCAGATACTGCGTTTCATTATTCACCTGAGTCTCACGAACACCTTCGATCTGAAGCAGGCCACCGGGACTTACCCGCAGTACGCGGCATGCAACGGTTGCAGTAAACTTGTTCTCCCGGTTTGTTTCGCCTTCCCCCTTAAACTTATTTTTACCACTTGCCTTCACCATCGGGTTGGACAACTTGCCAAGTAACGGAAGAGAAGACTTGCCGAGGAAAGCATCTACACCAAGATCAATGGAAGAATCCTTGTCGCTTGTAGTATCTGCCTTGTTCTTGGCGCTGGCATTTTCCACAATATTCACCATAACTATGTCACCAACACGACGTGCACGGTTGTCTGCAAACAAAAAATCTGCGTTGGTAGGCTGGAAGAGTGACCCCGGATTTGCCCGCGCCATTTCCGGTGTGAGCAATTGCGGCGGCTCTGCAACCGGCATGGACGGAACCGGCTTTTCCTTAGCAGCCTGACATCCTGTCAGCATGAGCGCTGCCAGAATGATGACACTGTAAAAACGAACATTCATGGAATACCTCGTACTCAAAAACTTTGTTATATCGGCTAATATCAAGGATCTTAGCGATTTCTTTCTATAATCACGGTGCTGTCGTCCAACACGGTGGCGTAAACTTGCCTTTTACTTTGCAAATTACGAACCGGAATGACTTCTCCTGTGCGCCCGTCTTCCATTGCCTTGGCAGTTACGGACAAACGGATTGCAGACCCCTTATATACGAGTTCAACACGAGAACCCTTTACAACCACAGGAACGCCTTCCAGATCGCCTTCAAAAATTGGAGTTCCAGCGCCGAGGGTTCGTGTTACACGATATGGTCCCCCTCGACCGTCCCATGGTTCGCCACGCAGGTACGCCAAATTTTTGCGCTCATGCGTAATACTATCCGGTGTAAGCAACTCATTTCTGTTCAAAGGAATTGCGGCACACGGCACTGTTACCCATAAGTCCAAAAAAGCACCGCCAGTTATGCGACGGACAACTTGTCCGGTAGGATCAATTTCTCTGAACCTGATGCCGATACGTCCTGCCTGCACTGTGCGCAGCGGTTCAATATCGAGCCGGTTTTTTGAATCACGAAGAAAAATAAAATTCGGAATCGTCATGTCGCGCAAAACAGCTTCGCCTTCCAGCTGCTGTGTTGCATTGCTGATAGTACGTGTAACCATTTGCGAAAGCGTATTTTTCTGCACAACCTTGCCCCCACGCTGAATAGCAATGGAGCCAGGAAGAATAGCTTTGCTCGCCATACCGCCCAGATACTTCTGCAGCGCATTACGAAGCTTAGGACGGGTAATGGACATTGGCCTTCCGTACTTGCGCGGAGCCGGCCACAATTTTATTTTGGCAAAGTTTTGCCATGACTGAAACGCGATGTCGCCAGAAGGTTTAGCAATATCACCTAACAGCACAACATCTCCTGTTACGACAGCAGCAGGCAATACAGTAAAATGCCACTTGGTTTCAGAAGCAGCAGCGTTACCGACCATTGAGAGCATGCACACAGCCATGCAACACAGGACAACCCGCTTCATAAAAATGAAGGATAAAATACGCATACGCATGTTCCGAAAGTTATTTCTTAACTTTTAAGCTGTGCTGCGAGCTGCAACATAGAATCTGAAGTCTGGATCGCTTTGGAGTTCATCTCATAAGCACGCTGGCCGACAATCATGTTTACCATCTCGTCTACAATCTCAACGTTAGACATCTCAAGGAATCCCTGAGCAAGGGTGCCAGTTCCATCCTGACCAGGAACGCCTTCAACAGCTTCACCTGAAGCTTCAGTCTGAGAATAAATATTACGACCAAGTGGATCGAGACCAGCCGGGTTAATGAATGTGTACAACGGAACATCTGCTGCAGCTAATTCTTTCCCCTGAGAGTCAATCGCTGCAAGACGACCGTTCGCGGACAGAGTTATCCGTTTAGCATCCTGCGGTACAATAAACTCCGGCTGAAGCTTGTATCCGTTTGAGGTAACAATAGTGCCATCTTTATCAAGCTTGAACGCACCTGCGCGGGTGTAACGAAGCTCACCGTTCACTTCTACCTGAAAGAAGCCATCGCCTTCGATGGCGAAATCAAGCTGGTTGGTGGTGTTCTGGAAATCGCCCTGTGTAAAAAACTTGTGTGCACTCGCAGGACGAACACCCATACCAACCTGAACCGGTGTTGGAACCTGTCCACCATCAGCGGTTGGCGAACCAGCAATTTTCATGGACTGGTACATAAGGTCTTCAAACTCTGCGCGGCTTTTTTTAAAGCCGATGGTGTTCACGTTCGCAAGGTTGTTCGAAATGGTATCAATATTCAGCTGCTGGGCATACATGCCGGACGCAGCAGTCCAAAGGGAACGCATCATAACTACTATCCTCCATAGGACTAAGCGCTGGATTTACCCAGACGTTGCGTTGAGTTTTTGTCCAGTTCACCACTGGTTTTCATAATCTTGGTATAGGCTTCAAACTGACGGTGTGCTTCAATCATATTCACCATCTCAGAAACAACCTCGACATTTGCAGATTCCAGCGCACCTTGCTGAAGCTCAGCCTGTGCCGCTGGCTGTTCCGCAATATCGGCACCTTCACGCACTCTGAACATGTTCTGTCCGAGTTTTTCCAATCCGCGCAGGTCATCAACAGTAACAAGTTGAATCTGACCAACCTGCACGTTGTTTGCGTACAATTCACCACGCTTACCAACGATTACGTTCGCATTACGCGGCAACGTAATCGGACCGCCATCACCGAGTACGGGATACCCTCTATCTGTAACCAAAGTTCCGTCATTGCTTTGACGGAACTTTCCATTACGAGTCAAAAATTCACCGTCAGGAGTTTGGATTTTAAAAAATCCTTCCCCGTGGATAGCCACGTCCAGCGGGCCTCCGGTGACTTTTACAGCTCCAGGCGTAAAGTCCGTCTGAGCAAGTGCAATACGCGGTCTTGCCATATGTTTCGGCTCTGGAAAGAGCTTTTCTGAGCGAACATTTGCTACAGGTTCCATGATCTCATCATGGGCAAACTTGACAAAGGTATCCTTAAACGCAAGGGTGTCACGCTTGTAGCCTGTTGTATTTATATTAGCCAAATTATTACTTATATTGTTAAGACGGTGTTCATTTGTTAGAGCACCGAACAGGGCGCTATACACACTGCTTTGCATGACTCATCCTCCCATGTGGAATTTCTGTCAGGATGATAATTGCAAAACGTGCGCCAAAGAATATACGCCAAGTTCACCAGCAAACAGGACAACAAAGAAAAAGAGGAGAACGGTGCGGCTTCCAAGGCTTCTGGAAACAACACAATTCTCCTCTTTTTACGCAGCTGACAAACTTATGCCAGTAGTGGAGGTACAACCCTATGACATCACTAGCTGCTTACAGACCCAACCAATTTTTTAGCAGCGTCTTCTATTCGAGCTACAGCGTCGCTGTTCTTTTTTATCCCGCCAGCATCAAAGGTATTTAACACCGCCAGCTCGGCAACTACTTCAAATCCAAGAGCCTCGAGCGGCATACGCATAGCATCCAATGTCATGCCCATATCCGCCATGCTCTCCTGCTCAGCAATAGCACCAATAACTGCTTTCCTGCCTTGTCCTGCCAATCTGCTAGACCAACCTCTAGGGCGGCTATTCGTGAAGTCATAAAAACAGTAGAGCCTATCAATGAACCCTTTCACCCATGCTGTCACATTATAATTATGCACAGGCGAGATGAGCACCAATCCTTTAGCCTCTTGAATCCGCGGGTAAAGCAATGTCATGCCGTCATTAAATTTCGTACAGATTTTATCTTTCCTGCAACGTTCGCACCCCACACATGGCTCATATCTGTAATCCCGCAAGTGGGCTTTATAAAAAGGAGTGCCAGCCTGCTCACTGACAGCAGAAAACATCTTAAGCATCGCATCTGAATTACCGCCTCTGCGCGGACTTCCTTCTACTCCAAGAATCATATCCCAACTCCTTGATCATGAACGAGTTATGCAACCATAAAGCAACAATGCCATCCCAACCCTATCTGCACATAGACTGACGCATACGAAAAGGCATCAAGAACTCAAATACAAAACATTATATATCAGATAGATACAAGATAAAAAACAGTACACATTAACTTACTGGTGTTTCCATACAGCATCTGGTATTTGAGCCATCTTGCGAGATAATTATGAGCATTACATTAGACAATATATCTAAATTCTTCGGTGGCGACGAAATCATCCCTAAATTCTCTCTGGATATTGCGGATGGTACCCGTCTGTGCGTTTGCGGCCCCAACGGGTGCGGTAAATCCACACTTCTTAAAATGGTAGCCGGTATCATGTCCGTTGATTCCGGACGCGTGCTGCTACCAAAAGGATGTCGCCTCGGCTTTGTCCAACAGGAACTGGACGAATCCCTTCTTGGCCTGCCTCTACTCAGCTGGGTGCTGGAAGTTCTGCCGGACTGGAATAATTTCTGGGAAGAATGGGAAGCAGCGAGTCAGGCTCAAGATGAAGCCGCCCTGAAACGTCTCGGCCTACGTCAGGCAGAGCTTGAGCAGATTTACGGTCACAACCCTGAACACAGGGCAAAGACTGTTCTCACTGGTCTCGGTTTCAGCGAAGATAAGTGGCTCAAGCCTATGCGCGAGCTTTCCGGTGGCTGGCGCGAACGCGCAAAGCTTGCCCGAGTACTCACCGCCGGTGCAGATGTTCTGCTTCTTGACGAACCGACAAACCACCTGGATCTCGACGCCGTGGAATGGCTGGAGAACTTCCTGCTGGATTATCAGGGTGTTCTTATCTTCGTTGCGCACGACAGAATCTTCATGGATAAAGTAGGTAGCCATGTGCTTTTCCTTGGCGGCAACAAGCCAATGTTCCGCAAAGGCAACTTCTCCCAGTTCCTCGTGATTCAGGAAGAATTTGAAGCGCAAAAGGAACGTGAAGCAGCCAAGCTTCAGGAAGATATTGCTCGCAACATGGACTTTGTGCGCCGTTTTAAAGCTAAGGCGACCAAAGCACGTCAGGCCGGTTCCAAGCAGAAAATGGCACAACGCCTGCAGAAAGAACTTGATGGTATTAAGTTCGAAACCAAGCGCAAACAGCTTGCCTTTGCATGGCCGGAGCCTGCCCCTGCAGAAAAGCTCATTCTCAGCGTATCCGACCTGCGGTTCACCTATCCTGACGGTGTTACCCTGTGGTCAGACCTAGAATTTCAACTGTACCGTGGTCAAAAGATTGCCCTTGTTGGCCCTAACGGCTGCGGTAAATCCACCCTGCTCAAACTTATTGCCGGACGTCTGGAAAAGAACCAAGGTTCTATCATGATGGCATCCAAGGCAAAAATGGGCTACTTCTCCCAGCATCAACTGGACACACTGAATGCACAGAACACAGTACTCAGCGAAATTCGTCGTCTTTCCGACCCGAAAACAACTGAAGAAGAACTGATGTCTGTTCTTGGCCTCTTTATGCTCGGACAAAGCTACTTCGAGCGTGTTGTCGGAGAATTATCCGGCGGTGAAAAGAGTCGTCTGATGATGGCTATTCTGTTCCTCTCGCGCTGCAACTTCCTTGTACTTGACGAACCGACTAACCATCTCGACCTTGAGTCCCGTGAAGCACTCGTCGAAGCACTCGCGTCATTCGAAGGCACTATTCTGATGGTTGCGCACGACCGTTACCTCTTAAAAGAAGTAGCAAACCAGTTATGGAGCCTTTCTCCAAAAGGTCTCATGGTGCATGAACGCGGTTTTGAAGAGTATGACAAGTACCGGAAAGAGCAAAATGCCCTTGCCAGCGGCAAATATAAAGAAAGCTCTCCAAGCGGCGGTTTAAGCCGTGAAGAACAAAAGCGCCTCAAACGCGAGCAGGCTGAACTGCGTAACCGCATCTACAAAGAACTAAAGCCTAAACAGCAGACATATGAGAAAATGGAAGAAAAACTCATGCTCATGCTGGAAGAACAAGGCGAACTGGAAACAAAAATGGCTGATCCTGATTTCGTGTCCAACTCAGCAGAAATGCAGGAAGCACTCAAACGTTTTGGACAACTCCAGAATGACAGTGAAGCACTCATGGAAGAAATGGGCGAACTCGAGATAGAGATTAACGAACTGGAACAACAGCGCGAAGCGCTCACGAGCTAGTCATGAAAAAAACCATTACAGTCGTTGCCGGTATTGTATGGGATGGTAAGCGCTATCTTGCAGCAAGAAGACCGGACAATGCACCATTCGGCGGTTTCTGGGAATTCCCCGGCGGTAAAATTGAACCGGACGAAACACCGGAAGCCGCACTTGTACGAGAGTTTCAGGAAGAGCTGAACATTACGCCTACCGAATGGAAGTACTGGCAGACAGTTACCCATGAGTACGAGGAGCTTATTGTTACGCTTCTTTTCTTTCACATAACCGCATTTACAGGTACACTTATCCCTCAGGAAGGACATACTGTACAATGGGTTATGCCTCATGAAGCCTCTAAGCTCAATTTCCTAAAAGCAGACATTCCCATCGTGCAGGCGTTATCCACGCTAGCATAGCGCGACCATCGCAGTTGAGCCCCGAATTCTGCTGAGGGCTCTTTCACTTGTGGCAGATAAGCCAAAGGCACCGCGCTAAGAGGGGTAAGCTTATGCATACCGCATTGCTGTTTCTTGCACTTTGTGTCGGCACATTTATGCCCCTGCAAATGGGGCTGAACGCCATGGTAAACCTGCACTGGAGCCATAGCGCCCCCATCGCGTCACTCATTTCCTTTTTTGTAGGGACGATTGCATTAAGTCTCTTCGTCTACATGAGCAAAACCCCTATTCCCCCCTTCGCCACTTCTACTGTTCCTTGGTACGCGTGGTTTGCCGGCCTTCTTGGGGCTGTCGGAGTCACAACACTCACCTTCCTTGCCCCCCGCCTCGGCGCTCTAGCAATGGTCTCACTTATTATCTGCGGACAACTTATCGGTTCCGTCGTCTTCGACCATTTCGGACTTGTCGGATACACAATCCGCCCAGTAACCCTTATGCGTATACTAGGAATAGTGCTTCTTATAGCTGGCGCATACCTTGTAAATCGCTATTAATACCATCACTCTATATTACTGATTGAATTACTGCCATTGTTGTCCTATTGTCTCGCCGTGAAAGTATATTGATAAGGAACACCTAGCCCTTTCCCAAAGGGATGCTATTCGGGAGATATGCATGGCGACATTTGAGTGGAACTCTTCAATGAATACCGGCATTGCTGTAATTGACGAACAACATGCTGAACTTACGCAGATTATTAATACCCTGTACTATGCATATATGGACGGAGAAGAAGACACCGTTCTTAGCCCGCTTATTCACAAAGTGAATGACTACGCACACATGCATTTTGCCACAGAAGCTGATTTAATGAGCGCGTACAGAGAAGAGATTCCAGACTTTGATGGGCACATGGAGCAACATAGAGAATTCTTTTCCAATGCTATTGGATTCCTGCTGGATTATCTTAATGATAAAGCAGATATTACTCCTGAGCTCTTAGACTACCTTACTGACTGGTGGTTTAATCATATCAATGAAATAGATCGGAAGATGGCTGAGTTTTTATTAAATCAAGGTGCAGCATAAACAGAAATGGCGGTTTCTGTAGTATACTGTGTCGACTATTACCCAATTTCTATGTGCTCAAGGAGAGTTTAAATGAGTAAAGATCGTTTGGTGGTTGCCGTTGTCGGTGCCACAGGTGCTGTAGGGCGGGAAATGCTTTCCGTATTGGAAGGTCGTGATTTTCCAGCTACCGAGGTTATTGCCCTCGCATCCGCACGATCCGCAGGCACGACAGTACCTTTTGCGGGTGCTGAACTTAAAGTCAAAGAACTGACTGAAGACTCTTTCGAAGGCGTTGATATTGCGCTCTTTTCCGCCGGTGGTTCCACGTCTGAAAAATTTGCTCCAATCGCCGCAAAAGCTGGCTGTGTTGTTGTAGACAACTCCAGTGCATGGCGTATGGATGACCGCTGCCCGCTTGTTGTTCCAGAAGTAAACCCGGAAGCACTCGAGAAGCACAACGGTATTATTGCTAACCCGAACTGTTCTACTATCCAAATGTTAGTAGCGCTCAAACCGCTGCACGACACCGCTAAAATCAAGCGTGTTGTTGTTTCTACATATCAGGCGGTATCCGGTTCAGGTCAGAAAGCAATTACCGAACTCGAGACACAAACCCGTCAGCTTTTCAACATGCAGCAGCCGGAAGCGGAAGTGTACCCGTACCAGATTGCGTTCAACGCACTTCCACAGATCGATGTCTTTATGGATAATGACTACACCAAAGAAGAAATGAAGATGGTTAACGAGACCGTTAAGATCTTCAACGATTCTTCCGTAAAGGTAACTGCTACCTGTGTACGTATCCCTGTATTCTACGGTCACAGTGAGTCCGTAAACATTGAGACTGCACAGAAGATTACCCCAGCAGAAGCTCGTGCTATCCTTACTCAGGCACCGGGCGTAACCGTACTTGATAACCCGGGTGAAAAAATCTACCCAATGGCAATTGATGCTGCAGGTCAGGATGACACCTTCGTTGGACGTATCCGCGAAGACGAATCCATTGAAAATGGTCTGAACATGTGGATTGTTGCAGACAACATCCGCAAAGGTGCGGCCCTCAACACTGTACAGATTGCTGAAGAACTGATTAAGCGCGACCTTCTTGGTGTGAAAGACACAACCGTATTCGACTAGGAGAAGCAACCGTGGCGACAGTATGTGATACAGAAGAGTACATTTCTAAAATCCTGAACAGCCGTCGAGCCGGAGAACGCAACGTGCTGGCCTTTTACGAGCACCGTATCGGCTGTATTTGCAAAAACCCGAGACTGATGCTGCTGCCAATGGACGACCATCTTGCCCACAGAGGTGATGGCGTTTTTGAAAACATGAAATGGGTAAACGGAAAACTGTATCAGCTTGATGCGCACATTGAGCGCATGAAACAGTCTGTTAAGGGACTGCACCTGTCGCCACCTTGTACATGGGATAAGCTTACAGAGCTTGCTGTTGACGTCGCCAAGGCAGCAAAAACACAAGACGGTCTGCTGCGCATCATTATTGGTCGCGGCCCTGGCGGATTCGGTATCGACCCGAAAGAATGTCCGGTAAGCAGCCTGTACATTATAGCCTACAAGTTCAAGCCGAAGCCGGAAGAATGGTTTGAAAAAGGCGCAACCGCCTTCCGTTCCTCCATTCCGGCAAAACCTGCGCACATGGCGCGGGTTAAGAGTGCGAACTACATCCCTAATGTGCTCATGAAGCGCGAAGCGGATGAACGCGGCTTTGATATCCCGTTCAGCTTTGATTCAGACGACTTCATTGCTGAAGGTGCAACAGAAAATGTTGCTCTTGTTACTCAGGAAGGGACACTTCTTGTTCCTGAATTCTCCAATGCGCTTGCGGGAACAACCATTATGCGCGCTGTTGAATTGATGAAAGACAAGATCAAAATTCAATTTAGCCCAGTTCGTGAGGACGATCTTTACCGAGCTAAAGAAGTTCTCATTTTCGGTACAACATCAGACTGTATCTCGGTTGTCCGCTTTGAAGGTCAACCCATCAACGATGTTCGTCCGGGGCCTGTTGCCAAACAAATCAGAAAACTTCTCAAAGAAGATCTGGAAGCAAACGGACTGCCACTGTAGTCAAACTCATGTGACTATCTGCCGATAGTCCCGACATGCAAAGTATGCATCGACCATGTACTATCGGCTCTGGCTCTGCTTGCATGCATGATATAATATAGAGCCGGTGCTGTTTATTTTTAACGGCACCGGCTTTTTAACGGATTGACGACACCTCCGTACACTGCCACACTACTTTAAAAAAATATCATTCTCACGTACTGTTACGTATGTTTTGAACATTTTTTCGCATCGCTGCACACTAGTTGTTTCTTCTCCTTAAAAACTTGCAGTAACCAGCAGCAAACAGTGTGCGACTTCGTCTTAATCGACAAAAAGACTCTCTGGAGTCTGCTACCTCACTAGAAATAATAACGTCACAGCACGAATCCACGTGGAAAGGGGTCGGGCTGGATAGTCAGGAAAATACGTATGCACATCTTGTTGCTTGATCTCGGAAAAGAAATGCGCGGTGGACAATGGCAAGTGTTCTATCTGGCGCGGGCACTGGCTCGTTCTCAAGAATTCACAGTAACGCTGGCCGCTCCTGCCAACGCACCATTACTTACACACGCAGCCGAAGTGGAAGGGGTAACCATTATTCCTCTTTCCAGCGCCTCCGACTGGGACGTACGCAACATATATAAACTTCGCCGCGCCGTGAAAAAACATGGTGCACAGGTAATCCACACAAACTGTGCAAAGAGCGCGTCTCTTGGTGCCATTATCAAAAAAATGTGCGGTGACGCATTTCGCCTCATCCACACCCGCCGAGTTTCATACCCTCTTAAAACGGGATGGAGCGGCAAAAAATATTTACTCGCAGATGCCGTTGTGGGCGTCAGTCAGGAAATTTCCGACACCATGCTGGAATCTGCTCCAGAACTCGACTCCAAAAAAGTTTTCACCATTCATTCAGGAATTGATTCGTCACGCTATCAGGCCAAGAAAGATCGTAACGACGAACGTATGATCATCGGTATGATTGGCGCGCTGACAGAACAAAAAGGCCATGTTGTTCTTGTAAGAGCACTTGGTGAGCTTATCAAATACAAAGACCTTCCAACATGGGAAGCACGCTTTGTAGGCGACGGCCCTCTGTTCGGAGAAATAAAAGAACTGGCTGAAGAGCTTGAAGTCAGCAGCCACATCGCCCTGCTGGGACGTCAGGATGCCCGCGACCAGCTTCCGTATTTCGACCTATTGGCTGTACCATCCGTAAACGGTGAAGGCTCATCAGGCGTCATAAAAGAGGGATGGGTAGGCCAGCTTCCAGTTGTGGCATCTGACCTTGAGTCCAATCTTGAACTGGTTGAAGACCAGAAAAGTGGACTGACCTTCCCGAACCATGACCATGAAAAGCTCGCACAGCTTCTACACGATCTTATGCTGGACGAGAAACTACGTGCGAACCTTGTAGAAGGCGGTAATAAGCGTGTTCAGCTATTTACCGATATGAAGATGGCAACAGCCTACATGGAGTTATATAAACAAAGCTGGTAACACCGTGTCCATATCCAAGATCGTCCTCTATTTCTGCTGCATTCTAGTACTGGTACTTCCGTACCTTGCATATGCAATGGACGAAAGTATTTCCTGCTATCTAGCAGCGTTGCTGCTGTTACTTGCAGCCATATGGGGAATCGTAAAGATACGCAGGTCTGCGCAAAAGAAAGTACATCTCAGCAGACCGTTAGGCATGGAAACCTCTCTTCGGCCGCAATCACAACAGCTTGCCAACGACATTATGAGTACCTACATCGGCTCAATATACGATAAGGCACGCTTTATGTCGGATTTTGATATGGAAAAAGAGCTTGAGACCATCTTTTCCCACGCGGTTTACACGCTTGAACAACATGATCTGATCTTAGAAGATAACACGCTGGAACAGCTACGCTTAACACTTCTCAAAACAGCTCAACGCGGATTGAAAGACAGAAAAACGGCGTAAAAAAACGCCGCATATTTCAAATATACAGCGCACTGATCCAAAACAGGAAAGGGGCGCTCAGAGTAAGGCACATCTGTGCAGTCCAACGTACTGTACGGATGTGCCTTACTCTGAGAGAAGGGGGAGCCGGCCAGGTTCCCCCTTTTCCATTCTGTCCCTCATTGCAAAGCAACACAAGAGAGACAAGAACACTAAGGTATATGGTTTATGCCCTCAATGTTCCGGAAAAAATATATCCTGCAATCAACCTATCTTTCACAACTGTCAACAAAACAATACAGCACCAGTTCTGCAATATGTTGATTTGCGAACAAACTGCTACTCATCCGGACAGGATTGCAAGATGATGCGAAACATCGCGCATGGAATACCACTGACAAAGTGATGTGCCAAGAGTTTGTCTTAAGGTAGCCCTGATAAATTTTATGCGACCAAACATTAGCTTCCTGAAAGACATTGCCGTTCAGGCGGTAACAGGAAAAGGAAGGCTTTTCCTGCACTAATGTAAACAGTGTTCACTTTAGAGAACAAAAAAAGGCCTGCACCCTCTTTCCGGTTGCAGGCCTTATGCGCTTAATCTTCGTTTACGCGCTGAATTCGAGCACCTACAGGAATAAGTTTTTCTTCAATGTGCTCGTACCCACGATCTAAGTGGTAAATACGCTGCACATGTGTTTCGCCTTCTGCGGCGAGTCCTGCAAGAACAAGGGAAGCACTTGCGCGAAGGTCAGATGCCATAACCGGCGCACCACGCAGCACAGAACCACCTTTAATGCGAGCAGTACGACCGACAGGACGAATATCTGCTCCCATACGTGCCAATTCAGGTGCATGCATAAAACGGTTCTCAAAAATGGTTTCTTCCACCATTGAGGTTCCGTCTACGTAACACATCAGCGCCATGAACTGTGCCTGCATATCTGTCGGGAAACCTGGATACGGCTGAGTGGTAATTTCCACAGGAGAAAGCTCACCCGTATACTTTACGCGAGTTCCGTTTTCTTCTTTAGTTACTTCAACGCCCATTTCTTTAAGCTTACTGATCACAGCATCAAGGGCATCATCAGGACAATTTTCAAGAAGCAGATCACCTTTTGTAATTGCAGCAGCAATCATAAAGGTACCGGCTTCGATTCGGTCAGGCATAATTGCGTATTCACACCCTTTCAGACGTTCAACGCCCTGAATGCGGATAACGCTTGAACCTTGACCTTCAATCTTTGCACCACACGCAATAAGGAAGTTAGCAAGATCTATAATTTCCGGCTCGCGGGCTGCGTTTTCTAAAATAGTTTCGCCTTCTGCGAGTGCTGCAGCCATAAGCAGGTTTTCTGTACCGCCTACGGTTACTTTTTCAAAAACAATATGCGCACCTTTCAAACGACCTTCACATCTCCCCATGATGTACCCTGAGTCCACTTCAAAGACTGCGCCCATTTTTTCAAGTGCAGAGAGATGCAAATCAACTGGACGTGCACCGATGGCACAACCACCAGGATATGCAACTTTAGCTTCACCAAGGCGGGCAAGCAGAGGGCCGAGACACAACACAGAAGCGCGCATTGTTTTTACAAGCTCATACGGCGCTTCAGGTTTCGGATTGCAACCTTCTGTTTCAACTACCCCGTCAGCAAACCGACCCGGGCACCCAAGGATATCCAGCAAACTAATAGTAGTGCGGATATCGCGTAGGTTAGGCACGTTGGTAAAACGTGCTGGCTCAGCAAGAAGAATTGAGCCCATTAAAATCGGTAATGCAGCATTTTTAGCACCGCTGACACGGATTGTTCCTTTTAACGGAACCCCACCTTGAATAACTAATTTTTCCATACGTCTCCCTTGAATGGGTATCCAATACGAAGAATGTGTTGCTAAATTTAGATCGAAAAGCATAGTCTGATCATTGTATGATACGAGACTGGAACAATATATGAGAAGCATCCCTACTGGTTGCCCAAACTCATTATTATTACAACGATAGACAAATTAGGCTGATCAGCCCTATGCATGGGATTAGAATTTAGGAAGACATTCTAGGTTATACAACGAATATCACTCCCTCTCATGTAAGGTCGTATAAGCCGACTTACCCTAGGAAGCAATAAATTTAAAAAAAATGAATTTTATGCTTGACCGGAAAGCTCGAAATCTATAGAACCCATTCCTGCTTGTGGCGGATGTAGCTCAGTTGGTAGAGCACACGGTTGTGGCCCGTGTTGTCGAGAGTTCAATCCTCTTCATTCGCCCCATCCAAGTAAGAACGCCCCGTACATCGTACGGGGCTTTTTTTGTGTCTTCTCTTCGGGCTTAAAGCTACAAAACAAAAAGGCGCTTCATTGAAGCACAAACAGTCTGTAAAGCTTCCTCAAGCGCATCAATTACGGCAACATCTACTTTTCCTGCCTTCGCACACTGTTCCAACTTTTCCGCACAAGCAAAAAGCTCTTTTGCTGAGATATTCCCACTGGCTCCTGCAAGTGTATGCGCCTTACCGGCTACCCCCTTCCAGTCACGGGCATCAAAAAGAGCTCGAATATCCTTAGCGGCATCCGCATAAGTCTCAAAGAAGGTTTTCACCACAAGAAGATAAATTCGGCTTTTGCCGTTTAATCTTTCCACACCTTCTGCAATTGCCAAGCCCGGAAGATTATCAGGAAGCACAGGGTAGTCCACAACTCTTGAATTCGATGATTCTGCCGATAGCTGTCCCGTCTCATTAATATCGTGCGAAAAGGATTCTGGCTGCGGTTGTCTAGGGGCATGTTCTTTCAAAAGCTGTACGAGTGCATCCAGTTCTACCGGCTTGGTTAAATATCCATTCATACCAGCTTGCGCAGCTTTCTCTCTGTCTTCCTTCAAGGCATGTGCAGTCATGGCAATGACTGGCAACTCTGTAAGCTCTAGATCTTCCCGCACTCGTTTTGTTGTTTCAAATCCATCCATACCCGGCAACTGAATATCCATCAGCACCAAATCGTACGCACAAATTGAAAGCAGTTCTATGGCACTGTTGCCATCTTTTGCAATGGTTACAGTCACGCCAAGGTATTCCAAAATTTCACGAATTACCTGCTGGTTGATAGGGTTATCCTCAACCACAAGAACAGTAAGTCCCTTCAGGCAACCAGCTTCTATTGCCCCCCCAGAAGACACATTTTTGTCGGAATCAAGAGCACGTAGTATCTGCACCTTAAGCTGGGCAAAAGTAACAGGACGGCGTAAAAACCCCGTCAGCGTAAAAGCACGCTCGCGCTCAGGCAAAGATTCATCTCCAAGCCTTGCAGCTATCAACACCTTGAGTTCCGGATGCTCACAAAGATAATTTACCAAAGCACCTGTCATCTCCAGTAATTCTTTGCCGCCCAAGACTACAAGATCAAATTCCGCCCTCTGTGACTGGTGCTCAAGCTGAAGCAACACCTGTCTTTCTGTACCAAGTACAACAGCAAACATGTCCAGTTCTGCAAACAGGTTCCGCCACATTGCGCGCGCAGCAATGGAAGGCTCAAGAACGAGTACACGCCATCCGGAAAACAATGGTAACAACTGCTTACGCTCATATTCTGCCACTGCAAACGGTAATACTACAGTAAAGATACTACCTTTACCCACAGCACTATCTACAGAAATGGAGCCGTTCATAAGTGAAACAAGCTCTGCCACAATGGAAAGCCCTAAACCGGTTCCTCCGTAATGACGAGATGTAGAACCATCTGCCTGCACAAAGGTATCAAACAACGTCTTCTGCGCTTCCTTGGCAATACCAATACCTTTATCCTTTACTGAAAAGGCGAGCTGCACCACTTCATCGTTCTCTCGAGCATGAGGAATCTGAATCGGCTTAGCAATACCATCTTTTACGGCTACATGCAGTTCGATTGCGCCACGGTCTGTAAATTTAAATGCATTCCCCACAAGGTTTAATAAAATCTGTTTCAGCCGAAAAGAATCACCCCGCATAACAGCCGGAACTCCTTCGTCCACGACAATCACCAGATCCATCTCTTTCACAGCAACTTTTTCAGTAAAGATAATAGCAAGCTCATCAAGCACATCACGAAGAATAAAGTTGGTTTCTTCAATCTCCAGCTTTTTTGCTTCCAGCTTGGAAAGATCAAGCACGCCGTTAATTAGATGCAGTAAGCTTTGCGATGATGACGCTATTATTTCTGCATACTCCCGCTGCTTGTTGCTTAGATCAGTTGTTTGCAACATATTTGTCATACCGAGAATTGCGTTCATCGGAGTACGCAGTTCATGACTTACACTTGCGATAAATTCACTTTTTGCCTTGTTCGCTGTCTCAGCTTCCTTTGTGGCCTGTTCGAGCTCCAACGTCCGTTCAAGTACCTGCATTTCAAGATTACGGCTCTCTGAGTGCAAAAACATGTCATGAGCCTCGATATGATCAAGCATGCCGTTAAAAGAATCTGTCAATTCTGCAAGCTCCCCCATTCCTTCACGCTTTGCCCGCAAGGCATAAGTTCGCTCTTCACGTACTCTACGGGCAGTATCGGAAAGTGCCCGCAATGGGCGCAGTAACGTTCTGACAATAAGCAAAATGATCATTAGTACGACGATAGAGCTCGCCAGGATATTAGCTGCTACCGAGGGAAGAAAAAGACTTAGAAAATGATGATGTTGGGGCTCAAAGGTTGCGATAGACACAATCCTGCCCACAAGAGAATCGTTGTAATAAATGGGGAGATCTACAACATACTCAGGCGATGCTGAGGAAGGAATTTCTTTGGCTTCTTTTCCTCTATACGATCCGCAAATCAGATTGCCTTTAGCATCATATAAAAAAAGCCCTGCAGTATTTTTGTAAGCCAACTCATCATGAATAAATTTGTCAGCCTCTTCGATATGCCCCGCTCCTAACGGGCTGGACAAATGAGTTGCCAAGACCTTTACATGCTCTACGTGATGCTGTGCAAAATTTTGTTTTCGCTGATCAATTGCGAACAGGTAGTATGCGATATTGAAAAGAATAAGAAATATTGCAGTTAATAGAATACTGACTGCAATAAAATTTTTCGTATAGCTGTCGGGAAAAAAGCGCAGCTTTAACATTCGCTTCAGCATTGCAATACCGCCTGATTATAGTCCCATTAAACACACAGAAAATGCAAGATACCGCTTTTTTTTAAATAACGCAGCCAATTTTTCTAATCAATTAATAACTTAGCTTAGTTAGAAACATTACGTCCTTTTTTTAATACCATTAAAAAAAGTAACCGCGCGTCAGGGCTGCGTCCAATATACAGGAATATAATATATCCCAAGGCCAACACAGGAATACTCAACAGTCCTGCAATTCCAAACGGCAACATCCGCCAGCAGATGAAGCCTACTCCGAGACTCATCAGGACATACACAAGATTCCACTTACTCAGCTGTGCTAACAGCCCTTCTTTTCGCAGTAAGATGTACAACAAAATACAATTCACCCAGCCACCGCAAGAAACGGCAAAAGCAAGCCCTGCACCGCCCCAAAACTGCATAAAAAGTGCTCCCAAAAACACAGCTATTACCAGATTACACCCACCTGCCAACAACGGAATACGACTGTTTTGCCTTGCGTAATAACCACTTAACAAAGGGCGAGTCATGGAAAATGCTGGAAGTCCCAGAGTAAAAGCCTGCAACATGGAAGAAGCCATAGCAGCATCCAGAGCAGAAAATGCTCCCCGTTCAAAAAATAACTGAAACACAGGATAGGCCAGAACATACAGCCCGACAGCAGCCGGAAGTGACAAAAAAAGCGTAAACTGCACAGCAGAAGACAACACTTCGCCATATTTTTGTTTATCGTTAGAAACAGCGAGAGAAGACAACGCCGGAAGAACGGCAACACCAATGGCTACCCCGATCAGTCCTAATGGAAACTGCACAAGCCTATCCGCAAAATAAAGCTTCGCAATAGTCCCCTTAGGCTGAAACGATGCAAGCATTGTGACGAGCACAACGCTAAGCTGGAACACCGCGCCGCTTAGAACAGTAGGTACGACATTTTTCCCTAAAGCAACGGCATGATGATCATGCAACTTCCAATCCCCCCACCAAAGACTTCCATCACGAAGAGACATTAGCTGCAAAAGAACCTGAAAGACACCACCTAGCACTAGAGATATACAAAGAGTTTCAGCCACCGGTAACGAGCATAACCACGCAATTCCGGCACCCAGCACCAACGTACAATTTAAAACTAAAGGCGCTAAGGCAGGCGCATTAAACTGCTTACGGCTATGCAACACACCTGAAAGCAACGCCACAAGGCCGATGCATACAAAGTAAGGCAAGCTCATTTGTAATAGTGCATCTGCATGAGCAAAGACAGCAGACGACATGGATAGTCCCGGAGCCAGAACTCTGGCGAGTGTCTTACTTCCATACTCAGCCAGCACCAGCAGCAAAGAAAAGATTCCAACAGTCCAAAGAAAGCAAGTGCGGACAAGCGATGCTGCCCTCGCCTCACCTTCTGCTTCACGCACTCGCGTTACCGTTGCTGTAACAGCGGAAGAAAGAGAACCTTCCGCAAATAATTTTCTGAACAAGTTTGGAATACGGAAAGCCACAATCAACGCGTCAGCTATCGGTCCTGCACCTAGAAGAGACGCTATCAGCACATCACGCAACAACCCTACTATTCTAGAAATAAAGCTACCTGCAGAAACCACTGCGGCTGAGAGAGATACGTTCATCCATGAATTTGATTGAGATTCCATATAGCCCTATGTCTTTAGTGTAAAAATATCTAATGTGATATAGTGGTTGTTGAGCTTGCATTCAAATTGTACGTTAGCCGCGGTTTCTGTAAGGTACCAAAAATTTCTTTATGATCTACAGCAGCAAAAACACATGTCTAATAATTCTATTTCATTGCACTTACGCTATTTATCGCCATTGCTCATTCCTTTTTTCCTCTTTTTTGTAGGTGGAATAGCACTAGCCGTTCTTCAATCACTGGGAATGGGGCTGCCATTCCCCTATGAAGGCGGTCTCCTCGATAGCTACAAGGCATTGATGACCCCTTATATGCTGCGGTCGTTTCTTCTGTCCATCAAAGTCGGCGGTCTGGCTGCACTCTTTTCCGTTGCTATCGGAACTCTTTTAGCAGTGGGATTATGGAGAATGCCATCCTTATTGCAGCAGGCAGGAATTATCTACAAAATCCCCCTTATTCTGCCGCATCTTGCTGTAGGCTTCATTGTCTTTTTTTTCTGGGCAAAATCAGGACTCATTTCATCAGCCATGTTCCATGCAGGACTGACCAAAACACCACAAGATTTTCCTTCTATTCTATTCGGCGGAGACGGGTGGGGAATGATCATCGCGTATACATACAAACAAATTCCATTTGCCCTTCTTATGGTCTACGCCTCACTTAAACGTTTAGACATGCGGCTTCTGGAGACTGCCTATATGCTTGGTGCCGGACATTTCCGTGCTTTCCGTACCGTCACCTACCCGCATATCAGCAGCACTCTTCACTCAACGTTCTGCATTTTGTTTCTGGTCGGGTTCGGTGCATTTGAAATCCCATTTCTACTCGGGGGGTCTCAGCCTGCCATGCTCAGCATTGAAGCATACAACATGTATTTCAGAAAAGAACTTTACCACCGCCCACAAGCCATGGCGATTTTGATCGGTATTTTCCTTTTTTCCACTGTGTTCCTTACACTTTATCTTCGGTCTGTAGCCCCAAAACGTCCGGAAAAAATCAATGACTAAAATCAAACTACGCCACCAGATGCTCTTCTTGTTCTTTGTACTCTTCTTTGCCGGTCCCACTGTAGTACTTATTGTTTCCCTGTTTGCTCCAGGATGGACGTGGCCGGATATTGTTCCTGCGGAATACTCTACCAAGGCATTACAATCCATATTGCTGCACAGTAATTCTATCGCCTTGCACCTTGGAGTCTCCGTACTCTACTCGCTGGCAACAACCTTCTGCGCGCTGCTACTCTCCATACTACCGGCCTATCATATTGCCCGAGTGCACTTTGCCGGAAAAAACTTACTGCAAGGGATACTGCTTACACCTGCATTGATTCCAGCAATGACATTTTCCATGGGCATCCATCACGTATTCATTAAATTTTCACTAGCAGACACATTCTTAGGTGTTGTCCTGATCTTGACTATTTTCAGCTACCCGTACATGTTTCGCGCCCTTATCTCAGGATTTGAGGCATACAGCGAGGAATACGAACTCTGCGCCAAAAACCTCGGTGCTTCCTTATGGATGCGCCTACGCTACGTAACCTTTCCACTCTTGCTCCCAAGCATGGTTGCTGGTGGTTCCGTGGTCTTTCTGGTGGCTTTTTCCGATTACTATCTCGTATTCCTCATTGGAGGCGGCGTAGTACCGTCGTTTACAGGTTATCTGTTCCCCTTCATCACTGGGGCTGACAGAGCCATGGCAAGCGCGCTAACGCTCATATTCCTCATTGTTCCTGTAATACTGTTTGTTCTTGTGGAGTATTCAGTACGCCGTTTCTATCAACGTACTGAACTCTATTAACGCTACTTTGATCTCGGCATTCTACACCGCACTACGCTTATGATAACAAAACATTCTTCTCTGCTTCCGCAGATTTCCCTTTGTGCTGCCATGACACTGTGGGCAAGCTCTTTTGTAGCTATGAAATATGCCATTGTAGCATTTTCACCAATGCTGGTTGTGTTCTGCCGTATGGCCATCGCCTCTCTTGTGCTTCTTACGCAATGGCATCGGATCGAATTAAAAAAAATCCCCCGTGCCCACTGGAAGACCTTTGCCTTCCTAGTACTGTGCGAACCATGCCTCCTCTTTATCTTTGAAGCTCATGCACTCAAATATACATCAGCTTCACAAGCGGGGATGATCTGCTCCATTGTTCCTATCTTCGTAGCTGTAGGGTCCTACCTGCTGTACAAAGAAAAGCAGCCCAGAATTGTCTGGACTGGATTTATTACCGCCATTGGTGGTGTGGCACTTCTCTCTATGAAAAGCATCGCCACAGAAACCGCTCCAAATCCACTTCTAGGGAACTTTTTTGAGATGATGGCAATGCTGTCAGCCACTGGTTATATTTTGACTGCCAAGCGCCTTTGTGCGTCATATTCAGCCTTCACACTGACAGCCTTACAAGCATGGATTGGAACACTCTTCTTTTTCCCAATCCTCTTACTATCTGGTGAGACGATTCCGACAAACGTACAGCCAGAGGCCGTGATGGCTATTCTGTACCTGGGAACCGCTGTAAGCTTTGGGGCATACCTTTTCTATAACTACGGTCTACGTCATGTCCCTGCAGCTCAGGCATCTGCCTACGGCAACCTGATTCCAGTTATTGCCCTTGGCCTCGGACACATTATCCTCTCAGAAACCCTCACCGTGTTACAGTATGCTGCCTGTGTTTTTGTTCTCGCCGGAGTCTGGATGAGCCAACGACGAACCAGCCCGAAAACAACAGAAAATTTACCTACTGAAACACAGCGACGTTCTGCAATTCAAGAACAATAAAAATCCGTCACTATCTGATTTACAACGTAATCGAAAGTGACTACTCACAAAGTGTTCTGCATGTAGTAGCGGCTTAAAGAACCACTACTACTTTTACTTTTTAGAGGCTATGTCAGGGCGGACAATAATAACAGTGCTCCGCAAGGATTACTGCTCTACTGTCCCCTTCTCTCGACTGCGATCGGCTGTTCCCTGATTATTCATAACCAGCAGCCGCTCCTTTCTGATTCTATTTTCAGGATTTCAAAACAATGTTTAGTAAAGACTACCTTCTTCCAACCTTGGCGCTTTTCGGTGCTATGGTTCTGTGGGCGAGTTCCTTTATCGCCATGAAGATTGCTGTGAGTGGCTTTTCGCCTATTGCTGTTGTGTTTGGACGCATGGCTATCGCATCCTTTCTCTTTCTTGTTCTTTGGAAGAATTTTCGTGGTCTTAAAGTCCGACGACAAGACTGGAAGCAACTTATCTTTATGGCGCTATGCGAACCCTGCCTCTACTTTGTATTAGAAGCATACGCGCTTAAATATACATCTGCGACACAGGCAGGAATGATTGTCGCAACCCTTCCGGTGTTTGTTGCTATTGCTGCATTCTTTATTCTTAAAGAAAAGCTGGCACTACGAGTTTGGATCGGATTCTTTCTCGCAGCAGGAGGTGTAGCGATGCTCTCATGGGGGGCAACAGCTACTGAAAACGCACCAAACCCACTGCTCGGCAATACATTGGAAACACTCGCCATGGTAGCTGCCACAGGCTACATGGTCACTGCAAAAAGTCTTTCCAACCGCTACTCGCCATTGTTCATTACAGCATTGCAGGCATGGGTCGGCGCAATATTCTTTTTGCCGCTTCTTGCATTTACTCCGGGAGCAATCCCGACAGAATTTCCGCATGACGCAACTATCGCAGTCCTCTACCTTGCAAGCGTTGTAACAATGGTCGCATACGGACTGTATAACTACGGGTTAAGTAAGGTTCCTGCTGGTCAGGCCTCAGGCTTCACCAACCTTATTCCTGTGTTTACTATGCTTATGGGCTTTGCCTTTCTGGGAGACCGCCTCTCACTCATACAATTCATAGCGTGCGGTCTGGTATTAAGCGGTGTTATCCTTACCCAGATATCACCATCCAAAAAAGCTGCGGCAACTGCATAGGACACCGCTAACACGCCCTCAACACGTAGATACTGAACTCGTTTCACCCACGCCCAACCCCATCCATAACACCAAAAAAAAAAGGCTGCCCAAAGGCAGCCTTTTTCATTTCTATCATTAAGGAATCTTAACGACGGGAAGCAGGTTCAACAAACAGTTTATTGCCGCGAATCTGGTTACCGTTCATTACATTAAGAACTTCCTGTGCGTAGTCTTCTGGAACTTCAACGAAGGAGAAGCGATCGTAGATATCGATTGCACCAATCATTTTACCAGGAAGACCGGATTCACCAGCAATAGCACCTACGATATCGCGTGCGCCAATACGGCTCTTACGGCCAACGTTGATGAACAGACGAACCATACCAGCCTGTGCACCAGTGTCACCAAAAGATTTCTTCTGTTCAGGCATTGTATCGCCAAGTTCACGATGCATGAGAATTTTAAGCAGAGCAGCTGCCATCTCAGCAGTAGTGAGGTCGCCATCAAATTCGTTCTGAATGAAGTCGTCAACGATTGTGAGGTAACGATCAAGCTCATGCTTGTGGATGTTCTCACGGATTTCGTCGAGCAGCTTGCTAGATTTCGCATTTTCAACGTCCGCAATGGTTGGAACCTGATGCTGAACGATGCGAGCTTTAGTAAAGCGTTTGATATCGCGAAGCTTCCAGAATTCTTTACCGGAAACAAAAGTAAATGCACGACCCATACGACCTGCACGACCAGTACGACCGATACGGTGAACATAGTATTCTACGTCGTTTGGAATATCGTAGTTAACTACTGCTTCAACATCGTCTACGTCGATACCACGAGCAGCTACGTCTGTTGCAACGAGCACTTCGATGTTGCCTTTACGGAAACGGTTCATAACACGGTCACGCTGCGTCTGGTTCAAGTTACCGTGCAAGCCGTCTGCCTGATATCCTCGACCCTGAAGATTTGCTGTAAGTTCGTCTACACCGCGTTTAGTAGAACAGAAAACGATGGTGAGTTTCGGGTTGTATACATCGAGTACACGGCAGAGTGCATCCATTTTCTGGAACGGACGAACTTCATAGTAGATCTGTTCGATGTTAGGAACAGTAAGAACTTTCTGAGTAACTTTGAGGAACTCAGGAGTCTTAAGGAAGCGTTTTGCAAGCTGCAAAATCTCGTCACGCATAGTAGCGGAGAAGAATACAGTCTGGCTTTCTTCCGGTACCTGCTCAAGGATGAACTCGATGTCATCACGGAAGCCCATATCGAGCATTTCGTCCGCTTCATCAAGAACAGCCATATTGATATCCTGAAGAGAAATGGTACCACGTTTCATGTGGTCCATAATACGGCCCGGAGTACCAACAATAACCTGCACGCCACGACGAAGAGCTTTGATCTGACGTTCGATTGGCTGGCCACCGTAAATTGGCAGAACAAACAAACCACGCTTACGTTTCGCAAGCTGGCTCATCTCTGTTGCTACCTGAATAGCAAGCTCACGGGTTGGGCAAAGAATGATTGCCTGTGGAGATTTATGACGCACGTCCACTTTTTCCAAAACTGGAATACCGAACGCTGCGGTTTTACCCGTACCGGTCTGAGCCTGACCAATTACATCCTTACCTTCGAGAAGGTGAGGAATAGCCATAGCCTGAATAGGAGATGCTTCTTCAAATCCCATGTCTTCAATGGATTTCAATAACTCCGGAGAAAGAGGGAGTTCAGAAAAAATACATCTTTCCATAATAAAATTCCTTATGCACTAACTGGCATCTTATGACTGCGCTGCAGAAGAAGCGAGCTCTCTGACGCACCTATTCAGAGTTTCTACTTTCTTGCCGGAGGGCTGTCTTTTTATGTTACATTCTATCTTAGAAGCAGTGCTCCGATCCGGAACAAAGGCGCTAGCAATCAGGGACACGGGACGTCTGGAGCGAGTGTATTTTGCTCCTTTTCCCGAGTTATGTTCGCCAAGGCGTCTGTTCATATCGGTTGTTATGCCGCAATAAAGCGAACCATCTGAACATTGCACAAGATAGACTACCCAACTCTTTTTTATCGACATCGTTTTGTCTTGCACGATACCAGTCTATGCAGTGGTCTGACCTCTGCTAGCATTTGCAGGCTGCAGCGGTTGTATTTTCAAGCTTCAAAGTATCACCCGGTTTCAAGTCGTAGAGGCGACAATCCGGAGCATAATTCTGCAACTGGTAAGCAAAATCTTTTGTGTTCTGGTCAAGGACGGGGAAGGTGCCCCAGTGCATCGGTATCACGCTCTTGCACTTAAGCAGGCTGCAAGCGAGTGCAGCCTGTCTTGCGTCCATTGTAAACACGCCGCCTATCGGCAGCAGGGCGAGATCGATGTCATACAATCGCCCCCATAATTCCATTCCTGAGAAAATTCCTGTGTCACCGGCATGATATACGGTGTATCCGTCATCCAATCGGAAAATGTACCCGACAGGGGCACCGGATTCTGTAGAATGGTAGGCTTGTGTCATGGTCACACTAACACCTTCCACCACAATTGTTCCACCGATATTAAAACCGATACCATTAATAACCTGTTCCTGCGGAACGCCAGCTTCTACAAGCCGTTCCGCCGTGCCCACAATAGCACCAAGCTTTGCACCTGTGGCTCTGCAAATATCTACTGTTGAACCAGTATGATCTCCATGATCATGAGTTACGAACACTGCATCCGGCTTTGATGCCTTCTGCCAAACAGTAGCAGCAGAAGGATTCCCTTCAAAAAATGGATCAATTAAAATTGTTGCTGAGGGAGTCTTCAGTTGAAAATTTGCGTGTCCATTCCATTGCAGTTCCTGCATGTGCTGTCCTCCGGCTAAAGATGAAGCGGCTACATGCCGTTCCAGCGTTTAACTAAAGAATGTTCAATGCCTAAATGATCGAGCATTCTACCTACCAAATGAGTACAAATATCTTCTATCGTCTCAGGCTTTGAATAAAAGCCTGGAGTAGGCGGCATAATAAGCGCACCAGCTTCATCAGCGGCAAGCATATTCTGCAAATGAATTCGGTTGAGCGGAGTTTCGCGAGGAACAAGAATAAGCTTTCTGCGTTCTTTCAATGTCACGTCAGCAGCTCTATGTATAAGGTTAGAGCCGATGCCGTTAGCAATGGCACCAAGAGAAGCCATTGAACAAGGGCACACTATCATACCGTCATGCAGCCATGAACCACTTGCCGGTGCTGCCCCGAATTCGTGCTGTGTGTAAACAGTGTTTGCGTAGGAGGTAAGCTGATCGAGATCCAGCCCTGATTCAAGCTCAAGGACTGTCTTGGCTGCATCAGATACAATAAGATGTACCTCAGCCTGAGAAGTAGCGGCGAGTTCTTTGAGCAGCGTAACAGACAGCGGCATGCCGCTGGCACCTGTCACTGCTACAACAATCTTTTTCATGACTCTCACTTACTATCGAAACATTTCAGTTCCGGTGTACATTAAAAAACGCAGGCTAGACAAATTAACAGTTGAGCGAAAATTCGCTATACTTTTTTGCCTTGCAAGCGGCTTTAACAAACTAATTATGCGAGTGCTAGCGAAATAAACTGCAAATGAAATTTTTTTGCCTTCTTGTACAATTTTGTAAAAATACACTTCTCTTTTTGTCATTTGTTGTACTAAGTTCAAAATATTCGTAGCTCAAATAGCTTAAAATGACAAATATGTAATTCTAACGCCACACCTGATGCAATCCGAGACACCTCGAGACATCATGAATCACCCGCGATCCTTCCACATACTCTACACTCACCCTATGCAATGTCCGTTTCCGCGTTTTGTTACCTTACACCATTTTAAGCAGTCAGTGCATGACAACTCGTTATATAACTTGACATCATTGGCGCTCAAGTCTACTTAATCGCCCACGGGCTATTAGCTCAGCTGGATAGAGCGCTGCCCTCCGGAGGCAGAGGCCACAGGTTCGACTCCTGTATAGCCCGCCACGCTGAACAATTTTCTTGAAAGATGCTGTAAAGGAAATCCTTGTATACCAAGGGTTTCCTTTTTTTGTTTGTTCGGTTTTGTAAGATGCTGAAAGTTGACGTGTACTCAAAGTCGTGAGTAACAATTGGAGTAACTTCTTTGATTAGGTTTAAAGTTACTCACATGTTACTCATAAGGAAACACGATGTCTCTTACTGCCAAGAAAATTGAATCTGCAAAACCTAGCAATAAACTATATCGAATCACAGACTCTCACGGATTGTGTCTTGAAGTACCGCCCACTGGTCAAAAGCGTTGGCGGCTTAGATATCGTGTAGATGGAAAGTCGAAGATGATCTCTTTAGGAACTTATCCAGAAGTCACCCTCAAGGAAGCGCGGAAAAAGCGTGATGTAATGCGAGTGCAGATAGCGGACTCAGTTGATCCTTCTTTACTCCGCAAAGCAGAAATAAGCAAACAACAAAATAAGACCCAAAACACTTTCGAAGCAATTTCTCTGGAGTGGGCAGAAAAACACTTCATTAATAAAAGCTTAAAGACAAGAGCCACCGATTTAAGCAGATTGGAACGTGATGTTCTTCCAATTATTGGCGCAAAACAAATAGCCGAAGTCTCAACTCTCGACATGCTAAAACTAGTTGAGCGCATCGAAAAACGAGGCGCCTACGAAGCAGCAAGACGGACTCGGGCGTTGTGTTCTAGAATTTTCCGCTATGCCATTGCGTTAGAAAAAATTGACAAAAACCCTGCCGACAATGCCCGCGCCTTTCTCACCCCCCTTCCAGCCATTGTTAAACATCATGCAGCCCTCACATCTCCTGACGACGTCACGCAACTCATGAGGGCAATTGACGAGTTTGAAGGCCACTTTGTTGTTAAATGTGCTTTGCAAACAGTTGCCTATACCTTTCTAAGAAGTAGTGAGCTTAGGTTTGGGTCATGGTCGGAAATTGATTTTGATAACGCAATATGGCGCATTCCAGCAGAACGAATGAAAGCGAAACATGCCCATGAAGTTCCACTACCAACACAAGTTATTTCAATTTTACATGAGTTGTACCCATTAACTCATGATGCAAAATATATATTTCCAAGTGTGCGCTCTATAGCAAGGCCACTGTCTGAAAATACGATCAATGCAGCTCTCCGACGTTTAGGCTTTTCGAAAGAGCAAATGACTTGCCATGGATTCAGAGGGATGGCTTCCACCACCCTCAACCGCGAAGGATTCAATTCAGATTGGATTGAGTCCCAGCTTGCCCATAAAGAAAAAAACATGGTGAGGGCAGCCTACAACCATGCTGACTACTATTCTGATCGCAAAAAGATGATGCAGTGGTATGCGGATCATTTGGACTTACTTTGTCATGAGCGGTAGCCTCCACGAGCACAACTTTACTTGTTACCACCTAAAAAGCCTGTTGGAATTTTCCGACGGGCTTTTTTAACACACCACAACGCACACTTCTTTGCATAAATTTACAAAGATTTTAGGTTATATACAACGCATACCATCCCCACCTATCTGAATTCATCAACTTCCATACTAGCACACAAGCCAGTTTCGGCATTTTTTTAATGCATGACATGGCCGCCGAATATTTCTTCTAATGTCGTGCTCAACCTCTTTGGAGGAAAAATGGAACTTATCAAATTCCCAGAAACTGGCTTCCTACGCGAAAAAAATCTTTACAGCTTTGTTCCAGTATCTCGAACAACTCTATGGCAGTGGGTACGTGCAGACAAATTCCCAAAACCAATAAAGTTGGCAGCGCGAACTACTGTCTGGCGTGCTGAAGATGTTCGCAAGTGGATCAAACAGCAGGGGTAAACAATGAACACATCCTCTACCCCTGCTATTGAGCCAGATCAATACGCTACTGGCAAACTGCCCATTACTTACGATTTCAAACAAGAAGATGGATGGATTTCAGTAAAAAATAGCGCCTTCTTCTCGTTAGCTAAAGATCTTAAACGCGAGCTCATTGATCAAGAAATTGTCACAAACCATACTAAATCTAGACGAGGAAAACATCTTGAAGCCAATTTAATGAGTTGTACTCGACGCTCCGAAAGTTCAATCCTTCGGTATTACGAAGATAATAAAGCACATGTCCAAGTCATGCATTGTCAAAGCAAATATTGTTTTGACTGCTCTGAAGCGCGGATGCGCCGTAATATTAAAGATGTATTATCCTACTTAAGACCCATTATTTTAAAGTACAAATGTCCAACAGCTTATCATTTTGTATTTACATTACCTAAAAATGTTCAAAGAAAAATCTTAGAAAACAAAAAAAAAGAGAATAATCTTTTAACAAAAATTAAACGTATCATCTACCAATGTATGCTTTCGACAAATAATGTTCGAAACAAAAACATACTACTTCACAAAAATAGACATGTAGTGGGAAATAACTCGCTCATGAACTTCAATCTACATTATCACTTTGTCGCAATCGCTGGGATATATGTAGAAACAGTTAACCAGAAGAAGAAAGAGTACACAATTTGCACTAATACGATATCTGGCCATGTTGCCCCTGAAACAATACATGCGATTAATGCAAAATGGAAAAAAGTGCTTCAAAAATTCAGTAATGACCCAACGATTAATTCAATCGTAAAAGTGCGCTATGCAAATTTAAAAAAGAGCCACAAGCAAAACATGAAGATTGTTACACGATTATTCATGTATGTGGGTAGATCCTTTGGAAAACATTTTGCTACTGCACCGTGTTTCTACCACCCGGAAAAAAAAGAGGTTGTCCTTTGTAGTAGCAATGATGGCGTAAGAGAATACAAAACATATTCTTTTTGGGAATACCTTCAACAGTGGATCTTCGTAAGAGACAATCGAAAAGCCCGTTGCGAGGGGATTCTAGGCGCACGAGATCGTTTTGCAAAAGTACTTGGTATCCAAAAAGTGGAAGACAAAATTATCCCAGAAATGGTTGACTATGACCCTGCTGAAATAAAGAGATTTAGAAACAAAACCCCAAAAAACAAAATCAGTAATCGAACAGAAGTATACCTCAAAGACGAAACTGGGAGCTTACGACACATCCCGCCTTCAACCTACGAGTTTGGTCTGCGCGGGAAAAACAAACGTTGGGAAGTTACTCCAGCTTAATCATGCGATATTAATTTAATAAACGAGCGTGTTCTCTGCTTTTTTGAGAACGCGCTTTTTTCTCTTTCCTTACTGTAAACCTCCCCTAGTTGCTGCCACCTAAAAGTAGAAATTTTGCAAGGGGAGTTTGCTTCAAGAAACTCTGCCGGTGTAAGGTCTCCGAGAGATTCATGAGGCCGTTCTTCGTTGTATTCCTTAATCCAATGTTCTGTGCGTTCTTTAACTTCTTCCAGAATAGAAAAAAGATAGTAATCCAGAACTTCACTACGATAAGTACGATTAAAGCGCTCAATGTATGAATTCTGTGTGGGTTTCCCTGGCTGAATGTACTCCAAACACACACCGTTGCTTTCTGCCCAATCGACCATCGCTACAGAGACAAGTTCCGGGCCGTTGTCCATTCTGAGCTTTTCCGGCAAACCTCTCCACGCCACAAGTCGATCCAGCACACGGAGCACCCGTCTCGTGGGTAAACTGGTATCAATTTCAATAGCTAAACATTCACGGTTAAAGTCATCAAGGACATTGAATGTTCTGAATCCTTGCCCGCTCATCAGCGCATCGTGCATGAAGTCTATCGACCAACAGTTGTTTGCATCGACAGGTACGGCAAGAGGTTCTGGATTCCGTGATGGAAGCCTTCTCTTCCCTTTGCGCCGTAAGTTCATTTTCAGCATGCAGTATACACGGTAAACACGCTTATGATTCCAACGGTGACCTTGGCGTCGTATGAGTCGAAATAACTTTGCAAAGCCATATCTGGGATATCTCTCGGCCAGCTGAAGAAGCAATTCGATTACAGGTGTGTCGTCTCGTGGAGCAGGCTTATAGCTGTAAACTGATCGCCACTGGTTCAGAGCAGCACAGGAACGTCGAACGCTCATGCCGTGCTCTTCAGTCATAAAATCTATCAATTCGCGTTTCTCAACTGGCGTTAAAGCTTTTTTGCGATCACGTCCTTTAGAGCTTCATTTTCAAGACTTAAATCAGCAAACATACGTTTAAGGCGACGGTTTTCCTCTTCAAGCTCTTTCATTCGCCGTATGTCAGATGCTTCCATTCCACCATATTTCGATTTCCACTTGTAATATGTCGCAGGACTGACGCCATGTTCACGGCAAACATCGGCAACCTTTCGTCCGCCTTCAACCTCATTAAGAATTCGAATGATCTGATGTTCCGTAAATCGAGATTTCCGCATCGAATTAGCCTCCTTATAGGCTGATACGTTATCGAAAATCTCTACTTTTGGCTGATCTTATTTTACGGGAGGGTTACATTACGACAGCTATAACCTACTGAAATTATTAGTCCCGACTTTTATGTACTTTTTAGGGACACCACAACCGCACCCAAAGTGGCTTAACTTGGTGTCCACATTTTTATTGTAGGATCATATTGAGGAACCCTTGTAAAAACAAAAGATGTTTTGTAGTTAAGGCAACTTAACTACAATAATATGAAAGGTTGAAGTGATGCTGTTTTTCGAGATTGACTTCTTGTTGTTTATTTCTGTTTTTCTTACAATATATTGCTTCCTACGCGGAACACCACGCATTAGCTTTATCTTATTAGCTAGTTACATTTTTTATGGTTGGTGGGATTATCGTTTTTTAGCGCTGCTGCTGATTTCTACACTTGTTGATTATGCGGTAGGGTTAAAGCTTGAAAATGAGCAGCAGACTCAAAAAAGAAAAATGTTGTTAGTGGCTAGCCTATGTACCAACTTAGGAATTCTTTTCTTTTTTAAGTACTTTAATTTCTTCTTAGATAGTTTTTATTACGCATTTAACGTTTCCTCCAGTGACAGGTATCTTTTAGAGATAGCTCTTCCTCCGGGTATTTCATTTTATACCTTCCAGACTCTTTCTTATACTATCGACGTATATCAAAAAAGATTTCCAGCAGAAAAAAGTCTGCTCGCTTTTTCTACGTATGTAGCATTTTTCCCACAACTTATAGCTGGCCCAATTGAGCGACCTGGAAAGCTTTTACCACAGATTAAAAAAGAAGTGTCTTTTCAGTGGCCGAATATCTATGTTGGTTTTAGATACTTTCTTTGCGGTTGCTTTAAAAAAATGTTTATTGCTGACAACTTGGCCAAAGTTGCAGATAAAGCCTTTGCTGCACCAGATCAGACTACATCAATTGGCCTCCTTATTGGTGCGTATTGTTTTGCTTTGCAAATTTATTGTGACTTTTCAGGATACTCGGATATGGCCCGCGGCTTAGCAAAATGTATAGGTATTAATTTGAGTAATAACTTTAATCTGCCTTATCTTTCCGCCTCGCTAGGAGAATTCTGGCGCCGTTGGCATATTACGTTATCTTACTGGTTGCGAGATTATGTTTATATACCATTAGGCGGTTCACGCTCCGGAATCACAGGGCATATTCGAAACCTGCTTATTACCTTTACATTGTCTGGCTTATGGCATGGAGCCGATTGGAACTTTGTGTTGTGGGGCATTTTACATGCTGTATGGATAACTTTTGAATTAATTGCTCGACAGGTGACTACGTTTAGGCTTCCAAAAATACTAAGTATCTTTATCACCTTAAATATTGTTGTCTTATTATGGGTACTATTTAGAGCGGATAGTGTTTCAACCGCACTTATCTATTACAAAAATTTGATAGCACCAACGACATCATATTTTGTTGATGGAGATCTCGCCACATTAGCAATGCTAGCCTTTTACTCAAGCCCATTAGTGTTATTTTCTCTATGGCAGTACTCTTCAGATACCCTTACTCCAGACTATAAAATGAATAACTATGTTCACGCTTCTGCGCTGGGTGTGATTCTTTTTGTAATGATCTTTTTAGGAGCTGAAAATGGCCAGCAATTTATCTATTTCCAATTTTAAATTTCCATCTACTCTTAAGTATTTTTTTATAGTGGCTACCACTTTTATGTTTTTGAATTGTGGACTGTTTTTTGTCGCGCCATATTTTGACTCTAACTACATTTTAATGAACTCAGTTACTGACTCAAGTTGGAAAAAGGGAGGTGAGTACCTTTTTCTTGGCGATAGTCGCTCACACCAAGGGCTAATTCCTTCTGTATTTGAAGATACTTTGGCTGCAAATGGGATTAAAAGTACAGCGGTTAACCTCGCCCGTCCCGGCATGCAGATTCCTTTTGCATATTACTTTAGCCAAAGGGTCTTTGATGAGGCAGATATTCAGCCCAAAAATATAGTAGTTAACTTTAGCTTTTATCTTCTAGGTGGAAAGCAGTGGATGAAAGATATTTATTTTTCTTATTATCGTCCTTCACTAAAAGAAGTAGTGCTCGCTCTTTCAATGAAGCTTTGCTCTTTCAATAAGGCTACTAAATGGTATGTTAAAACTAGACTGGGTGCCTGGATGTTTAGGAAATCTGCCAATAGTATGCTGAATAATTATTTTTTGAATTACAAAGCATTTGAGAAGGAAGCAGCTTCGGTAAAAAAAATGAGAGTGGAGGCTTCCTTCGATTATGCTAAGGGGTATGTAAGTAGAGGGGATTCGCATATTACTGCGGCGGATTTGAAACCGCATGCCTATTCTAAAGGTTATGCACGTAAGTCTAGTGTTTTTTTTAAGTACTTGAAAAAAATGCTTCAGGAAACGTCTGCAAGGAATATTAATGTCTATATCTACAGATTTCCATGGCCTAAAATGCGCAATGACGATGAAGGATTTCATGAAATTTTAGACCACTATTGGGGAGTACTTAAAAGAGAGACTCAAGGAAGTAAGCATGTTTATTTTCTAGATGAAAAATATTTTTGGCCAAACGAAAATTTTGTCGATCCGCTTCATGTTAACCAGATTGGCGCAGAGCGTTTGACGACGCTGCTTGCAAAGAAAATTGCAAAGCATAAGGCTGAAGAAACAGCTCGTTATAAAAAAATGAATTTTGCGCAAGTTAATTGAGATACGTTACGTAGAAATATGATGTGAAAACATCCTCGACATTATAAGGGTTGACGTCTTCCCATAAGCTTACGCTCTTACTTCAACCCCAAATTCGTTATCTTAGAAAAAAAGTTCAAAAAAAATTCACGATTGCGAGTAACCATACGAGTAACATGCAACCGCGAATCAAAATTATTCTTTATTTTAAATAAGTTAAGCCAGAAATTCGACTCCTGTATAGCCCGCCATGCTGAGAAATTCTAGCGAAGAATACCAAAAGGGAACTCCTTGTAAATCAAGGAGTTCCCTTTTTTGTTTATATTAGCCTGTAAGATCTCTTAATGCTGAAGAAGGTTAATACCATGAGTAACAATTGGAGTAACTCCCTCAAGCTGATTCGAAGTTACTTGTATCACATACCATCTACAAAATTATGCCCACCCAAAAAGCCCCGCCTGCAACATATGCACGGCGGGGCTTCATATAGAGTTAGCGACCTGTCGATAAGAAAGAAGTATCGTTGAAAATGTTATTTATTGTTTTCAACGGCATAAAGTGCAATGGATTCCGGTACAGAAGGGAGTCCTTCTGCTTTTTTAGGAGTAAAAGCAAGCACACGGTTCAGACCTGTAGGGCTGACAAGGTAATCGTACATTTCTACCGCATATTCAGAAGACGCAGACACGCCCTGTTCTTTTATAAAGTTAATGTACTGGGCAAATTCACGTGTAGTATTCGCACCATTCACGCTATATGCATTTTTACGCCAACCTTTGCCCCACTTTACAACTCTTGAACCTTCAAGTGGTTTTAATGAGGTATTAGCTACAGGAACTAACATGCGCTGAACAAAGAGGATTGTTTCGCCATTGGTAAACACTTTTGAATGCATAGAACCGTGTGGAAGTCTGCCGGTCACTTCTGTATTCAAAGGAATACTTACTGAAGTCTGACCTACTTCCTGAAAATCAGTTGGAATGGTGACAGCATATGAGCCATAGCCAACAGTTTTGTCAGCGGTGTTTGTACCAGCCTGAGCTGTTAAAGCAAAAAGAGAAACACAAAGAAACGCAAAAACTAATCTTTTAAATACGCTATTCATAATAACCTCACTTATTTTTCGTTTTGTGAAGTTATATATAGCAATCGCATCACCCTATGAACATTGGCTAATTGTTTAAATTGCATCCCGACAAATAAAGGAGGGCATTCCCGAGAAATAAAGGAGACGTTCCCAAAAATTGAGCTACATAAATTTGCTGATTCTTTTCAAACTATTGACGTACAGCAAGCAATATTGGTCCAAAATCCTGAGACATTAATATACTGCTGACACCATAACTCACCAAAATCAAACGCTATCAGTAACCTTGCCAAAGACATACTGCATAGACACATATAACGAATCATCCTGTGTTTAATAGCGCACCTAACTGGCTACCATTGCGCCCACTCTACCCTTTTTAACAAGCTCCAAAGCAATATCATCCAAAGATGATAACCTCCCTTTCCATCACAACAATGTAACTTGTTACACTGTTTCCTCAATGTTCCATTTTCATATTTCCTATATCCCTCGACACGAACATCATCCTCGTTCAAAAACATTGACCATCAAGGCTATTCAAAGAAATATCCTACTTTTCAAGCAGGAGATGAGCGCTCCTTCAACATAATAAATGCAACGCACTTGAAAACGATGCAGTTACTATCATTCCAACAACTTAAAGCATAGAAGCACCTGAAAACACTATGCTTTAACTTTTTTTAACAACGTTCCTTTTGGCTCTATAAGCTGTTTTTTGTATGTAACAACAGCTTTCACGATATGCGGCTCCCTTTTTTCCGCTATCAATTGCTCTTGAAAGCTGAAATCCCAAACACATGCGCCTTAGCGCAAAAGGAACAAGCATGGTTTACTTTTTTATTGCTGCTGCAATGCTTATCATTGGGTACTTCACCTACGGTAAGCTTGTAGAAAACATCTTTGGTGCTGATGACAGCATCCCAACTCCTGCAGTCCGCCTTGAAGACGGCGTTGACTTTGTCCGCATAAAAAAATGGAACATCAACCTTATCCAGCTGCTCAACATCGCAGGTCTCGGTCCTATTTTTGGTCCTATCCTTGGTGCCCTCTACGGCCCTGTTGCGCTTGTCTGGGTTGTTATCGGTTGCATTTTCGCAGGAGCGGTTCACGACTACTTCTCCGGCATGCTTTCTGTCCGCGAAGATGGTAAGTCAGTTCCGGAAATCGTTGGTGCTAACCTTGGCCTCACTGCTAAACAACTTATGAACATTATTTCCATCGTCCTGCTGCTGCTCGTAGGCGTGGTATTTGTTCTCGGCCCTGCTGCACTGCTTGCAAAGAAAATCAGCTTTGGTCTCGATCCTGCGGTTGCTAAATACGTCTGGACCGGATTTATTTTTGTATACTACTTCATCGCTACTATTCTTCCTGTTGATAAAATCATCGGGCGAATTTACCCGCTCTTCGGGGTCGCGCTGCTTATCATGGCATTCGGCCTGCTTACTATGCTGATTGTTAAAGGGTACGACTTCTACCCTAACGGCCTTGATCTGCGCAACACACACCCTAACGATCTGCCAATGTGGCCACTCATCTTCATCACCATTGCGTGTGGTGCCATTTCCGGCTTCCACGCTACCCAGTCTCCACTTATGGCTCGCTGCCTTCCTAAAGAAAGCGACGGTCGTCCGGTATTCTACGGTGCAATGATCGGTGAAGGTCTTATTGCTCTCGTATGGGTAACCCTCGGCATGAGCTTCTACCAGACTCCAGAAGCGCTGCAGGCAGCTCTCGCAAATGGTGGTCCGGCTGCTGTTGTAGACCAGATTTCCACAACCCTCATGGGACCTGTGGGTGGTCTGCTTGCAATCATCGGTGTTATTGCTCTGCCAATCACCTCCGGTGACACCGCATTCCGTTCCGCCCGTCTCATCATTGCAGACTTCTTTAAGTTCTCTCAGAAAGAGAACTCCAAGCGTCTTATGATTGCAATCCCGCTCTTCCTTGTCGGTTTTGCAATCACTAAAACTGAGTTTGCAGTAATCTGGCGCTACTTCGGTCTCACCAACCAGTCCCTCGCAACTATTGTTCTCTGGACTGCGGGTGTGTACCTTGCACGCCACGCTAAAACACACTGGATTGCAACCATTCCGGCAACCTTTATGACTGCCGTTTCTACAACCTACCTGTGTAATGCAAAAATAGGCTTTAACATGCCTTACGAAACCTCTGTTATCGTTGGTGCGGCTTTCGCAGCACTCTGCTTCGCATGGTTCATGTTCAAAAGCGGCAAACTAGCAGCTTCAACCAAGTAGTTTCACTACATACGGTTAAATAAAAAAGGGTCGTGACATTATGTCACGACCCTTTTCCATGTGTACTGCATAAAACGAAGCAGCCAGTCAGCGATGCGTACTGTCATATCGCCGTTACAGTGCGCCGGAGTACGGGCGTCCCTTCCCGTTGCTTTTGGCTGCTGCTATTTATTGTTGTACTAATGCATGCAACTGAGAGAAGGCTTCCTCGATGCTACAAGGATCCTCAACGCGCTGCTGCAAAAATTCGTTTACCTTCGGCACCATTGAAATTGCCTTATCCACCACAGGGTTAGAACCGTGGGAATATGCACCAATGTTAACCATATCTTCCACTTTCTTGTACGCAGCCAGCAACTTAGTTACAGACTGTCCTTCCTCAATAATTTCGCGGGAACAAATATCACCACGAAGACGGGATACAGAACGCAATACATCGATTGCAGGATAATGTCCGTTATCCGCAAGATCACGCGTTAAAACAATATGTCCGTCGAGAATAGAACGAACGGCATCAGCGATTGGTTCGTTGAAATCGTCACCGTCCACAAGAACGGTGTAGATTCCGGTAATACTACCTTTATCACTATTGCCTGCGCGTTCCAGAAGCTTCGGAAGCTGTGTAAATACTGTCGGAGTGTAGCCCTTGGTTGTTGGCGGTTCACCTGTTGCAAGACCAACTTCACGTGCAGCCATTGCAAATCGGGTCACAGAGTCCATCATGAGCAGAACGTTTTTGCCCTGATCACGGTAAAATTCTGCCACCGCGGTTGCAGCATATGCAGCACGCATACGGACAAGCGGAGACTGGTCGGATGTTGCCACGAGCAAAACTGAACGCTTCATACCCTCCGGCCCCAAATCCTTTTCCATAAACTCAAGAACCTCACGACCACGTTCGCCGATCAGCGCAATGACGTTAATGTCTGCCTCAGTATAGCGAGCCATCATACCCATAAGAGTTGACTTACCAACACCGGAACCAGCCATAATACCCACACGCTGTCCTTTACCAAGAGTAATAAGACTGTTGATAGAGCGAACTCCAACGTCCAACGGTTCAACAATACGTGCACGTGAAAGCGGGTTTGGCGGTGTTGCGTACAACGGCTTATAAGCCTCTGCAGAAAGTAGAGGCGATTCTGATCCAAGCTCGTTACCAAACGCATCAAACGCTTTGCCGAGCATGTCATTGCCCACAGGAAAAGTTGGCGGCAGGCTAGAGTTACGGATAAGTGACCCTGGTTTAATGCCTCGCATCTCACCATACGGCATGAAAAGAATATTGCCGTCTCGAAAGCCTACAACCTCTGCCGGAATCTGCTCTGCGCCTTCTTCCGGAATAAGCTGACATACCGCTCCGAGAGGAGCTTTGATTCCACACCCTTCTACGATCAGACCGACCACCTTGTTTACCTTGCCGAAAGACTGGCTTGGTTCAAGGTTTTCCAGCAGCTCAAGGGCACCACGCGGGTCGATCATATTTTATCCTCTGGAATCACAAGCTGATCTAAAATTTCATCTACAGCCTGTTTACGGCTGGTGATGGTGTTATCCACCATGCCATCATGGCTTTCGACAATGATACCACCAGCAGCAACAGTCGGAGCAGACTTTACGGTCCATGCTTCCAATCCATTGTAATGATGCTGGGCATTCTGAATAATAGCGGAAACCATGGATTCATCATCCGGGTGCACAGTAATCACAAGCTGTCTGCGATCATCAAGAACTTGCACAGCCTCTGCAAAAAGCTTTTCCATGGATGCCTGACGATTTTCTGACAACTCTACTGCACATACACGCTCAACAGATGAACGCACAACAGTTATGAGGTCACTCCGCCAGTTATCAAAGATATTGGAGCACTGGCCTTGAATAGCACCAAGAACACTGGATACAGACTCCGCGTGCTGCTGCTGAACTGCTGCCAGTTCCTGCTCAGCCTGCTGACATCCCTGTTCATAGCCTTCCTGCCGTGCTTTTTCTTTAATCCACTCGGCTTCTTCTCGTGCTTTTGCAAGAATATTTGCAGCCCGCTCTGCTGCACGTTCACGAACACGTTCCATGTAGGCGGCTTCTGTAGCATCATCCCACTGTCGGGTACGAGTTCCTTCCACGCCTTCAAGGGTATGCTCATTAGCGGAACCGGGACCGGTAAAAATGGTACCCCACGCAGCCACACCTTTCGGTGCGGCTGTGTCGGATAAAATATCGCCAGAGAGAATGTTAGATGAAGACATCGTTGCCTCCGCGTCCGATGGCTATTCGTCCTTCCATTTCGAGACGGCGTACAATCTTTACAATCGACTGCTGTGCACCCTCTACATCTGAAAGCTTTGTAGGCCCCATGATATCCAAATCTTCTCGGATCATTGTTGCCGCACGCTCGGACATATTGCTGAAGAACACATCCTGCATTTCTTCGGAAGCACCTTTGAGTGCCAGAGTCATATCCTCGTTGGATACTTCTTTCAGCAGCTCGCGGATACCACGACCATCCAGTGTTGCCACGTCTTCGAATACGAACATGAGGTTTCGAATGTCTTCTGCCATCTGTACAGATTCTTCTTCGATCTCTGCGAGAACTTCTTCTTCCGTAGCACGGTCCACTGCGTTGAGGATTTCCGCAACAGCAGCAACGCCGCCCACTTTCTTGCCTTCCTTGCCCCCCATTGCAATGAGCTGGCTTTGCAGCACCTTATCCACTGCCATAAGCATATCTTCCGGTACTGCCTCGAGACGAGCAAGACGCATAAGCACTTCCGGTCTGATACCGGCAGGGAGCATCTGAATAAGCTCTGCCGCCTGATCTGAATGCAGGTGACCAAGAATGAGTGCCAGTGTCTGCGGGTGTTCGTTACGCAGAATCTGAGAAAGAATGCGTGGACTTACGTTCTCAAGTTCACGGAATGGAGCTGGGCCGTTATCCAGTTCCAGTGCATCCATAATGTACTTGGCGGTTTCACTATCAAGGTTTTTCAGGAGCATACGACGGGTGGCTTCCTCACCACCGGAAATCATCTCTTTGCCCGCGATCATTGAATGGTGAAACTCTCGTAAAATATCTTCAACATCTTCTTTAGGAACTGTATCCAGTTCCATCATGGCTTTTGAAATTTGGGCAATGTCTGCACGGTCGAGACGTTTAAAGGTCTCAGCGGTGAACTTGTCCCCCATCGCCAGAAGTAATACGGCGGTTTTTTCCGCACCTTTAAGCTGAGTGGCCAACTTTATGCCCTCCGGTATCTTTAAGCCAAGACTTCAAGATGCCTACAGCCTGTTCCATGTTCTGTTCGGAAATCTGTAATGCATGCGCCTTAATGTCTTCAATCTTCTTCAGTGCATCCAATGCATCAAGCTCTTCTTCGCCTTCAATAAGCGCTATGCGCTCTTCACCCAATGGAAGACCTTCAAGTCCTTCCATAACCTCACCTGCTTCAACCTTAGGTCGAATGAGAGCAAGAATAACCGGGCGAACGATGAGCAGAAGGAAGAGAAATACGAGTACTGCGTTCAGAATCGGCTTACCCATGCGCAGTGCATAGTCCCCGATTACTTCAGCAAGACTGCGTTCGCGTTCTACATCCAGTTCGCCAAAAGCGATACAGGAAACTTCAATGGCGTCACCGCGGGAAGATTCAAACCCTACTGCATTTGAAACAAGCTCTTGAATACGCGTCATTTCTTCTTCTGAACGCGGAGTAAAGACCATTTCGCCTGTATCAGGGCTGGCTGCGTACATGCCATCAACAACTACTGCAATGCTCAAGCGGTCCACCTGCCCTACAGGGGTCACGATGTTCTGCTCTTCTTTGTTAATTTCATAGTTGATGGTTGATGTTTCGCGAGTTGCATCCTGCTGGCTGATGCTGCCGCCGATGCCGTCACCTCGGAAGTTAGCATCAGGGGTGCCTGCTTCAAGGTTAGCGCTGCCGCGGGTTGTTTCCTCGCTTTTCTGTTCTGAACGAACAACAGAACTTGATGGGTCGTACAGTTCCTTACGGATTGTACGCTGGCTGAAATCAAGGTCAGCGTTAACTTTCGCAATAACCTTGCCTGCGCCGATGATAGGATACAAAAGTTCCTGAATGCGCATTTCCAGATTTCTCTGGATGGTCTGCTTGTGATCAAACTGGGTTGCAGTCATGCCTTCAACGGAATTTTCGTCTTCAGGATGGTACAGCACAGTACCTTTAGTATCCGCAATGGACACACGACCTTTATCCAGACCTTCAACAGACATGGTAATAAGGTTGACGATTGCCATTACGTCTTTGTCTGTCATTTTTTTACCTTCTGCGATGGTCAAAACAACAGATGCAGACGGTGGCATCTCTTCTTCAATAAACAGACTTTTCTGAGGGATCACCAGATGTACACGTGAGGATTCAACCGCAGGGAATTCTGTAATAGTACGGCTTAATTCACCCTGAAGAGCACGCTGGTAATTAATTTTCTGTACAAATTCTGTTTGTCCGACTTTTACATCGTCAAAGACTTCGAAGCCAATGCCCTGCCCAGTTAAACCACCTTCACCGGCAATCTTGATACGCATGTCGTATACTTTATCTGCTGGAACAAGGATGCTGGAACCATTGTTCTCCAAGCTATAGGAAACTTTTTCAGCCTGAAGGACTTTAACAATTCTATTTGCATCCTCAAGAGCAAGGTTAGAATACAACAACTGCATGTCCGGCTTATTCAGCCAAAACAACAGCGCAAAGAATACGCCGAGCACAGTAAGTGCAAGACCGCCGATAAAGACCCTTTGCGAGAGGGTAATACTCGACCAGAAATTTTTAGTGCGATCGACAGCATCGTTTAACATGGGGGACATTATTTACTCCGAAAAAATACAGTTAATAAATGGCGATATAACAGTAGGACTAGAACTGCATTTTGCTGATTTCGTTGTATGCATTAAGAACCTTATTACGTACGGCTGATGTAAGGTTCATTGCAACACTTGCTTTCTGCAACGTAATCATAAGCTCGTGAACATTCTGCTGCTCACCTGAAGCGAAAGATTCAATCATGCCAGATTTTTCTTGCTGCATGTCGTTTACTTTCTTCACAGATGCTTCAACAGTTTCCATAAAAGATGTGGTTGTTTTTTCTTCAGATGCAGTGGACTGCTGCACCTTTTTATTTCCAGACGCAAAGCTGCTTAACGCTTCTGAATACGCCTTCATTCCTACACTTTGAATAGACATGACCTACTCCCCAAATTTATCCGCTTAGCCGCGGCCAAGATCCAATGCTTTGTTGTACATGGTTTTTACAGCATCCATTGAAGTGATATTTGCCTCATAGCTGCGCTGTACAGTCATAAGGTTCGCCATCTCTTCCACCACGTTGATGTCCGGATAAAATACATATCCTTCTTCATTTGCATCTGGATGACCAGGTTCATACACCTGCTTAAGTGGGCGCTTATCCTGCGCAACATGCTTCACACGTACACCGCGTAAATCCCTGTCCATTGCAGACTGCATCTGCTTACTGAATGGATGGTCTACCTCAGTTGCCTCAAGAATTACGGTCTTACGACGATACGGACCGCCTTCCGGTGTACGAGTAGTCTTAGCGTTAGCAAGGTTCATAGAGATAATGTTCATGCTTGTACGCTCAGTACTGAGCGCAGAAGCTCCGATATCGAGTGCTGTCATGAAATCCATTATTTAGCTCCGCTTGAAATAACGCTTTTTAAGCCTTCAAAGTTACTTTTGACCACTGTAGCCAGTGTGTTGTAGCGCATGGTATTTTTAGCCATTACAGCCATTTCCTTATCCATATCCACACGGTCTTCACCATGAACAATACGCATCGGCATTTTCTTTTCCCATTCAGGGCCGAAGTTTTTCGGATCGAATGTAGCAGGAACATGTTTGCCGGACGTACGTGTCATTTTTCCACGACCGTCAATGTTCAGCGCTTTTTGAAGATCTTCTTCAAACTTAACTCTACGGGCGAGATACCCGTGAGTTTTAATGTTAGCCATGTTACTCATGACAACATTCTGACGCTGCAGCTGCATGTCCATAACCTTTGCACTGAGCAACATAGGGGTTTCAAATAACCCTTTCATGCAGGTACCCTCCTTTTACTTAATCTTCCCGTCTTACCCCTTTTTGAGAAGGCAACGGTACTGAATACAAAGCAAAAGGCGTTCCACACTTACAACGACTTATTTTTATTATACTTTTTATTGAAAGACTGGCTTTTATCGAGAAAAAAAGAAACTGAGTGACAGAGATTTGTCACTCGTAAGAAATGGGGGACATATTTTTTTTGGCACAGTAGTTGCTGAATATTCTGCAGAAACACAAAAGCAGAACTATTTTTCCTACACGCCTAATCGCATAAATTTGTGGGGATGTAGCTAAACTCAATAAGGATACCCGTATGAGCGACTACCAGACATTAAAAGTACTTGGCGAATACCATCTCGCGTTAGGCGATACCAAAAAAGCAATTGAATGCTTTGAAGGCGCTATGGAGCTTAACAACGAATCTTCTGAGCCGCTTCTCGGCCTCGCAGCAGTAAGCATCTTCGAAGGAGACTACGAATCCGCACTTACTCTGTATAAACAGGCTGCTTCCATTGAACCTAGCTCCCGTGCGCATGCCGGTATCGGCCTTGTTCTTGCGGAACAGGGTAACCACGATGAGAGTTTTACCCATTTCCTTACTGCTCTTTCCATTAACCCAGTTGACAAAGTTGCACTTAACTGCCTTCTCCAGCAGGGATACAGCACTGAGCGCGTTGAGGAAATCCTTCCTGCTTTTGCACGTGCCCTTGAAGAAGACAGCACCGATACTGCTGTTCGCTTCTCCTACGCAACCTGTCTCTTCTCTACAGACCGTAAAGAAGAATCTATTGCTGAATTCAACGAAATTTTACGCCTCGACCCAGAGCATGAGGCAACCAAAGAAGTATTATCGCACATCGCTGCATAATATTCCCTCCACAAAAGTATAAGGCACCCTGTTCTGATCCGTACGTCAGAACAGGGTGCCTTATTTTTTAATCAGTTCCTTAATTATACTTTTTTATGTAACTAGGTTAATGAATAGTACACATCAAACTTGTTCTTTTTATTCAGCGTACTAGCGTCATTGTTAATCTACTAAGTCTATTCGACGGGATTCATCCTGCGCAATCTAAATAAAAGGGAGTTAGATATGGCAGGAGCTACGGTTCCAACAAGTACAGAGCCAGAGAAGACAGAACGCACACGGCAAACTAAGTCTATTTTCTCTGCAAACGACTCTGCACGCGACATGGTGCTTTACTCACCTCTATGGGAATTTTGGTACTCCGCCGATGGAACACTTGAAGTGGTCTCCAACGCTTGCGAAACATGCTGCGGGTACGAAGCAAAGCACTTTTACCGTAACTCAAGGTTCATGGAAGCCATCCTCATCGAAGAACATCTTCCGCTATGGTACGGGCTATGGCGCAAGTTGGATGAGGGGGAAAATTATGCAACGGCAGAATTTCAAATTCGACTTCCAGACAGCAAAAAACGCTGGATGAAGTTTGAAGCCAGCCGTGCCCTTGATTCCGACGGATGCTATTGCGGCATCCGTGCATTCTGTCACGACATCACATCACATCGCAGCGTAGTACAGCAGCTCATGCACTTTACTTGGCATGACAGCCTTACCAAACTACCCAACCGAAGCAAGTGTATTGAAAAAATCAAAAAAGCAATTTCCCGTGCTCAAGCTACAGGGCATTGGAATTTTTCCATCGTCTATATCGACATTGATCGCTTCAAAAACATTAATGACTCCCTCGGACATGAAGCAGGTGATGCGATTCTATGCAAACTTGCTGACCGCCTCCGCGATGCCACCTACGGATTTGAAACTGTCTTCCGTATTGGTGGTGACGAATTTGTGTTAATATATGAAGACACTTCCGACCATCAATCAGTGCACCGCTCAATAGAAGCTCTTATTCAAGGTATTAAGCGTCCAATTGCCTGGAACAATAAGCAGATTCATATGTCTGCCAGTTTTGGCATTATGCATGGCGAGATGGAAGTAGACACTCCAGAACGCTACCTGCAAAACGCTCACGTAGCACTGAATCACGGACGTTCCAACGGAACAGACGGCGTCACCGTTTATGATGCACAGATATTCTCTAATGCGCTCAAACTCATCAGCATGGAGCTGGACCTTCATAATGCACTAATTAATCAAGAATTTTTCTTAGTGTACCAACCTGTTGTTGATACGATCACACGTGCCGTGACTGGCTTTGAGGCGCTTATCCGCTGGAAAAACAGTCAGGGAAAAATCATCTCTCCGACAAAATTTATTCCGCTGGCAGAAGAAACAGGACTTATTCTACAACTTGGAGAATGGGTACTACTTGAAGCCTGCTCTACCCTTGCTGAATGGCGAAGGACAAATCCGCTATTCAAAAATTTGAAGGTGAACGTCAACCTTTCCGCACGTCAGCTTTCCGACTTGGAATTAACGGATATCGTCTCCCGTATCCTTACAAAAACCAATCTGCCACCAGAGTGCCTGCGTCTGGAAGTAACAGAGACCATGCTCATGGAAAATCCTGACTATGCAGATATTACCCTCCGCCGTCTGAGAGCGCTGGGAGTCGGGCTATGCATCGATGACTTTGGTACAGGATATTCCTCCCTTATGTATCTGCAACAATTTCCTATCAGTAATTTAAAAATCGACAGAAGCTTTGTTAATGACATGGAAAAAAATCCTGCAAACTACGAAATCGTCAAAGCAGTTGTCGCATTAGCGCACGCCTTAGGGTTGACCGTTGTTGCAGAAGGAGTGGAAGAAGAGGAGCAACGTATTATGCTGCTTGAAGCTGGATGTGACTTTTCGCAGGGATACTTGTTCTCACGCCCGATTCCTCCGCAAGAAATTCCAAACATTGTAAGCATAATGCAAGCCCCACAAAAATGTCTGCCACAAGCTGGATAGCTCTACCTGTCACCAACATGTAACGCGAAAAGAATTCGACAGAGTGCGGGGTCCAATAGTATCCTGTTAGAATGTCAAAATCCCGCTCTACTAAAGAATCATTTTTCACCGGTGCCGGTACTATTATCCCCGTCATGCCAGGAATTGTTCCTTTCGGCATGCTGACAGGTGTAGTAACCATTGCCACCGGAATTTCTCCGCTCAAAGCCATTTTCATGACATTCTTCATGTTCGCCGGAGCGGCTCAGGTTTCTGTTGCGCAGCTAATGTCAGAACACAGTTCTGCTATCATCATTGTTGCTACAGCCATCATGATCAATCTGCGCTTTGTCATGTACAGCGCATCAATCACGCCATACCTTGGTCCATTACGTCCATGGCAACGCCTATATCTGTCCTATACATTATCTGATCAGGCCTATGCTGTTTCTATTGTGGAATTCACTAAGAAAGACAGCCCGTATCAAAAACTCCCGTTTTTCTTCGGTGCATGTACCTCGCTCTATGTCACATGGATGGTGTCGACCATCAGCGGTATCTTTTTCGGTGCGCTAATTCCCCCAGAATGGTCCTTTGACTTCGCAGTACCGCTCACCTTTCTTGCCCTGCTCGCCCCGAACATTACGGATAGACCATCCGCATTAGCCGCAGCAGTCGCCGCCACTGTGGCTATTCTCTCCGTTTCATTGCCATATAATATGGGACTGATGTCTGGCGCATTCGCAGGCATTTTTACAGGATATTTTGTTAGCAAACGGAAGCGAGTCTGCCATGAGCAATAGTACCTTCTGGATTGTTATCTCCGTCATCGGCATCGCAACCATCCTCCAGCGCGGCTCATTTATCCTTACAGCAGAACGATTCAAGCTGAGTGACAAATTCTCAGAGATTCTTAGATTTATTCCGGCCTCTGTTCTTGCTGCATTGATAGCCCCAGCAATTTTTTATCACGAAGGTATGGTTGCCTCACTACACGGAAAAGAGCGCCTGTCAGCCAGCATTTTCGCCCTACTGGTTGCCTACAAATCAAGAAATATTTTCTTCACTATCCTTACCGGAATGGGAACACTGTACCTGCTACAATATTTTTTATAGGTAATAAAAAAGCTTCTGATGAAATACTCATCAGAAGCTTTATTGTTATCGACAGTGATGCAAGGCATCCGCTGCAATGCGCATATGTTCTTTTTCAGACTGACACAATGAAAGGAAATGTTTTTCCATTTCAGTGTCTTTATAGAGGTGAGCCATATTGCGATATAGATCGTATGCAGAAAATTCGATTGTAATCGCCATTTCAATTACGTTCTGACACTCTGTACCTTCCTGCATAAGTTTAGCAGCAAGCTCATCAAAGTTAAGCCCACCTTCAAGGATATCGCCTGGGAGTCCCTCATAAACAATTTCAAAAGATGGCGGATTGTCTTGAAGCTTTTCCCAGAACTTATAAATCATATGGGCGTGAGCTTCTTCCGCCTTAACAAGCTTCTCCATCACCGGAGTAAAAGGAGCATTCGGAAATTTTTCCAATACAAGCTCATAAAACTTATGGGCACCTTTCTCAAGATTCATGGCCTGATACAATAAGTCCGCGTCAGAGCCTTCCATATCAAATACTTTCAAATTAGGCATATCTTCAATGTAATGCCCATCCCATTCGAGGTAGCCGCCAAGCATATTGTATACCTTCCCTTTAAAATCAGGATGAGTCCCGATAAAAACAGAAGCTGCTACAGAGCGCCTACCGGAAAGACAGTACACGATCGTATCTTTTGTAGAAGAAAGCTCAGAAATTCGCTCTTCAATTTCATCGACTGGCAACAAAATCGCTCCGGCCAAGTGATCTTCTTCATATTCATCGAGAAAACGAACATCCACGAGTTGATATTCATTTTCTCTTGTTTTTGCCATAAACTCCCTTACTTCAGCGACAGTAAGGTCTTGGTATTCTTTTTTCATCTACAATCCTTTTTCCACCACTAGTAAAAATACCTTAATTAAACACTCTGAAATCAAAATTCATTTTAGTCACATGAGAATCAAATATCATCAATTACTGAAAAATAACCAATAATCAGAACGAAATAAGTTTCATCTTGCAAAGAAAGTCACAACACGATAGTGACAAAAATATAGTAGTTAATAATAATAGTAACTAAATACACTGATATTTTTTTATTAGAATTTTTAGTATCTCATTTCAAGAGAAATAGATAAGGGGCAAAAGATGAATGATATCAAACTTGCAAAAGGCATTTACTGGGTCGGCGCTGTTGACCATGATATCCCACCTTCTAGCGGGTATGCAGGCACAAGTTACAACGCATACTTGATCGTTGATGAAAAAGTGACTCTAGTTGATGGAGTCAAATACTCTCACCGCGACCAGTTCTGGAATCGTATTCGTAATATTATTGATCCTGTAAAAATTGATTACATGATCGTCAACCACGTTGAGCCAGATCACTCCAGTAGCTTGCCTGAAATCATCAGCACCATTAAGCCTGAGAAAATCTTCTGTTCCGCTGCAGGAAAAGACGCCATTATTGCCCACTTCCATGATGAAAGCTGGCCTTTTGAAGTCGTTAAGAGCGGAGATGAAATATCTTTAGGTGCAAGAACAATTCATTTCATTATGACCCGCATGCTCCACTGGCCTGACTCAATGTTCTCTTACCTAAAAAAAGATGGCATTCTGTTCTCAAACGATGCCTTTGGTCAACATATAGCGTCAGACGAGCGTTTTGATGATGAGGTGGATATTGCAATTCCTCTTAAGGGAGCAAAATTCTTCTATGCAAATAACCTCAACCTTCTTTCCCCGCTTATTAAAAAGACATTGCGTGCACTGGAGGCAATGAACTTAGGCATTCGCATGATTGCGCCAGATCACGGCTACATTTGGCGCAGCCATCCAGAAAAAATTTTGGAAGCCTACGCTGAATGGAGTTGCCAGAAGCATTCCAAAGAAGTTTTAATTGTGTATGACACTAAATGGAAGTCTACAGAACTCATGGCTAACGCCATTGCCCAAGGCATTGAAGAAAAAAATGTGCCAGTTAAAATCTGTAGCCTTAAAACATGGCACCGTGGTGCAATCATGGAAGAATTCCTTACCGCAAGCACCATAGTTATGGGAAGCCCAACCATTAACAACGGAGTTATCCCAAGCATGGCAGCTTTCCTACACTATATCAAAGGCCTCAAGCCTAAGAATAAGCTCGGTGCCGGTTTCGGCTCTTACGGCTGGGGTGGCGAAGGCGTACGCCAAATCAATAGCACTCTTGATGATCTGAAAATAAAACGTGTAGATGACGGGTTACGTATCAAATTCGTACCAGACGAAGCACAACTTCAAGCATGCGTTGAGTACGGTCACAAGATTGCAGAAGCAACCTTAGCGTTCAATCCAGGCTGTGCGAAAGATTAATTCAACCAATCAAAAGATAAGCCGGTTGCCTTATGACAACCGGCTTTTTTTTATCTCTAACAAATAAAAAATCGAAACAAAAAAAGACCGCGTTTCGCTTGAAACGCGGTCTTAGAAATAAATCTTGGCAGCGACCTACTTTCCCACAGGCTCCCCTGCAGTATCATCGGCGATGGTCGGCTTAACTTCCGAGTTCGGAATGGGATCGGGTGTACCCCAACCTCCATGGCCACCAAGAAAAATATGTCGGGTCAGTCAGTTCTTTGGAAAGGCGAGCAATATTTACCTTGCTGCCACATCAAAGGGCTAACCCTGAAATATAATCTTAAGGGAGGAAAAGAATGATTTTATGTAGAAAAATAAGGCTCACGGACTATTAGTACTGGTTA
>NZ_FSRG01000009.1 GCF_900129975.1 Halodesulfovibrio marinisediminis DSM 17456
AATCCGGTATATATATGTGATGTCACCATCACTTGGGGAGGGCATATTACCCTCTATAAAACATCCACCTAAGCAGATGTATAAGATCAAAATGGCGGGGATGGGAAGATTCGAACTCCCGACCAACTGGTTCGTAGCCAGGTACTCTATCCAACTGAGCTACATCCCCGCAGGGTCTCGGTGTCTAATTTAGTCTTCTAAACCGACCCGATATAAATTTGTGAAGTGACTTCCGTCACAGCGAGAGGGTGTATATGTTCAACCCTCAGCAAGGTCAAGCAGTTTTTGAAAAAAAGTTTTTTTAAAACCGTCTGCCTTTATGTTTTTAGCTGCGCCCCTTTTTTTTGGAAGAAAAACGCCTGTCAGAAAAACTGACAGGCAGTGTATTCGAATGGCGGGGATGGGAAGATTCGAACTCCCGACCAACTGGTTCGTAGCCAGGTACTCTATCCAACTGAGCTACATCCCCGCAAAAGGTGCGTTGCTAACAACGTGAGGAGGGTTATATGCAGCATTGTTCAACCAGTCAAGACGAAATTTAAAAAAACTTGAATGTTCTCTGAATAGTGGGTGAATCTATAGACCGTATATAATGATACATAGACGACCGTTTAGAGTGGGCGCTGTTATAATTGTATGTACATTCCTCTTTTTACGTTTTTTGTCTATTGCCTACAGCGGAAGAAGTGGGTAGGGGAACAATGCGTTTGTTGTGACTTACTTTGGAATTTACTTATATCGATGCCCTTGCCGATAATAAATACCGCAACAAGCGCGTACAATGCAGAAAGTGTTGTACACATTCGGCACCTGTTGCATGGTGCACTTGAAGAAACTGACTTTTATACAAAAGCGGTTTGTTATGAATCCGATATCTCATCTTGATTGTATGAAAAGTTGTGGTACAGTGTACCGCGAAATTCAATCATAATGAGTTATGAACTAGAGAATATTATGCTCGAGAGAAAAATCGAACAGGCTCGGAACGAGCTTAGACAGATCGCTGCGGAATACGGTGCAGACAACATTTCTGTGGCATGGACAGGCGGTAAAGACTCTACCGTAACCCTTCATTTATGGAAGGACATTCTGGCTGAACTGGGTGTTGAGCGCGTAACGGCACTGAATATCGATACCGGCTGTAAATTTCCGGAAGTTCTCCATCAGCGTGACTGCTTAGCGCAGGATTGGGGTATTGACCTGACAATCGTGCGCCCTGAAGTAGATATGGCTGATTATCCGGTAGCGCAGGATAAGGTAACCTGTTGTGCCGACCTTAAAGTTGAGCCGTTAAGTCGTGGCGTTCGGCAGCAGGATATTGAAGTCTTGTTGACCGGTATTCGCAAAGATGAGCATCCAGACAGGGACCGACCAATGCGTGAGCAAAGAGAGCGGCCCGACTGCCTTATGATGCATCCAGTTTTGAACTTTAGCGAAATGGATATTTGGGCGTACACTATGCAGTACAATTTGCCGTACTGCCCGTTGTACGATTCCGGCTACCGTTCTTTAGGCTGTGTACCTTGCACCAAGCCGTGTGGTGGACTTGGCAGCGAAGCAGGGGAACGTGCCGGACGTGATAGTGATAAAGAGGCAAAAATGGATATGTTGCGCAGCCTCGGATATTTTTAGATCCGGTCGCAGTATACGCCTTCCATAAAGGCTTCCAAAGCGTCATCCATTTCACGCAGGTATGCTGCAATGTCGCTTTTATCGCCGCAATGTGTACATTCCATGTACACATGCTGGCAGCTGCGTTTTACAGTAAGCGGTTTTTTGCATTTTTTGCATGGAATGGTTGTCTCTGCGCTTCGCTTCCAGCTGGAACCCCACATATATGATAACTCCTTATCAGACCTAACGTACGCCTTGGTCTGAATACTTGATGGTTGTTTTGCGAAAGACGCTGATACCGTATTATTTTTTCCACTGCAATTGACTTATGCGGGGAATTTGGCGTTAACAGTAATACAATATTCTACGGATATTGCTTTTTATAGCACATCATGCCAAACAAATGGCCTGACCATTTTGATGACAAACCTGCGTTGCATAACAAGACTGGTTCATCAAAACATGATACTCTGTACTACCAGTTACCATAAGGAGAATTCTGATGTTGTCTGAAAAAATGAATCAAGCGTTGAATGATCAGGTAAAATGGGAAATGTTTTCCAGCTACCTGTACCTCTCTATGTCCGCATACTTTGCAGACAAAGGCATGGGCGGTTTTGCACAGTGGATGCGTGCACAGGCTCAGGAAGAACTCTTCCACGCAACTAAGTTTTACGATTACATCAACGAGCGCGGCGGTCGTGTAATTCTTCAGCCAATCGAAGCACCTGATAACGATTGGGCTAACACTCTTGAAGTGTTTGAAGAAACCCTTAAGCACGAACAGCTCGTAACTTCTCGCATCAATGATCTTGTAAACCTTGCTATCGATGAGCGCGATCACGCAACTAACATCTTCCTTCAGTGGTTCGTTTCCGAACAGGTTGAAGAAGAAGATTCCGTAAATGACGTTCTCGGTAAACTCAAAATGATCGGCGGTGAAGGTCAGGGCATGCTTATGCTCGACTCTGAACTCGGCCAGCGCGTGTTTACTCCGCCTGTTGCAAAATAATTCAGTTCTTACAAAAAATCCCCGTGTGCGTGATGCATACGGGGATTTTTTTATGCAGAAGCTTGCTCTGCCAGTCGTGGTTCGAGTGAGGTTGTGCAGACTACCCGAAGTAGAGAGGCGAAATTTTTTGAGGGGTGATATCGTGAAGAATGGCAACAAATTCTGTATTCCAGCTCCTGCAACCCATGGGATTATGCTGCTTTTCTTTCTAAATATTCGATGATAGTTCGAGCAACTCGTTTTGAGTAATACGTTGCTTCAGCCACTGTTTTTGCTCCGGTGACCACGTCTCCTGAGGCAAAAAGACCTTCTTGAGTTGTACGTCCGTGGTCATCTGCAATGATGAGACCGCTAGTACCGATTTCGATTCCCTTAAGGTTGCTTCTTGGAGCTTGACTGACCGCAATAATTACAGAGTCTGCGTTAACTAGTTTTTCCGAATTTTCTATTGCTGTAACTCGTGCATTGCCTTTCTCGTCCAATTCTTTGCGTGTTTGAGCGCAGCGGATACCCGTATCAACAATTTCAACGGGTGAACGATAGAAGGAGAAGGTAACGCCCTCAGCTTTTGCAGACTCGTACTCATGTTTTGTTGCGGACATATCTTCTTCGCCTCGCCGATAGAGCATTGTAACTTCTTCCGCACCGTTCCGCATAGCCATTCGGGCAGCATCCATAGCAACGTTACCCGCGCCAATAACAGCTACTTTTTTCCCAAGATCATATGCCGCAGGAGTTTTAAGGTAGTTAATAGCATAGTGTACGTGCCCCAGAGTTTCCCCTTTTATGCGTAGCGGTTTAGGGTTCCATACACCGGTGCCAATAAAGACCGCGCTGTAGGCATCGTGTAATAAATCATCAAGGGTAATCACTGGTCCAATTAACATGTTTGGACGAAATTTTACACCCAGTTCCATGAGCTGTTTTCTGAGTTTTTCAAGTAACTCCTTTGGCAAGCGGAAATCTGGTATGCCGTACTGGAGCACGCCTCCGATCTTATCTTCAGATTCGAAGATAGTTATATCGTACCCATAGGAAGCAAGAATAAAAGCAACAGTAATGCCGGATGGTCCTGAACCAATAATGGCTATTTTATCTTTGTGACGCAACGTAGGTTTCTCTGGCTGAACGTGATCAAGATAGTGGGTTGAAATGTAATTTTCTATGGTGCTAATTTGAACAGGCTTACCCTTGCGTTTCAGCACACAATGTCCTTCACAGAAGTTTTCGTGCGGACAAATGGTTGAGCAGATAACAGAAAGAGGGTTGTTTTCAAAAAGCATTTTACCCGCCTCTTTCATTTTTCCTTCAAGGATAAGTTTGACCATGTCATTGATGGCGGTGTTATTTGGGCACCCTTGTCTGCAACGTGGTTTTTTACATTGAAGGCAACGCTGTGCTTCTTCAAGAATGTGTTTTTCCATTATGTATAAGCTCCTATGGTTGGCGGGCTTGGTATATTAGTTTTTTGTATTCAGAGCCTATCTAAAAATGAAAACGGGGTGAGCTGTTGTACTCACCCCGTTTAAAGCCGTTTACTAGCAGGCTATAGCGAAACTATTTGCCGTAGTATGCTTTTTTGAAGAGCTCTTTCATCTGTTCAACAGAGATTTTTCTTGGGTTGGTGCTGGTGCAAGGGTCGCCAACAGCGCCTTCAGCGATAATGTCGAGGTTTGCAAGGAAAGCTTCTTCCTCAACACCGAATTCCTGCAGGGAAGCAGGGATGTTGAGTGCACGGTTTAAGCCTTCTACAAAGTTTACAAGTGCATCAACACGCTCTTCAGTAGTGGAACCGGCAAGCCCGAGGCGTTTAGCGATGTCTGCATACTTTTCTCCAGCTTCTTCTGCGTTGAAGCGAATTGCAGCAGGGAGGTAGATTGCGTTAGCACAACCGTGAGGAATGCTGAACATTTTACCGGTCTTGTGTGCCATGCTGTGTACAATGCCCAAAATAGCGTTGGAGAAGGACATACCTGCGAGGCACTGGGAGAGGTGCATTTTTGCACGGGACTCTTCGCTGCCTTTGAAGGATTCAACAAGGTGTTCCTGAATCATCTCAATTGATTTCATAGCAAGCGCGTCAGTAAGTTCGTTTGCCATAATGGAAACATATGCTTCCAGAGAGTGGGTCAGGGCGTCCATACCGGTGTGAGCAACAAGGTGACCAGGCATGGTCTGTGCTAAGTTGCTGTCTACAATCGCCATGTCAGGAGTGATGTTGAAGTCCGCAATAGGGTACTTCAGCTCAGTCTCTTTGCTGGTGATGATAGAGAATGCAGTTACTTCGGTACCTGTACCGCTGGTGGTCGGGATAGCTACAAAGCGAGCTTTGCGACGAAGCTGCGGCAGGTTGAACGGAATTGCTGCTTCTTCAAAAGTGAATTCCGGAGCTTCATAGAAGATCCACATTGCCTTAGCAGCATCGATTGGGGAACCGCCACCAACGCCGATGATGAGGTCTGGCTGGAATTCGTTCATTTCAGCCACGCCTCGCATAACGGTTTCGTCAGAAGGGTCAGCTTCTACGCCTTCGAAAAGACGAGTTTCGATGCCAGCTTCTTTAAGGTAGCCTTCGATTTTTTCCAGACCACAGTTTCTTTTGATGGAGCCGCCACTGATAACAATAAATGCTTTGCTGCCATCAACGTTTTTAAGTTCTTCAATGGTGTTTTCACCAAAGTATACGTCTCTTGGAATAGTAAAACGAGCCATGTGTTTTTCTCCCTATTGTATAAATAGTATTGTATATTTAGTTAGATTTCTCTTTGTGCACACTCTGATGTAGAATGCGTTTTTTGGGCATATAATCTTGCTGCTTCTACAGTGGAGAGATAGGTCACTACAGAAGTATGCACAAAGAGAAATTGTATACGCATCCACCTTGGATACGCAGACGAGGTTGTATAAACAATATTTGCTTTTCCCTGTAAAGTAGGCACCTTTCGGTGTAGTAGTGTAGATTTGGGTACTGGTTTACAAAAAGTAACTACCCAAAAATATACCTCTAGGGGTGTCCAATAGTTGGAGAAAGTGCTATTAGCCTTTGTTCAGCATTCAAAAGCACAACATGCACGTTTCATTAAAAAAATACTCGCAATCTATTCATCTTACATGTTGATATGATTGTGGATTAGCATACATTCGCACAAGGAAATGCACATGCCTGAAGATAGAACACATAAAATTAGTTGCAGCAGTTACACATACGAATTGGAAGTCGCATTTGAGATTCTTTCCGGTAAATGGGTTCCCCAGATCATCTGGCATCTTTCGAAAGGGGAAAAGCGGTTCGGGCAGTTAAGAAAATTAATGCCGAAGGTGACGCAAAAAATGCTGACACAACAGCTGCGCAGTCTGGAAAAGAACGGCATCATTAACAGAAAAGCGTATCCGGAAGTTCCACCAGTTGTAGAATATTCTCTTACCGAGATAGGGGAAAAGCTTATTCCGTCATTTAACAGCCTTGATGAGTGGGCTGTAGAGTACTTGAAAGGTCGTGAAGGACAAGTGGAGTAATTTTATTCTTACAGAAAAATATACTGGTTGCCTGACTCAAAGGAACAGTCCGGTATCATACAGGCTTTCAACGTGCGGGCGGTGAAAAAGGCAAAGACTAACAAGAGAATGGTATAATTTCTTTTGCCAACAAAACTTATCTGTTATCGTGTAGACTATATAACCTACGACTTCAGTTTTTTCTCTGTATTGGAGGTTCTTTTGTCCACACTCGACAGAACGATAATTATCGCTGGAGCAGCTGGTCAGGGACTGGTTACTGTTGGCGAACTGCTCAGTAAAATTTTGACTCGTGCTGGGTATGAAGTTTTTGCCACTCAGTATTATATGTCTCGAATTCGCGGTGGTCATAACTCTTTCAGAATCCGAATCAGTGACACACCGAAGTTCGCGCCGGCTGATCAATGTGATCTCTTGTTTGCATTTAATCAGGATGCAGTCGCACAGTTTTTTGAAATGCTGCATGATGGCGGAACTATTATATTAAGCGATAAGCTTGATTCCATGAATAAACAATGCGTAAGCATTCCTTTCGATAGACTTGCCTCTAACCCTTTATATGAAAATGTTATTGCGCTTGGCGTACTGTGTTCCTTGCTCGGCTTGGATAGTGCGTTGCCTGAACAGTTGCTAAAGGAGCGCTTCGCCTCCAAGGGAGAGGCGGTCGTTAAAGAAAATATTGCGGCTCTTAAGGGTGCTTATGAGTGGAGCTTGGACCATACACACAAGTGTTCTCAGTTACCGTCAATGCATCTGCATCCAGAACGTATTCTCATTAATGGAAATACTAGTATTGCACTTGGTGCAATGGCGGCAGGGGTCCGTTTTTGTACGTTCTACCCAATGACACCGGGCTCATCTGTAGCACAGACGCTTATTAACCATTCTCAGGAAATGGGTGTGGTGGTTGAGCAGGTTGAAGATGAAATTGCCGCGTTGAATATGGCGCTTGGTGCATCCTATGCTGGTGCCCCTGTCATTGTTCCAACATCCGGTGGTGGATTTGCCCTTATGACAGAAGGTGTTAGTCTTGCGGGTGTTATGGAGCAGCCGATTGTAATCGTTGTTGCCCAACGTCCCGGTCCCGCAACCGGTATGCCTACTCGCACGGCCCAAGGGGATTTGCTGTTCACCATGTTCGGTGGGCACGGTGAGTTCCCGCGTATCATTTTGGCTCCAAGTTCTGTAGAAGAATGTTTTGAAATGGGACACCGTGCTATCAGCTGTGCTGAAAAGTATCAGACTCCGGTTATCATTCTTACAGACCAGTTTTTAGCGGATGGTCTGCAAAGTCTTGAAGCATACGACATGCATAAGCTTCCGAAGGTGTGTAAGCCGGATTACACAGATACTCACCCTGATGATTACAGACGGTATAATTTGACAAACAGCGGTATATCGCCACGAAGGCTCCCTGGATTCGGCAAGTCCATTGTGCTGGTAGATAGTCATGCGCATAACGAACGCGGTAACATTACGGAAAGCAAGCAGTTGCGTAATGCTATGGTAGAAAAAATGTTGCTGAAGGAATCTTGTATCCGCAAGGATGTTCTTCCACCGCGTTATTATGGCGCTGACCATCCTGACAGGCTGTTAATATGCTGGGGGTCCACAGTAGGGGCGGTACGCGACGCTGCTGAGATTATGAAAGAGCGTGGCGAAAAAGTCGCAGTACTAAGCTTTTCACAAGTGTGGCCGTTGGAGGTGGAGCAGTTTATGCCGTATTTGGAAAGCGCTAAAGAACGTGTATGCATTGAAGGAAACTCCAATGCCCAGTTTGCTTGGCTTCTTAAAGGGCTCACCTGCGTTCCTATTCAAAAGATAGTCAGCAGATACGACGGGCGTCCATTAACTGCGGGTTACATTATCAGTAATATGTACGAGGAGTAGGCGTAATGGGCGATATTAACGAGTACGGTAATTACAATGAAGCCTGGTGCCCCGGCTGCGGTAACTTCGATATTCTGCAAGCTCTGAAGCAGACCTTGGCTGAACTTGATATTCCGCCGCACAAAGCCGCGATCATTTCCGGTATCGGTCAAGCTGCAAAGATGCCGCACTATATAACTGCCAACGGTTTTAACGGGTTGCACGGCAGGGCACTCTCTGCGGCTCAGGCTGTAAAGATTGTTAATCCGGAGCTGACTGTTCTTGTAACAAGCGGGGATGGTTGTACATATGCCGAGGGCGGTAATCATTTTCTTGCTGCTATCAGGCGTAATGTGGATATGGTCGCAATTGTGCACGATAATCAGGTGTACGGACTTACTAAAGGACAGGCCAGCCCAACAACACAGGAAGGGCAGATCACCAAAGCGCAGCCATTTGGCGTAACAAATGCGCCATTCAATCCGGTGGGAGTCGCGGTTGTCATGCGTGCAAACTTTGTAGCCCGTGCTTTCTCAGGTAACGTGCCCCATTTGGTGGAAACGATTAAAGCAGCTATAGCGCATCCGGGCTTCGCTCTCGTGGATGTGCTTCAACCGTGTGTTTCTTTCAACAAGGTGAACACCTTTGGTTGGTACAAAAAACGCTGCTACGAGTTAGGTGAAGATTACGATCCGACAAACAGAGAGAAAGCGATTCAAAAAGCTGATGAGTTCAGCGATAAGATTCCGATTGGAGTTTTGTACACTAATAATCGTCCAGCCTATGGCGGACATTTACCGAAAGATCTTACCTATCCGCTCGGTACTGAAATGGTAGACAGTGAGGCTTTCGATCAGGTCGTGAAGAAGTATTCTTAAGTCTGTCGTCGGAAGGACGGTGGTATATAGTTGATATAAGCAAGAGCTGCTTTCCATGCGGAGGCAGCTTTTTTTCTGGCTCTGTTTACGAAGTCGCTGGAACATAATAAGTCAGGCAATGCCTCTACAGCTCATATCTATTTGTCAATTCAGGTCTTTTTGACTTTACTTAATCTGAGTTATAGCACAGTAAACGTCAGTAAAAACCTGTCTTATGAGATCTTACATGCCTACGATTAGCTTTGAAAACGTAGGTTACCGATAAAAACAAATTATCGTTGAAAGGAGCGCCTAAAGTGACTGCTCAGGATGTTATTAAAAAGTTTAATCTAAGCCCGTTACCCGAAGAGGGCGGGTATTTTAGAGTAACGTACAGAGCCTCTGGGAGTATTCCTGCCAGTGCATTGCCGGATTTAGGTGGTGACAGGCAGTATTCATCATGCATTTACTATCTTATCACCCCTGAACAATTTTCCGGCCTCCATGCTGTAAAGTCCGCAGAGATTTTCCACTTCTATGCTGGCGATCCAGTTCAAATGGTGCAGATTAATGCCAATGGCGAACTGCATACATGTGTTCTTGGCTCTGATCTGGAAAAAGATCACTCACCTCAGGTCGTTGTTCAGCCTAACGTCTGGCAAGGCACAAAATTACTTTCTGGCGGAGCATGGGCGCTACTGGGATGCACTGTCTCTCCTGGCTTCGAATATGAAGATTTCATTAACGGAACTTTCGATGAGTTGTCGAAAACATTTCCTCAACACAAAGAACTCATCCGCGAATATACGCATATGTAGAAATCTACTTCATATGTTATGATGTGCATTGTTGTTAAGACTAGGAGTCCATTTAATGCTGTTACAATAGTACGTAATGGAGACAACTATGCACGTATTGTTTTCCCGTATTCTGACAAGTATTGTTACCGTCTTATCTTTTATTCTAGTAGCATTCAGCACATACTCGTTAGCCGCGATATCAGTACACGTAACGTCTGATGGGCATGATGTTTCCGATGCAAAAGTTGAGCTTTGGCAAGCTGTTCCAGCTGGGAAACCTGTTTTTTTAGAAAAAGCTACCTCAGATAAGCAGGGGAAAGTTGCGTTTAATGCCCATTCCGCAACGTCAAACCAGCCGCTATACCTCATAAGTGCTGGTGGAAAAATCAAAAATGATTCGGTTCCTAATTTAAGCTTATTTGCGATTATCCCTATTCCTGCTCCTTCATCAGTTATTCTTAATGAATTAACAACTATTGGATCGTTATGGCCGAATGCCCAGCAGTTTGCTTTAAAAGAAGGGCTTCAAGGAACTGCCAACGGGCTTGTTATTGGTTCATCTCAGGTTGATAATTTGATAAATGTTTCAACGGGCTATTTTAGCAAAGTAGCTTTAAATTCTGCTAACTTGACCCAATCTGAAACTGTTGCACGAATGAATACGCTGGGTGCTCTAGTTTCACTTTGCGGAGCGAATAGCCATAAAGGTCTTTGTAACGAATTTTTGGCTATTAATTCCTCTTCTTCTACATTGGAGTCTTTACTTAAAATTGCCAAGGCTCCTTATCTTCAAACTCAAAATTATTTTTCGCTATTCGATAAAGCGTTTCCTTACCCTAAAGGGGAACAACGACGAGATGTTAACTTTCTTCCTTACTTAAGCTTTGTTCCAGACGACTTTTCGCTACAAATCAAGTTTACCGGAGGAGGAATCTATTCTCCGGGAAGAATGATGTTTGATAATAGAGCCAATCTTTGGAGCGGGCAAAATTGGATGCCAGGTTCTCAATCTGGACTGATTAGTTCAATTGGTGGAGGAGTTGTTCGTCTTGGGCCGGATGGTTCTCCCATTTCTCCTGCGATTACAGGCTATAATGGGCAGGGGCTTGATGGTGTTGGTTGGGGCACTACTGTTTCAAACGATAAAGTATGGATTTCAACATTCAATAAAAAAGTAGGGGTGTTTGATTTAGATGGAAAACCTCTCGGGCCAGCAAAAGTAGACGGAAAGGTGGGAATGCTACAAGGGCTTGCAACATCTCCAAATGGTGATGTTTGGATTTGTGACAACCAGCTAAATCAAATGCTTAAATTCCCAAATGGTGATCACAATCGGGGGGAAGTCGTTAACGTTTCAGGTTTACAAAGACCTTTTGCCGTTGCTGTTGATAATAATAACGTGGTTTGGGTGACAAATTCAGCGTCCATGACTGTAACTCGCTTCCCTGCAGATAGTCCTTCTGAAGCAAAACAAATCAAAGTGGGAGTTGCTCCTCGTGGGTTAGCTGTTGATTCCCTTGGCAACGTTTGGGTCGCAGCAAATCTTTCTCCGGGATATCCATTGCCAAAAATACCAAAAGGGGCTGGAATTTTGGAGGAGTTCAAGATTTCAATAGAGAATATCCTTGCACATGAGAAGCAAGTTCCGGTTACAGGGAATGTGACAATGATCAGTCCCGAAGGGAAAGTGCTGAAGTCGGACCTGCTTAATGGGAAAATTAATGGAGGATGGGGCGTCAGTATTGATGGAGACGACACTGTGTTTGTTTCAAATTTTTTGGGAACCGGATTTATGCATATGTGTGGTGCTAAAGAAGATGTTTGCCCACAAGGGGTATCTAGCGGTGATTTAATTCATTATTACCGTAGCGGCCTCATGGAAGAAGTGACTGATACGATGATTGATGAGGCAGGCAATGTATGGGTCGCAAATAACTGGAATGTGATTAGTGCACTGCTTGATGAAAATCCTGATCGCCGAACTTCAACGATGGGGGGAGGGGACGGAATTGTGGTTATCTACGGTATAGCAAAGCCGGTACTCAATCCTCTGATTGGTGCGGTCCGACCTGTTTCTAGATAGGAGCAGCAGAGACTGGCTTTTGGTACCAGCTTACTTATAGATGATGTGGTGTAGATTGCCCATCCGTCAGATGATTTGACAACCATTCATAATACCCTCACAAAAGAGAAAATATGAGGTCATTATGAGCAGTGTAATTAAACGATTAGTTTCTCTTTTTATATCTCCGACACAGCCTGATACTGATAGCTCGGTTCAGAAAATCGGTCGTGGTGCATATGCGGTTACCATTTCGTCTGATTTTAAGGAAGTAGGTAATCTTTCCGTTAATATTCCGTTAAGTTCGGACGTAAGTGGTCGTTTCCCCCGTGGCACCATGCATTCAAAAGTATATACCAACGGGCAGGCTGTTCTTTTTATTCAACGCATGTCTTCTCCGTCATCAAATTACCATTTTAAACTGCTTGAGGGCGAAAAAGTCACTGAGTGGGGTAAGGATTGGCGCAAAAACATTTACAAGATGAATGTAGCTGATACGACGAACGAATTTGATAACTACAACTACTTCATCAAGGAAAATGGCTTGCCTGAAAGTTTGAACTACCTTGTTGAAATGTATGATTATCGCGTCAGTCCGACTAGTGTGCTCCGTGTTCTAGCTTTGACTCCTGATGAAGCCGCAGATTTTCCGGCAGTACCTGAGGCAAGCGAACGATACTGGGTTGAGAATAAAAACTAATTTCCACTCGTTGTTTTCGTTGCTGCTCCTTTGCCTGCAATCTTAAGGGTAGCCTTTTCATGCAGGGCAGTTGCGGCGGGCAATATATCCATTCCTTCCTTTTTTATTTGGGCTATACTGGTCGTAACCTTTTTTATGATGCCAGTTGTCGTTGTAAAAACGAAAGGAAGGGTGCGTATGCCAACCTATATTGAACGCAGAGAAAAAACAGATACAGCGCTCCTTGAAACCCTTGTTGAAAGTCTGGGGGTGCTGCTGGATTTACGATTATTCAATACCTTAGAGACGATGCTGACAGATGAAGTTACGGTGGATTATACTTCGCTGTTCGGTGGTGAACCGCATACGGCATCACCTAAGGACGTCATCTATCGCTGGAAAGAGTCTCTATGCGGGTTCGATGCAACACGACATAAGTTGGAAAACATAAGAGTGGAACTTAAAGGGCAGGAAGCCACAGTTAAAGCAGACGCAACAGCAATCTACTTTTTGCATGAGCACATTTGGGAAGGCAAAGGGAAGTATGTGTTTGGTTGTCGCTTCACTGCGGAAGGTTGGAAGGTAAGAAGTCTGCAATTTGATTTCAAAAGTGAAAAAGGAACCCGTGATATTCTCGAACAAGCTTGGGCGCTTGCAGAGAAAAAGGGAAAATGTGATATGAGCAAATAAAGTGGAGTGCGATTTGTTCCACAGACATTTCAATGCAAAAAAAGCGTGAGCCTTAAGCCCACGCTTTTTTATTTCATATCGGAAAACTCACGCCTACTTGTCGCCAAGAATCTGCGTGCCGATGCCGCTGTCTGTAAAGAGTTCCAGCAGTACGGAGTTTTCTACACGTCCGTCGAGGATGGTTGCTCGTCCTACGCCATCGTTTATGGCTTCGAGGCAGCATTTTACTTTCGGGATCATGCCGCCCTGAAGTGTACCGTCTTCGAAGAGTGCGAGAGTTTCTTTGATTGTCAGTTCTTCAAGCAGGTTTTTGTCCGCATCAAGGATACCGGCAACGTCTGTAAGCAGCAGGAGCCGCTTGGCTTGCAGTGCGCCTGCGACAGCACCTGCTACGGAGTCTGCGTTGATGTTGTAGGTGTTTCCTTCATCATCCACGCCAACTGGGGCGATTACCGGAGTGTAGCCTTCAGAAAGAAGACCTTTCAGCAGACCAACTTCAACGCCCACAACTTCGCCAACCTTACCGAGATCAATGATCTCCGGTGTTTTGTTCTGATTGTCGATAACCATTTGCAGCTTGCGAGCGCGAAGGAGTGTGCCGTCTTTACCGGAAAGCCCGACAGCTTTGCAGTCTGACAAGTTCAGCTTGTTTACAATCTCTTTGTTTACTTTGCCTACGAGCACCATTTCTACAACGTCCATGGTTGCGTCGTCAGTTACGCGATGTCCTTCGCGGAACTGGCAGGTGATGTTGAGTGCTTCAAGCATCTTACCAATCTGAGGACCGCCGCCGTGTACGATAACCGGCCTTAATCCTACGTACTTTAAAAGAGCGATGTTCTGAGCAAATGCACGACCCAGCTCTTCGTCCTTCATTGCGTGGCCACCGTATTTAATGACCACAATTTCACCATGAAACTTTTTAATATACGGAAGAGATTCAATAAGAATGCGTGATGTAAGCTGTGCTTTAGCGTAGTCTTTCATGTACGTAGTTCCTGCTGCGGAGGGATGCCCCGCATGTATATTAGAGAATGTAGCGACTCAGGTCTCTATCCTCGCGAACATCTTCTAAGTGCTTTTCTACAAATGCACGGTCGATAACAATTTCTTCACCGGAACGGTCTGGAGCTTCAAAAGAGATGTCGCTCAGAATTTTTTCCATGATGGTGTAGAGACGACGCGCGCCGATATTTTCTGTTTCCTGGTTGGTCATTTCTGCAAAAGATGCAATTTCTTCCAGACCATCCTCGGCAAAGGTGATGGTTACACCTTCAGTAGCCAGAAGCGCAGTGTACTGAATAGTAAGAGCGTTGTGAGGCTCTTTAAGAATTCGTAAGAACTCTTCTTTACCCAGTGCGGTCAGTTCTGCACGCAGCGGGAAACGACCCTGCAACTCTGGAATAAGGTCTGCTGGCTTGGAGTGGTGGAATGCACCCGCACCAATGAACAGAATGTGGTCAGTTTTGACCATACCGTATTTAGTATTAACAACGCTGCCTTCAACAATCGGGAGCAGGTCGCGCTGAACACCTTCGCGGGAGATGTCTGCACTTTTGCCGCCGTGCTGAGAGCTGGCAACTTTGTCGATTTCATCGATAAAGATAATACCGGACTGTTCAACACGTTCTTTTGCCAGTTCTGTGACTTTCTCTTCATCAACAAGGCGTGCTGCTTCTTCTTCAATCAAAAGCGGCAGTGCATCGCCAATCTTCATGCGTTTTTTCTTTTTCTTAGCAGGGAAAGCTTTGCTGAAGAGATCTTTAAATTGGCTGCCCATGTCTTCCATGCCTGGCATTGCCATTACTTCGATACCCTGAGGAGCAATTTCAAGCTCCATTTCTACTTCACGGTCATCAAGCTTACCTTCGCGGAACATTTTACGCATTTTCTCGCGGGTAGAGCTTGCTTTGTCAGTTTCCGGAGTAGGAGTGTCAAAGGTGGTAATCGGGTCATGGATAGGCTTTGGTGCAGAACCCGGAAGAAGCAGGTCGAGAAGACGTTCTTCTGCATTGGTTTCTGCCTGAGCACGAACGCGAGTAGTTTCTTCGTCGCGTACAAGAGCTACGCCCAGTTCCATCAGGTCGCGAACCATAGACTCAACGTCACGGCCAACATACCCGACTTCTGTGAACTTGGTTGCCTCTACTTTTACAAACGGGGAAGCAGAAAGCTTCGCAAGACGGCGGGCAATCTCAGTTTTACCAACGCCAGTAGGGCCCATCATGATAATATTCTTTGGTGCAATCTCGTCACGAAGGGACGGATCAATCTGCTGGCGGCGCCAGCGGTTACGCATAGCAACTGCGACCATGCGCTTCGCACCATGCTGTCCAATAATGTATTTATCCAGTTCGGATACAATTTCACGTGGTGTAAGCACGTTTCAATCTCCTGATTAATATGGGGCAATAACGGGCTATACTAACAAGCCGCTTATTAATTGCCAATCTCAAATTAGATGTTAGTTCAGTTGGCTTAGGCCTTTTTGATATTTGTCTCCGACGGCTGGGGGAAACCTTGTTGAAACAAGGTTCTCCCCCAGACCCCCTTCCAAAAACTTTTAATAGCGAATCTAATCCGTTTTTTATGTCGTTGGAGAGCTTAATGATTGCTACCTATCGGTTATGTCCAACAAACTTGAGTATAAGACATAAATTCGTGTTAGCAATAGAAGGGTAGTCCCCTTGCGGCTACCAGCGAATAAAGGAACGGGAGTTCTTCGCTCCTAAAAGTTTTTGGAGAGTCCAGAGGACATTGTTTCAACAGCGGTAGCTGTTCTCGAGGTACGAGAGATTACAGATAGCGACAGTGAAACAGGTTCTTTGGCCGCCGGAGGCAAGCGTCGCAGACTCGCCGAAGGCATCCCGCTGATAAGCGTCGCCAGAAGGCAACAAGGTCCTGTGATTAAAACAGAAAAAGGGCACCGGAAGGTGCCCTTTTATCGTTAGGGTTTTATTTTTCCAGAGTCATGGTTCTAAACATAATCTGTTGCTGACGAACGATTTTGAGGAGCATGGCTCCGCGTTTTTCGCCTTGTGTTTTCAGAATTTTTTGGAACTCTTTGACTGTATTTACAGGAGTAAGGTTTGCTTCGAGGATAACGTCACCTGCGTGAAGTTCTGCGCGTGATGCAGGACTTTCTGGGGCTACGTTAGTAATCAGCAGACCTTTTATGTCTTTAATACCGAGGCTTCGTGCGGCATCAACATTGAGAGGAGTGATGGTGAGGCCGAGATCTTTAATATCAGTGTCTGGAGCTGGTTGACCCTTCTCAGAAGGCTGCTTTTGACCTTCGGCACCACGCTCACCGAGTTTTACGTTGATGGTGATGTTTTTGTCCTTACGGAATACGGTGAACTTCGCAGTGGTACCCGGTGCGAGTGCGGATACAACGCGGATAAGCTCTGTAGAGTCGGCAACCGGTTCGCCATTAACCGCTAAGATGATGTCACCTTCGAGAAGACCGGCTTTTGCAGCTGGTTCCCCCGGTACAACTTGAGCGATAAACGCGCCTTCAGCCTCATTGAGACCAAGAGCCTGTGCCATGTTAGGGTCTACGTTGGTGATGGAAACACCAATCCAACCGCGACGGATTTTTTTGTCTGACTTAAGCTTGGTAATGATATCTTTAACGGTTGAGCTTGGAATGGCAAAGCCGATGCCCTGACCGTGTGCGATGATGGCAGTGTTGATGCCGATTACTTCGCCTTTGAGGTTAAGAAGCGGACCACCGGAGTTACCAGGGTTAATAGATGCGTCTGTCTGTAGGAAGTTGTCGTAAGGGTTGTTGCTGATGTTACGACCGAGCGCACTGACAATACCGCTGGTAACGGTGTGGTCGAGACCGAATGGGTTACCGATTGCGAGAACCCACTGTCCGACTTCTACCTTGGAGAAATCTGCGAGTTCAAGGGTAGGAAGATCGCGTTTGGTTTCGATTTTTAACAGCGCAAGGTCGGTTAACGGGTCGGTACCGACAATTTTTGCCTCGTAGGACTCGTAGTCTCCGTTGTCATCCAGAATGTTTACTCTAATTTTGTCTGCACCATCCACAACGTGGTTATTTGTTGCGATGTAGCCGTCCTTAGAGAGGATGAAACCGGAACCGAGTGAACGTTGGGGTTCCGGATTAGGACGACGCTGACCGTCTTTGAAGTAGCGTTCGAACTGTTTGAAGAAGTCATCGAACGGGGTGCGTGGTCCATTTTCGTCGAAGAATTTTGGCATGCCCGGCTTTTGTTGTGGAATTACCACCTTTTTCTGGGTGCTGATGTTAACAACAGCAGGGCCTGCTTTTTTAGCTAACTCAGTAAAGTTAGGTAAATCCGCCAGTGCAGGGAGAGTTGTTAGTGTAAAAACTAATACAAAAATAGGAAGAAAAAATAGCCTGTTACGAATCGTCATTATTCAAATTCTCCTAAATGCTCAGGTGGGCACTCTATCCGTGCGGTATGAATAGCACATACCGCCCATTTACATAATAATTATTCAGCCATTGTAAACGAAAAAAAGTATAAGAGATGGTTATTTTTTATGCAGAAAAACTTGAATTTGGTAAAATTTGGGTAAAAAAAAGGATCAGTTTCACCTGATCCTTTTTAATGAGCATGTGCATCAACAGATTATTTTTTCTTTTTAAGCGCGTCCTGCAGCAGGGAACCTAAAGAGCCGAAGCTGGTCTGTGGTTCTGCTTTAGCAGTTTTGGTTTTGCGATGCGCTTTCCAGGAAGTGTCTTCAGAGGCTTCAACGCCTTTAGGAGCAAGAGTAATCTTACGCTCAGCAGTGCGGAGCTGAGATACGGTTACTTCTACTTTGTCGCCGGATTTAACGGCGTCAAGGTTTGCTGCTTTGTCAGCTTTAGCCATCAGAGATTTCGGCATAAGACCGGTAATGCCCGGAGCAATGTTAATAAACAGACCGAAATCAGAAGAAGACTCTACGGTACCTTCAACTTCAGTACCTGCAGGGAAACGTTCTTCAACGTCTGCCCATGGATCGCCTTCAGCATCACGCATGCTGAGGGAGATACGGCGGGAACTTAAGTCGATGGACTTAACTTTAACAGAAACGGTGTCGCCAACTGCAACAACGTCTTCTGGTTTGTGAACACGTTTGGTGTAAGACATTTCAGAAACGTGTACCAAACCGTCGATGCCAGGGAGCACTTCAACAAACGCACCGAATGGAGTGAGGCGAACAACTTTGCCTTCGCGCACTTCACCAGCGGTAAGTTCTGATTCAACACGGGTCCAAGGGTTTTCCTGAACCTGTTTAGCAGAAAGGGAAATGCGGAGCTGACCTTTTTTGTCGGTTTCTACGTTGAGCAGTTTAACGCGCAGTTTGTCACCAACGGATACAGCTTCGTCTGCCTGAGCAATGCGGGACCAAGACAGTTCGGAAACGTGGATGAGACCCTCAACGCCAGCAGCAAGTTCTGCAAATGCGCCAAAGTTAGTAAGGCGGGTAACGGTAACGTCAACGAGGTCGCCTTCATTAACGGTTTTGAGGAATTCATCACGTGCAGCCTGCTGTTCCTGTTCGAGCAGAGCACGACGGGAAACAACAATGTTACGGCCGCGCTGTTCAAATTTGATGATAGCAAAGGAGAATGTCTGACCAACATACTCTTCTGGATTTTCAACAAATTTGGTGTCGATCTGGCTTACTGGACAGAATACGCGACGTTTGGAAACTTCAACATCAAAGCCGCCCTTACGGGTAGCGAGAACTTTACCTTCTACAGGAAGTTTTGCGTTGAATGCTTCTTCGAGCATAGCTGCGCCAGCAGGACCGCTGATAGCTTTAGAAAGATGGATTGCATCAGCTTTAACTGCAGTAACGTAGAGTTCTACGGTGTCGCCTTCAGCAACGGTAAGCTCACCTTCTTCGCCGAGGAATTCAGCACGATCAGCAATGCCGTCGATTTTTGCTCCAACGTCGACAAAGAGGTTATCACCGGACATACCGATGATTGGGCCGGAAACTTTGTCGCCAACAGACAGAGCTTTGTCAGCGCCAGTGTAGGCTTCCAGCATTTCTTCAAAATTTTCCATTGTGCCGTTCTGACGGCTATCTTCGGAACCGGTCATCCAGTTCTCCTTGAAAGAGGGGGTTAGATGGTTGATGCACAATACGCTTTGGGCGCTATATCGTTCATTTGTTTTATATACAAGTGAGAAAACGTACCTAGCGCCACGAAATTATGAATGCCTAAATGAACGCACGCTGGTTTTATGCTGAAAACATTCATTTTCTGCGGATAAAAACAAAAAGTAACAACCTAGCACGAAAGCTTATTTTTTTAGGTAACACTGCATATATTAACAGTATGCATTTACTAAGTTGATTCATTTTGTATCATCTGGCATGATATGTGTCTTATATCATACATTAGGAGTTTTACCATGGCAAAAGCTAAAGCACGTCATATTCTCGTAGATTCCGAGGATACCTGTAAGGAACTTAAGGCACGTATCGATGGCGGAGAAGATTTTGCCGCGATCGCAAAAGAGTACTCCAAGTGCCCATCCGGTCGTCGTGGCGGAGAACTCGGTGAATTCTTCCCAGGTCAGATGGTTCCAGAATTCGACACCGTATGCTTTAACGAAGCAGTAGGTGTTGTACACGGCCCTGTTAAGACTCAGTTTGGTTACCATCTCGTGGAAGTGACTGAACGTCAGGACTAGGACGTTACTAAAAAAAAGTAAGTGATACTTACAGTGTCGCACAAAGCAGGATACTCTGCCTAGATTATCTTGTTAATTTTTGCCCCGTTTTGTTGCTGCAACAGAACGGGGCTTTTTTTGTGGGCAAGTTTCTGTTGGTCTGATTGATAACTTAGAGTTTTGTATGTGGATGAATAGAGTGGGGGATGTCAGTAGCGTACGAAAAAGAGACGTGCCGACTGAACTACATTCTAGGAATGGGATAACTCTATTATGGGGAAACTGGTGCTCGTTGATGATGTTCTGTCAGTACAATGCTCGTGAGGGAAAAATATAAAAAGTAGTAGGTCGTGGATACGTCCTAGATGTGTAGTACAGCAATAAGACAAAGGGGTAGGTGTGGAGTGTGCTGTGACGCTATTGCTTCTTGGTATGGCGCTGCATGGATATGTCTTAAAAATTATTGGTGATTACAACTTTTTTAGGTGCATTTAATTGGGCAAGGTGCTGTGTTCTTTTTTTGATAAAAATACTTTTTTTAAAGTATGTTAGTTTGCATTTGTGAAGGTCGGTTGGTGCTTAAGAATAAACATTGTTGGGACTTAAGGGTGAAAAATGCACAAAATCCGTTTGACAGGTTCTGTAAATTCTTCTTAAGAAAAATTCGCGACATGTGAAATGTCGACATTTTATATGTCTCAAGTCTGTAATTATAATTAGACGGTTGGCGAATGAGTCATGCCGTTTTTGAATGCATCTATGCACAGTGAGTACTTGCAGATGTACTCAAGCAGGCAGCAGGTTAAGGTTTTGCGAGGATTCGAAACCTAGCGCTTTACAGTCTATGTCCGGTCTCGAAGGTGAGTTTCGAGTTCGGTGCCACCAACATTGACTGGAGCAGGTAGCTGGATTTTTGAAGGCTCGTAGAATCAACAAGTTTTGGCGCTATTAACCAGTCAATATACGTTAATAGCGTTTGTCAGTGTCCTTTAGTGAATTATGTCCGAAGCCGCTTGTTTTGCATGTTGATCCTATGATGGCAGATGTGAATAAGTGGTGGGTGTAACTAAATCTAACAGATTGTTTAAAAGAGAATTATCATGAATCTCGCTAAATTTGCTCGTCGTGGCTACGTGTCTTCCCCAACTCCGCTTGAAGCAGTTCCTGCGTTTTCTGAAGCGCTTGGCGGTAAAGTAAATATCTTCATCAAACGTGATGACCTTCTCCCAGGTACCTCTGGTGGTAACAAAACTCGTAAGCTCGACTTTAGCATGGCAGATGCTATCGCAAAAGGTGCTGATACTATTATTACTTGTGGTGCTGTTCAGTCTAACCACTGCCGTCTTACCCTCGCATGGGCTGTTAAAGAAGGCATGGACTGCCACCTTGTTCTCGAAGAGCGCGTAGAAGGCAGCTATAAGCCAGAAGGTTCTGGTAACAACTTCCTCTTCAACCTCCTTGGCGTGAAGAGCACCAAAGTTGTAGCTGGTGGTTCTGACATGATGGCTGAAATGGAAAAAGTTGCTGAAGCACTTCGTGCTGAAGGCAAAAAGCCGTACATCATCCCTGGTGGTGCTTCTAACGCAATCGGTGCTCTCGGCTATGTTTCTTGTGCTCAGGAACTTCAGCAGCAGCTTTTCGATATGAAACTTAAAGTTGATCACGTCGTAGTTCCTTCCGGTAGTGCTGGTACTCACGCTGGTATGGCTATCGGTATGTATGCAAACAACACCGGTATTCCTGTGTCCGGCATTAACGTAAGCCGTCCTAAAGATGTTCAGGAAGCTCATGTTTACAAGCTCGTTGAGCAGACCGTTGAGCTCATCGGCGACATCAAAGGCGGCGTACCAAGCGACGCTATCGAGTGTTTCGATTCTTATGTTGGACCTGGCTACTCCCTTCCAACCGACTCTATGATTGAAGCTGTTAAACTTCTTGCTCAGACCGAAGGTATCCTGCTTGACCCAGTATACTCCGGTAAAGCAATGGCTGGTCTTATCGACCTTGTTCGTAAAGGCCACTTCCCAGAAGGCTCAAACGTAGTGTTCTTACATACTGGTGGTTCACCAGCTCTGTACGCATACCTTGATACCTTCAAATAGAAAGTATTGTTCTTGATGCCGTGCGGAGCTCGTGGACTCCGCACGGCTTTTTTTTAATAACATTCTGATATGTTCAGCAATGGCAGTATGATGAGACACTGATTTTGCTGTGCTGCAAATGGAGGAAGTATGGGAAATGATGTAACTGAAAAGAAGCTGGATCTATATGGCGGTGTGTGGGGTGGGCTTGTTCCCTTAGCTGTATTGATTGTAGGGCTGATCTGGCTTTCTGTAGCTGAGCGCGGTGGCACAAAGCCTTTCTGGGCTTGTGCATGGCTTGCTCTCGTTGCCGGTCTTTTCTTTGCAAAGAATAAACATGAATACTGTCAGGCGGCTATGCGCGGTATTGGCGATTCTACAGGTATCGTAATTATTACCGCATGGTTGTTTGCAGGTGTATTTGGTAAATTGATGGTAGCTGGCGGCCTTGTTAAAGGCTTGCTCTGGCTTGGTATGACCACCGGTGCGCAGGGTGGTTTGTTCACGCTGGTTGTTTTCATAGCTGCAATGTTGTTTGCCCTTGGCACAGGCACAAGCACAGGAACATGTATTGCTTTGACTCCGGTTCTGTATCCCGCTGGTTATTTCCTGGGTGCGGATCCGGCTCTTCTTGCAACCGCAATCCTTTCTGGTGCTGCATTTGGTGATAACCTTGCACCGATTTCTGATACGACAATTGTTTCCGCGTACACGCAGGGCGCAACGATGCAGGATGTTGTCCGAAGCAGGTTCCCGCTGGCAATAAGTGCTGCAACTATTGCCGGTATGATCTTCCTGTTCTTTGGCGGTGGCGGTACAGTTCAGTCTTTGCCTCAAATTCAGGCTCAGATGAGTCCTACTGGCGCATTCATGCTTATTGCATTGGTAATAGTAGTTGTTTCAGCGTTAAGTGGTCGTCACATCATTGAATCGTTAATTTATGGTAACATCGCCGCTGCAGTTATCGGTGTTACAATCGGCAACATAACTCTGGCAGATATTTTCCACATCCCAGCTGAACGTGGCATATCTACAGGTATTATCCAGAATGGCATCAATAGCGTTGTGGGTGCTGCATTCTTTGCTATCCTGATTCTTGCTGTGACTCAGATTCTTGTTGAAACCGGCATCATGAAGAATATCTTATCTTTCGCAGAAAAATTTATGATCGGTACAGTGCGACAGGCAGAACTGTCCATTATCGGTGTAACAATTCTTGCTTCAATTCCGATTTCAGCAAACGCTCCAGCGTTGCTTCTGGTTGGTCCAAGTCTTGTAAAACCTATTGGTCACCGTTTTAAACTGGCACCTGCTCGTAGAGCTAACTTGATGGACTGTGCTGTATGTACAGCCTTCTTCATCCTTCCATGGCATATCGTGGTTGCTGCTTGGTATGCAGCAGTTATTTCCTCTTCAGAAGCATTTGGCATTGCGGCACCTCCGATTACTGCAGCACTTTGTAACCCTTATTCATGGGCTCTTTTTGCGGTGCTGTTGTTCTCTGCATTTACCGGATGGAATAGAGCATACGAAAAAGAAGAAGCTGAAGAAGGTAGTTTGATTGAGGCTGAAGCCGGAGTGAACAAGGTTGCGTAGCATCAGTGTAATATAATATGAATTCATAAAAACCAGGCTGAAGGGCATACTTTCAGTCTGGTTTTTTTATGGCTTTCTTATGGTTAGTGAGAGCATAACGATGGTTGAATATATAAAATCCGTATAAGTTTCTGTGATTAGATATTGTTCAGATGATTGAGTAAAAAAAATCCTTTTTTATAGAATGTTATGTGAATGCATATTCCAGTAGAGTGCCACTTTTTTGGCGTTCATTAGAATGAAGTTAGAAAAGTTCGAAAAATGTATTTGACAAGCTCTGTAAATTCTTTTTAAGACGATTTCACGCCATATGAAATGTCGACATTTTACATGTCGCAACTCGGCATACAAAATTAAACCAGTTAGACTGGAGACAACATGTCTACAAAAAACGTAATTTTTACCGAGAAATTGCCTGCAGCTGTTGGGCCTTATTCTCAAGCTATCGAGTCTGACGGCTTTGTATTCGCATCCGGCATGCTTCCGATCGACCCTGCAACCGGAAACATGCGCGAAGGTACCATCGCTGACAGAGCGCATCAGGCTCTCACAAATATTAAGGCTGTAGCAGAAGCTGCTGGCTGCACCCTCGATGATATTGTGAAAACAACCGTATTTCTTACCGACGTTAACGACTTTAAAGAAGTTAATGCCGTTTACGCAGAGTACTTTAACGAACCTTTCCCGGCTCGTAGTGCTTTTCAGGTAGCTGCTCTTCCTCTGGGTGCAGATATCGAAATTGAAGTTATTTTCCGCAAAAAAAACTAACTATCTTTAAAAGAGAAAAATCATGAATCTCGCAAAATTTGCTCGTCGTGGCTACGTATCTTCCCCAACTCCGCTCGAAGCTGTTCCTGCTTTTTCTGAGGCACTCGGCGGTAAGGTAAACATCTTCATCAAACGTGATGACCTTCTCCCAGGTACTTCTGGTGGTAACAAAACTCGTAAGCTCGACTTCAGCATGGCTGACGCAATCGAGAACGGTGCTGACACCATCATTACTTGTGGTGCTGTTCAGTCTAACCACTGCCGTCTTACCCTCGCATGGGCTGTTAAAGAAGGCATGGACTGCCACCTCGTTCTCGAAGAGCGCGTAGAAGGCAGCTACAAGCCAGAAGGCTCCGGTAACAACTTCCTCTTCAACCTTCTCGGCGTGAAGAGCACCAAAGTTGTAGCTGGTGGTTCTGACATGATGGCAGAAATGGAAAAAGTTGCTGAAGCACTCCGTGCTGAAGGTAAAAAGCCTTACATTATTCCTGGTGGCGCATCTAACTCTATTGGTGCTCTCGGTTACGTTTCTTGTGCTCAGGAACTCCAGCAGCAGATCTTCGACATGCAGCTTAAAGTTGATCACGTTGTTGTTCCTTCCGGTAGCGCTGGTACCCACGCAGGTATGGCTATCGGTATGTACGCAACTAACTCCGGTATCCCAGTATCCGGTATCAACGTAAGCCGTACCAAAGACGTTCAGGAAGCTCACGTTTACAAGCTTGTTGAGCAGACCGTTGAACTCATCGGTGACATCAAAGGTGGCGTACCTAGCGAAGCAATCGAGTGTTTCGATTCTTACGTTGGACCGGGTTACTCCCTCCCAACCGATTCCATGATCGAAGCTGTTAAACTTCTTGCTCAGACCGAAGGTATCCTGCTTGACCCAGTATACTCCGGTAAAGCAATGGCTGGCCTTATCGACCTCGTTCGTAAAGGTCATTTCCCTGAAGGTTCAAACGTAGTATTCTTACACACTGGTGGTTCTCCAGCGTTGTACGCATACCTCGATACCTTCAAATAGAAAGTATTGTGATTATGCCGTGCGAAGCTCGTGGACTTCGCACGGCTTTTTATAAGTAACCAATCCTAGTGAGGAGAGAAGTATGAGAAATGTTAGAGTGATGATTATTGCGCTTGTTGCTGTTCTTATGATTGGCGCAACATCTGCTTTTGCAGCACCAAAGGTTATCAAACTCGCTCACCCGAACGTACCTCAGCACCCAATGGGTATGGCGTTTGAAAAGTTCAAACAGCTTGTTGAAGAACGTTCTAACGGTAAGTACAAGGTTGATATTTATGACAGTTCTAAGTTCGGTAACTTTGACAGCGTAGTACAGGGCCTCCAGCTTAACATGCTGCAGATGGGTTCTGCTGCTACCCCGAACCTTGCACCGTTCTCTGATGAGTTCCTTATCTTTGACCTTCCGTTCCTGTTCCCATCCTACGAAGCTGCAGACAAAATTACCGACGGTCCTATCGGTATGAATGCTACCAAAGCTCTTGAGCCTTCCGGTATCGTAGGTCTTGGTTACATTGAAATTGGTTTCCGTAACCTCTGGAACAACCAGAAGCCAGTTAAGACTCTTGAAGATGCGAAAAACCTTAAAATTCGTTCCACTCCATCCAAAGCGCACATTGCTACTCTTCGTGCACTTGGTATGAACCCTACTCCAGTATCTTGGGGCGAAGTTTACACCGCACTTCAGCAGAAAACCGTTGATGGTATCGACATCGACCTCAACCTTGCTTGGCACAATAACTTCCCAGAAGTTAACAACAACGTTACCATTGTTAACAGCCTTTACAGCCCGCACCTTGTAATGATTTCTAAACGCTTCCTCGACAGCCTTAACGCAGAAGATAAAGCAATGATTCTTGCTGCATTCGAGGAAACTAAACTGTACGAACGTAAACTCATTCGTGACGGTGAAAAAGAGATTCTTGCTAAGCTCGCTGATAAAGGTGTTACTGTTGTAAAACTCACTCCAGAAGAGCGCGCTCGCTGGGCTGCTGCATCTGCACCAGTATACAAAGAGTTTGAAGATCGCATCGGTAAAGAACTTATCGAAAAAGCGAAAGCAACAGTAGCAGAATAAAGTACTTGGTTCTGTCGGCCGGATTAACCGGCCGACAGTCTTAAGGAGAGTGCATGTCTCAAAAAGGAAAATCGCTTTTGGCCCGTTTCGAAGAAATCTTTTCATCTTCATGTCTTATCGTGATGACTGTGCTTATCGCTGTTCAGGTTTTTTCTCGATACGTTCTTGAATATTCATTCGAGTGGTCAGAAGAGTTAGCCCGTTACTTGTTTATCTGGGCTGTATATGTTGGCTGTAGTTATGCGACAAAGGAAGATAAACACCTTGAGGTTACTATTTTCCGTACTATAGCAGGTGGCCGTCTCGCCAAACCGGTTACACTTTTATCCTACGCGTTTACAGCAGTGTTCTGCTTCGCCTGTGCATGGTGGGGTTACGAAATGATTCAGTTCCTCGTAACTACCGGCCAGAAAACTCCCGCACTTGAAATTAAAATGTACTGGGTGTTCCTGAGCCTTCCATTTGGTATGCTTCTCATGGGCTTGCGTACTATTGAAAGAATGATCGGCATAGTAACTGGTAAAATCGATCCAGTTCCTTCAGCAGAAGTATAAAGGCTATTTCTCATGGAATTTACAATCATTATTATTTTTGCATCGCTTGCATTCTTCTTGTTACTGAGTGTGCCAATTGGTATTGCAATCGGGCTTTGCGTTGCGGTGGGCATCGTGTTCGGCGATATCCTTCCACCAGCTTTTCTTGTTCAAAAAATGATCACTTCTCTTGATGTGTTCCCTCTCATGGCTGTTCCATTCTTCATTATGGCAGGGGAAATCATGCAGAAGGGTAGTATGGCGCAACGCTTGCTTAAAGTTTCCCACAGCTTCGTAGGACACGTAACCGGCGGTATGGCTCATATTTCCGTACTGACAAGTATGTTCTACGGCGCTCTTTCCGGTTCTTCTCCGGCTACTGTAGCAGCTGTTGGCGGCATTATGGTTCCTTCTATGGTTAAAGAAGGGTACAGCCGTCGCTTTGCAGCAGCGGTTAACACCTCTGCAGGCTGTCTCGGTGTTATGATTCCACCAAGCGTACCGCTCATCATTTATGGCACAACCGCGGGCGTATCTGTTGGTGACCTTTTCATCGCCGGTGTTGTTCCTGGTATTTTTGTTGGCATCTGCCTTATGATCTGTAGCTATGTAATTGCACGCCGCCATGGTTATGGTGGAGGCAAACGTGCTACCTTTATGGAGCGCATCACAGCTCTGCGTGAAGCACTCGTAGCACTTATGGTTCCGCTTATCGTACTTGGCGGTATCTATGGTGGTCTTACAACACCTACAGAAGCTGGTGTTATTGCAGTTGTTTACGCATTCATTGCTGAAGGGCTCGTACTTCGCACTCTCTCTTGGCAAAAAGTATGGGAGGTTTTCCGTGGTACTGCTATCACTTCTGCCTCTATCTTTATTGTAGTAGCAACCGCTACCGCATTGGGTCAGATCCTGTTGTTCTACAACGTACCTGATATGCTCGTAGAAATTCTCGTAGGCATTTCTGACAACAAGTACGTTCTGATCCCTATTATTCTGGTATTCCTCCTGATCATGGGTACCTTTATGGATGCACTGGCAAACATTCTTATCCTTACTCCTCTCCTTTTGCCGGTAATGAAGCATCTTGGTATGGATCCAATCCATTTCGGTATCGTAATGATCGTTGCAGCTTCAATGGGCTTCCTTACCCCACCTGTTGGCGTAAACCTCTTTGTTGGCTGTAGCATCAGTAACTTGAGCATCGAACGTCTCAGCGTAGCTGTGCTGCCGTTCCTGTTCACCATGTGTATTGCATTGCTTGCAATCACATTTATTCCGGCTTTGTCCTTGGGACTTCTCTAATAGCCGCTGAAAGCATCTGTACGGGGAGGATATTGTCCTCCCCGTTTTAAAAGGTTTTTATGCAAGAATACTCAATTTCAAAATCCTCTGAGAGTAAAGGTTGTTTCGGCATTATGGGACACGCCGGAGCAGGGCATGTACACAGTCATTCCGGTTTTATTCAGGATGACACCGTCGGCTTTGTTGTCGCTACAACTCTTATGGCGCAGGCATATCCTGTTGATACAACAATCAAGTCAATTACTGTTGAGGGTGACTGTTTTGTTGTAGCTACAGAGGATGGTGGGATTGGTAGAGCAAGGGCACGTAGAGGGATTAATCCATACGAGGCTGAGCTTGTACTCCGTGCGGTAGGTGGAGATGCCGTATACAGTCAAAAGCTTCTACTCGAACTGTTTGGTAGATTTTACGGGCAGGGCGTAACCGAAGTGCCAGTGGCCTTACAGATAGCTATGTGCCATGCTGTCTTGAATACTTTTCTTGCAAAGTATCCAGAAAATTTTGTGTACGAAGATGAGCGCCTCGCGGGGACTTGCGGTGGTTGTCTTGGTACAGTTCTTACCATCGATGGACATCCTGTATCTGTTTTGGCAACGCTGAATGCCACAGCAGGCGGTGTGGGTCCCATTGAAGATGCTGAAGGGAATCTTGCGTATGGCGGCAAGGGTATTGTGATGCAACACCTTGGGCTAGAATCGCTGCCTACCATTATCCTTGAAAGCAAAGCCTATGTGCCTTCCGTATGCAGTGATTTAAGTGCGGATGTGCTGTGGGTACGGTATAACGAAGAGGCTGATAACCCGGTTGTGGGGAAGGCCCTATGTTGCGGGGCACATGATGTCAATGTGGTGACCATGTGCTCCAATACTGCGTATGAGCGCGGTACAACGGAGTTAGCAACGATGACACACCAGTTAGGTGAGCGCATCGCAGAGCTTGGAGTTGCGTTATCTGCCGCGCAGACTTCAGCTGAAAAAGTTTCCCTTATTGGTGAGTTGGCCGAACTCGTTAGCCAGGATGCTGGCGGGGTAACTTTTATGAGTTCTGATCTGAACTCAGTTGTTGGCGGTGGAGGGTTGCAGCCCGGTATGGCTGCAGTACTCTCCATGGCCGTTTCGGGTGCAAATATTAGAAGATGGCGCATCCCTGCAGTGTCACAGAAGGATGTAATGCAATATCTGCGGGTTATTGCCGCAGCAACCCCTCATTTGGTCGAAAATATTGACGAGGCAGTACAGATTGTACGTGAACGAAAGGTCGTTATGCCTCCGGATACGTTTTAATATATGCTTTGCCATGATACAGTTATTGCATCATTATTATACGGGCTGTTGCCGGTCCGTTTGCACAACGCGCCAACCGATGTTCTAACTGTTTGGTAACAGAAGATATTTGCCTACGCATTGTATCTTTATTATAACTATCCGGTCCTTGAAGGGGCTAAACCATATGCATGTTCGTGTCGGAATTCAGAGAGGAATTGTGTGGAATGTAGTTAATTCCGGCAGTTGAGCATAAAATCTCTTAAATAGAGCCTAAGGAAAAACATGTCCGCCGTAAAAACTTATAGCGAACAAATTATTGTTTATATTAAAGATGCCATTCTTACCGGTAAATTACATCCGGGAGATAAGGTAAATGAAGTTGTAGTGGCGACCGAGCTGTCTATTAGTAGGGCACCTGTGCGCGAAGCATTGCAGATGCTGGTTAAGGAAGGACTTATTACGTCTATTCCTCAGCGTGGCAAGTTTATCACAGCACTTACCGCTAAACAGATTCGGGACAGCTACTTTACAGGCGGTGTACTGGAAGGTGCTGCTGTGTCTTCAACTATTTCTGAGTTTTCAGAAAAAGATTTTGAAAATTTGCAGCATATTGTCGACGATATGAAGAAGGTTGTTGAGCATGGAGAAAATGGGACTTCCATGGCCGAACTTGATGACCGTTTTCATGATATTCTGTTCTCCAAGAATACAAATGACCTGATTAGCGAGCTTGCTCGCCGTTCCTGTCAGGGGATCTCCAAGTTTCTGCTTTTCCGTTACTGGAAAGACTTGTTTACCCTGGAAGCGGTATACGAACGCCATAACCACCTGCTTGAAGTGCTGCGAAGCAGAGATGTTGTTGCCATCGAAAATGCAATTCGTGAGCACTACATTGAATCAGGAAAACGTATGGAACGTTATGGAGTCGATGTTCTGGAGGATGAGGCATAACCTGCCACATACAATTTTATATATTTAGTCATACCCATGCAATGTTGTTGAAAAGAAGGCACAGTTGGTGTGTCGGTAATTTCAGTATTCACCCGTATGTTTTTTGTGTGCGGTGTGACGTAATAAGCCCCTCATTTTTGAGGGGCTTGTTTATTTTATGCGTACAACTCTCCTATAACAGACTAGAATCATACCAACAAAATTGCTGATGCGGTACAACCTTAAGGAGCGACATGTAATTGATGAAGCGCATACGCGCAGGAGGTCTGTCAATGTCCAATCTAAAAGTGTGGAGAAGTCAACAACTCCAGCGACTTAAGCTCGACAGTGATCGAATGTTTAATGATATTTGTTCTGAGTTCGGATTACCTTCTGTATGTCAGCCGCTAATGGATACAGAATTACGATTGGTGAAAACTGAGGATGGATATCGCATCGAGGCAGAGCTTCCCGGTGTGAAAGAAGAGAATATTGCGCTACACATTGACGGTCAATACCTGACGTTACGGTGTGCTTATTCAGAGGTAAGTGGGCCTACAAAAGCGGCAGGGTCTTTTGAGACTCAGCTGCGTTTGCCATGTAAAGTTCGGCTAGAAGATGTGGATGCCAGCCTGACTGACGGTAAATTAATTATTAATTTGCCAAGCTGCACGCTTCCAGAGAGACGTACTATCCCGATCACCAGTGGCGAAGAAAAGGAATAGGAGGCTTCCATGACAGATATTACAGAACAAAAGTTAGTTCCTATCGATAAGCTGCGGTGGAAAGTCGATCCGACAACGCTTCCGTTTTCTAAAACTAGTGACCTAGAACAGATTAAGGACATTATCGGTCAGAAACGTGGTGTGGAAGCATTCCGTTTCGGTGTGGGCGTTGAGGCTAAGGGGTATAATATCTTTGTTACCGGTGAAGCCGATGTCGGAAAAATGGGCATGGTGCGGCAGCTTTTGGAAAACTCTGTCCGCAGAGAGCGTTCACCTAAGGATTTATGCTATGTAAACAACTTCAAAAATCCTGAACAGCCTATTCTTCTTACATTTGATGCAGGGGAAGGGCAGCTGTTTAAAAAAAATATTGAAGAATTTTTAGAAGATATTAAACGCGAAATTCCACAGCTTTTCGAAAGTCAGGAATACATAAACAGCAAGAATGCCTTATTGGAAGAACATGATAAAAAGACCCGTGATTTCTTCAAGGGGCTGGAAGAGCGCGTTAAGGAAGCTGGTTTTGTTCTTGTGAATATGCAAATGGGACAAGTGCAGCGTCCGGATATTGTTCCTGTGGTGGATGGTGAACCTACTCACTTGCTCAAACTGGAAGAAATGGTGGATAAAGGCCGTTTTCCAAGAGACGAGTTTGTAGCGCTTCAGGAAAAATACAAAGAACTTAAAGAAGAGATAGATTCCATTTTCATGGATGTGCGGCGTTTGCAAAAGGCTGTGAAAGCAAAAAGCGAAGAAGTTGATCGTTTGATGTTTATGAACACTGCCAACGAGCTTGCACGGAAGCTTTTTGAAGATTGGAAAGAGCATGAAAAGGTCTACAAGCATCTTAAAGCGATGCTGGAGAATATGGCAGAACAGCTTGATGTTATCAAAATGATCGGTCAGCAGCAGGCGGGACCGGTGCAAGGGATGCATCTGCCGACTGTCAGTGCAGAGGCTGTGTTGCATCCGTACGGCGTAAACTTGCTGGTAGATAACTCTGAAAGCGACGGCCCGCCAATCATTATTGAATCTTTCCCAACCTATCGTAACCTGTTCGGTTCAATCGAACGAGTCATGGATAGGTCCGGTCTGTGGCGTACTGACTTTCAGAAAATTAATGCAGGTTCCTTTATCAAGGCAAATGGTGGGTTCCTTGTCATCAACCTGCTTGATGCTATTGCCGAACCTGGTGTGTGGCAGACTCTGAAACGTGCGTTGAAGACTTCTGAGCTGGAAATTCAGACCTTCGATCCATTCTCCTTTATGGCTTCTACCGGAATTAAGCCGGAGTCCATTTCTATGGATGTTAAAGTTGTGGTTCTGGCAACCACTCACCTGTACCAACTGTTGAAGCTTTATGATCCTGAAGTGGAAATGATCTTTAAGGTGCGTGCAGACTTTGATTCTAGCATGGACAAAACTGATGATGGTGTGAATGAGTTTTGTCGTCTGGTTGCCACCTATGCGGATAAACGTAAGTTAAAAGCGTTCAGCAACGATGCGGTAGGGCTTTTGCTGGAACATAGCGTACGTAAAAGCGGCAGGCAGGAAAAACTGAGCACATCTTTTCCGGTAATTGGCGACATAATGGCAGAAGCAGAGTTCTTTGCGAAGAGCGCAGAAAAAGAAGTGGTTGGAGCTGAGCATGTGCAAGAGGCTCTGGATGCCCGTATATACCGCGAAGGTCTTATTGAAGAGAAAATTCAGGAAATGATTGATCGTGGGAGTATCTTTATCGATACAGAAGGCGGTGAAGTGGGGCAGATCAACGGTCTTGCCGTGTATTCAACCGGTGACCTGATGTTCGGCAAGCCTTCACGTATTACCTGCACTACATCAATGGGCAAGGAGGGCATCATTAACATTGAACGTGATGCCAAGTTGTCCGGTCCAAGCCATAATAAAGGAATGCTCATTTTAAGCGGCTACCTGCGCCAAAACTTTGCACAGGATAAACCGCTCACACTTTCCGCCTCCATTGCGTTTGAACAGTCATATGGTGGTGTGGACGGTGATTCGGCTTCCACAACCGAGTTGTATGCGCTCCTGTCCAGTTTGTCTCAGGTGCCTATCAAACAGGGTATTGCTGTTACAGGTTCTGTTAACCAGAACGGTGAAGTGCAGCCTATTGGCGGCGTAAATGAAAAGGTTGAAGGTTTCTATACTGTTTGTAAGGCAAAAGGACTTACCCGCGATCAGGGCGTTTTGATTCCTGCAGCCAACGTAAAAGACCTTATGCTTAAGCAGGAAGTAGTAGACGCGGTAAACGAAGGCAAGTTCTCAGTCTGGGCGATTAAAGATGTCCGTGAAGGCATTGAGATTTTAACCGGTGTTCCGGCTGGTGAACGAGATGCGGAGGGCAACTACTATAAAGGTTCTGTATACGGCCTTGTTGATACCCGCCTTGCGGCGCTTGCTGAAGGACTTCGCGATTTTCACAAAGGTAAAAAGAACGGTGATGAAGATAACGACGAAGAGTAGAGTTACTCCAGAATAGATGCTGCTTCGAGATTCATAGTATTCTACTTGCCCCTTTTCCTGGCGTAGGTGCTGCCAGTGAAGAGTGTAAAGTGTAAAGTGAAAGGGATGCTATGGATTAAGAAACAGCCTTATAAAAAGATGTTATGCGTAATTGCGTATAACATCTTTTTTTATGTCATAAGTTGCATATATCGTCGTTTTGTAGTTGTAAATATTGGATATTTACAAGTTTGATTGACAAGGAAAAAGTTGGTTGAATAGACAATGTATTTTTTTGTTTTGCAAAGAGTCTTGGAGTTGTGCAATTAGAGATGAGATACACCATATTTTAAGCGTTACTTACCAACCGGATGAATTCGGGCAAATCAAACGGAGCGTGTGAGTTATGGGCAACAATGGCAAGATTGTTGACGAAGTTAACCGTGTGGAAATAGTTTTAACTAAGGCATGCGGGGAACGGATTGAGGTTAATGTAGACAAAGATGGTTTGTTTTACATTGACGTTGAATCCGACAAGAAATGCATGTTGAACTATGCCGAGGCATGGAAAAAGGTGCCCAGCCAACAGAAAGAGTGTCTGAAAATGATGCTTGAGGGGCTGGTGCCTAACCTTAATAGGCTTGTGGAACAATAGAGGCGGTGCAGCTGACAGTGTTTTGCTATACAGTGTCTTTTCTACCTGTCTGGTAGAATGTACTGTCCGGTAGAATGCCAACTATACCGGATGCAGCCGTATAAGCAGTTCCAAAGAGCTTTCCCGGGTGACAGAGGGTACATGCCGAGTTTTATCCTTCTGGTTCGGGCTAGAAAAAAGAGCAGTCTACATATGTAGGCTGCTCTTTTTTTTGGGGTTGTTAAAAATTAGTTTTTTTCTCTGAGCATATCTCGATGGGGTGAGGATTCATCCCAAACACATCCGTACATATGGTTTCCTAGCTCTTTATCCTGATAAATTTCACTTTTGAGCTCATTAAACGGACGCAGACGGCAGGTTGAGCAAAATGTTTCAGGATACGGGCATGAAACGCAAAGCGGAAGATAGTTGCTACACCTCGTTCGTGGTTTTGTTGAAATGCCTATTGTGCAAGTTCCTCTATGATATACACAACAGTTACAATTCTTATTGGTTGTGCGTGCCATTATTCCTCCGAGAACAAATTACCACTTATTACCGTAGCAGGTGTATATGAATTCTCAAGGTGGAAAAAAAGAATATATAGTTGCTCAATCGACTCACATTCTAATTGAACAGGATCTTTTGTTAAATTGATTGTTGATTAAAATAGTATGAAAATTTCATTAGTTGTTAGAAATTCGCCAGTAGGGTATAGGGGGTATTGAGGTTACTTAGCCGACTTTTTTTGTCGGAATTTGTAATGTGAATATATATTTTTTTGTAGGGTATTACCATAAGGAGTTTGCTATGCGGCTATTAACCAATAGTAGATATGGCACGAGATTATTGCTCGATATTGCCACCCATGGTCAGGAAAAACCGGTACTCATGAGAGATTCGTCTGCCCGTCTTGGTATCTCACAGAAGTACCTGGAAAAGATCGCCAGACAGTTACGTGCTGGCGGGTACTTGAAAACTAGAAGAGGTCCGAGTGGAGGACATAGGCTTGCTGTTGATCCGGCCGATATTACCGTGGGTGAAGTCGTTAGGCTGTTAGAAGGAGGAACCGATATAGTAGGTTGCGGACAGGATGCTGCCACATGCTGCGATGCTCCGGGATGTCTTACAAGGCTGCTTTGGAAAGAAGCAAGTAACGCCATGTATTCCCATTTGGATAAGTTCACTTTTGCAGAGCTTGTAAGTTACTCTGAAAAAGGTGTGAAATTTGGCGATTACTGTGTTCGAACTGTACAAAATTCTTGCACTGCACCAATGGATGAAGAACAAAAACGGCTCAACTTATTACGTGAATACTCACTGACTGGGCTCGAGGATTCATTCTAAAAGCGTGAAAGATTCCCTTCGTGTAACCTCCTTGAAATGATGGATAGTTATTAGGAAGGGGGGCTGAAGTAGCGTATTAATGAGGGGCGACTGGCACGACGTACATAAGAGGGGGCTTATAACCAGTGTGTATGTCGTAAGTAATCTGATCTGTATATGTTCCTGTAGTTTATTATCCTGTGTGTACCGCCTTACTGGGGGTTGAGCATGTATTTTTGGCTTTCCCGTTTTCGCAATTCGTTGGCTGTAAAAGTTCTTTTGCTTATTGCGCTAGTACTTATTCTTTGTCTTGGACTGCACTCATGGGGAACCATGCATTTTCTTACGAAGTATACAGCCTCGAAACTTTCTGTTGAAGCTGACAGGCTCAGTAAGACTATTTTGCTTTCGGCTCGCTATGCTATGATGGCAAATGCACGTAATGAGATAGATCAGATTGTTTCTGATATTGCAAAACATCCGGATATCACCTCTGTTAGAATTTATGATAAACAGGGTGTTATCCGGTTTTCTAATATTCGAGGTGAGGTAGGAACGCAGGTTTCTAAGGAGACCCCTTCCTGCTCTGCCTGCCATTCCACAGAACCTCCAAAAACCGGCCTGACACTCGATCAACGTACCAGAACCTTTGCGGTCGACGATACTGAGCTGCTTGGAACCATTACTCCAATAATGAATGACAAGAGCTGTTCGGTTGCTCCGTGCCATGCGCACAACTCCAGCCACACTGTTCTGGGCGAACTGGAGCTTGTCCTGCAAACCGATCAGGAATTTGTGGGACTTTCCGAAGTTCAAAACAAACTTCTTGCTCTTACGGGGCTGATATACATTCTTTCAGTATCGTTGCTTGTTATCGGGTTGCGGCGGTATATCACCACGCCGATCAAAAAGATTATCAATTCTACAAAACGGATAAGTGAAGGCAAACCTTCAGGGCTGGAGGATATGCCTCGTACAGGTGAGCTTGGAAATCTTGTGGATTCTGTTGTGGCTATGGAACAAGCTGTAGCTAAGAAGCAGGCCGAGCTGGATAAAAATCGTCGCGAGTACCAAGACTTATTTGAGCAGGTTCCGTGCAGTATTACAGTTCAAGATGCAGATATGCGTATTCTCAAATACAACAAAGAATTTGCAGAGCGATTTAATCCAAAACCCGGCGCATACTGTTATGAAGCATACAAGGGGCTGTCAGATAAATGCCCGAACTGTCCATTGGATAAAACCTTTGAGACAGGGAGTCCGTATTGTTCAGAAGAAAGCCGTACAAATCCTGATGGAACCAAAGCGCATTGGCTTGTTCACGTTGCTCCAGTGTTTGATGAAAATGGTGAAGTGGTGGCTGCTATGGAGATGGGCATAGATATCTCTGCCCGTAAACGTGCAGAGGAGCGACTCATTAGTTCCGAAGCAAAGTATCATGCTATTTTCAACCATATTCCGAATGCCGTGTTTGTTTTAGATGTGGAAGATTACAACATTATTGATTGTAATGACATGGCAGAACGCAGCTACGGGTATGATACAGAGGAAATGCACGACACTTCGTTTATCCATCTGTTCCCAAAAGAAGAGCAAGACAAGGCGAGGTCATATTTCAGAGCGTTTACTGCCTTAAACCGTGTGCGTCAGAAGCGGAAAGACGGTAGTACATTCTATGTTGATTTTAGGTTGTCTCCGGCTGTGTACAATGATCGTAACGTATTGCTTGTAACCGCAATGGACGTAACAGACAGGCTGGAAGCAGAACAGAAGCTTATTCAAGCTGGTAAAATGGCAACGTTGGGTGAAATGGCAACCGGCGTAGCGCATGAGCTTAATCAGCCTTTAACCGTTATTAAGACTGCAAGCGGATTTATTATGCGTAAGATTAACCGCTCGCAGCCTATTGATTCTGAGATTCTGAAGACCATGGCGGAAGAGATAGACTCTCACGTTGATAGAGCAAGCCAGATTATTGATCATATGCGCGCATTCGGCAGGCAGTCAGACCATGCTCTTGAACGGGTCAATATGAACTCTGTTATTAAGAGCTCCGTGGATATGTTTATTTCACAGCTTACGCTTCGTGGAATTTCCGTGGAAATGAATTTTAAAGAAAAACTGCCGGAGATTCTTGGGGTCGCAAATCGTCTGGAACAAGTTTTTATTAACCTGTTGCTCAACGCACGCGATGCAATTGAAGAGGCATCAGCAGAAGGAAAAACTGAAAAGAAAGTTATTACTCTTCGTACCTATTCAACTCCACGCGCTGTCGTTGCTGTGGTGGAGGACACGGGGGCAGGCGTACCAGCAGGGCTTATCGACAAAATTTTTGAGCCGTTCTTTACAACTAAAAAAGTCGGCAAGGGAACAGGGCTCGGGCTTTCCATCTCCTACGGGCTCATTAAAGATTTTGGTGGAACCATCCGCGTTAAAAACAAAAAAGAGGGCGGTGCGCAATTTACGCTCATGTTCCCTCGTAGCAGTAGTCGCCGGTAGGTGTTGAATGCCTCCGGCAGCGCTTGCCAGCGGGGCTTTAAGAACTTGTTTCACTGTTGCTATCCGTAATCTCTCACTTTTCGAGAACGGCTACCGCTTTGCAAAAGGTTTTTAAAAATCTCCAAAAACTTTTATGGGCGAGGGGAATTTGTTTTTTTAAGGTGTTGGTAGCCGCGAGGGGGTACCTTTTCTGAAATTTTTTTGTGAATAATGTAGTTTTTTCATGATGTTATTAAATGATAAAATGTGTTGCATGAACGACTGATGCAAAGCCGAGATTGACACTACTCTTATAATCGCGGTCAAGGGGGCGTCCCCCTTGCGGGGTGCAGGGGCAGAGCCCTGCCCGCCGGAGGCTTAATAGTGAACTGACCGCTACCGGAGGCATACTTAATGAACATAGCATCTAGATCATCAGTACTGCTGGTAGACGACGAAAAGGGCATTACCGTTGTCCTTGGAGCATATATTACGGACTTGGGATACGTGGTTGATACCGCGCACAGCGGTGAGGAGGCCGTGGAGAAGCTGGAGCAGAAGCCATACGAAGTTGTGGTTACAGATGTTCGTATGCCTGGTATGGATGGTGTGCAGCTGTTGCGGGAAAGCAAAAAGCGTTGGCCGGAAACAGCGGTCATCATCACCACGGGTCATGCAGATATGTCTGTTGCGGTGGACTGTTTGCGCCTTGGCGCGTTAGATTTCATTACAAAGCCGGTGAATGTAGAAATTTTAGAGTTTGCGTTGCGGCGGGCAATCGAGCGCGTAATTATGCGCAGGCAGCTTGTAGAGCACACGTTACACCTTGAATCACTTGTAGAGCAGCGAACTCGTGAGCTGGTTCAGGCAGAGCGCTTTGCCGTTATGGGTGAGACCGTTGCGGGCATGGCTCATGCCATTAAAAATATAGCTGGCGGTCTTGAAGGCGCATTGTTTGTACTGGAAAAAGGGTTGGAGCTTGATCGAAAAGATTATCTGGAACAGGGCTGGGGTATGGTAAAGCGTGATGTGACGCGGGTTCGGGATTTGACCATGAACCTCTTGCAGTTATCACGCCCGTTATCCCTCAAGCCTAAACAAGTCGACCCGAGTGCTCCCATGTGCGAGGTCGCAGAATTGCTCACCGCACGAATGCATGAGGCGGGGGGAAAAATTATCCACTCCTGTGTGCCTCAGAAACCTGCTTTGCTGGACGAACAGGCGGTGCATACATGTTTGATGAATCTTGCCACAAACGCGGTTGAGGCGGTGGAAGAAGCTATTCAATCAGGCCGCAGAGAGTTTGGTGACGGGAAGGTGATCTTGCACACAGAATGTGATTCTCAGCATGTCCGATACTTGGTGGAGGACAACGGACGTGGCCTTTCGTCAGAATTGTTTGAACAGCTTGAAGAAGGACTCGTGACCACCAAAGACAGAGGCTCTGGCTTTGGGCTTATGGCTACCAGAAAAGCAGTTCGCGAAATGGGCGGTGAACTCATTTTGGAAAGTGGTATCGAAGGCGGTGTTCGTGCAATTATTCTGCTGCCGTTTTTTCCGGCTGTGTAGGGCACGATACTTAGAATATTTCGTGGTGTGAACCAGCAAGACCTACCAATAATTAAAAAAAGAGTGGAGATATGTCTCCACTTTTTTTTGTTGCATAAGCGAGAGGTTAATCAATTGAAGGGACGCCACAGGAAGAAAAGAATTCGTATACAGGGGCATAGAACTCAGGGAGTCGAGTTTGGTCTGCGGGATTGCCTTTAGGGATGAATATGACCATGCCTTGGCGTGCTCTTGTGAGTAATACTCGGTACGCATTAAGAAGATACCGGCGTCGTATTTCATCATTAACATTTTGCCATGTTGTTCCACGAAAGGTTCTATATTCCCATTCTTTGTTATGTAATCGTAAGCTCGAATCCCACGCTACGCATGTCCAGTCCAGCTCCAGTCCTTGAATATCAAATTCTGTGGCAACATCTTCAAGAAACATAGAAGAGCGTACATCTTCAGGGCCATTTAGGAACCAGTTTTTAGGGTCGATTTTTGTTTTAACATGTATACCCTCAGGCTTAAGGCGAAGCGCACCGGAATACGCAGTGAGCCCAAATTGCTCTCCGCCTCTTGCGTGAGTTTTGAGCCATTGTTTTGCGTGCTGTAAATGCCTTGTTAAAACTATAGGGTATGTTTTTTGAACTTTCGTAAAAAGTGCGGTTGCTTTTGCTTGGTTGAGGTCTAGTACACTGCCGATGAATTCAGAAAGTAGTTCTGAGCGAAATGAGCGAATAGAGACGGCAAGGTGCAGCTCATCTTTTATCGTGAGCTGATCGGGACGCAATGAGGCGTATAAGTTTTCACCGTTTGTATATTCTCTTCCGGAAAGTGATCCCGATGTATACACATCCCAATGAGGGTACTTATTATTGATGGCTGAAAACCACTCTGGTAAGCCTGCTTCTCCTGTGTTGATCTCCTGTCCTCCACCAATAAGGCAAACAATAGTAGCCCAGTCTTGGTGGCGATCCAGCACACTGATAAGAAACTCTGGCTCAGACATGGTGAAGTCAGAAATACCTTTTTTCCTCGTCATAAACGAGGCTGCTTGCTCGGCAGTCCATGCTCGTTGGGCTTCATCAAAGATGGTTACTTTTTCTATTGGAGCCTCGGTGCTACGCAGGTTGTCGTCCCTGAAGTGATGAATGTTTTGGATAAAAGATTTGACCTTGGAGAGCGCTACTCTTTTAGAAATATTATTAGTAGTGTTTTTGTTTTCTGCTACCTCGTTTCTTGCCAGAGCCTCTTGAAGCACTTCAACTAGAGGACCGTTTCCGGAAAGAAATACCGCATGTTCTCCCTTATCAGCGTTGTTTCGATCATTTGCCAGTGTAAGTCCCGCTAATGTCTTTCCAGCCCCTGGAACCCCAGTGATAAAGCAAATAGATTTTTTTGAGTGTTTTTTTGAATGTTCGATGATTTCAGCAACAGCCGTTGATGTTCGGTTAAGGTTAATTGCACCGGAGTCAGAACGGGAAATCTCTCTTACACTATGCCCTTTGTATAGAGCTTGTGCAGCTTCGATGATGGTTGGTGTTGGTTTGTAGATAGAGTTGCACCACTCGATCGGATTAATATCTCGTTTTCGTTGCGTGTTGCTAATGTTGAGGATCCAGGCTGCAATATTTGATTTGTTGGCTTTTATTGGAAAGCAAACGCCATCTTTATATTGTTCGAGAGAAGCATTGGTTACCGCACTTTCAGTGGCGATAACCATTGGAACAATTGGTAAAGTATGACTTTTCTCATGGAAGTTTTTAAGATCCAGAGCGTAATCGAGTGCTTGAATTACAGAGTGTTGCGTGTGCGTTTTTTCGCCTACTTTAAATTCTAGTACGAAAACAACTCCCGAATGAAGTATAACGACATCTACGCGTTTTCCCATGCGCGGGATAGCGTATTCAAATGCTACATAACTGTCCGGCAACGAAGGGAGTTGTTCTTGCAGAATGTGAATTTGTGCGAGCCATGCATTTTTTTGCAAGTCTTCAAGGGCGAATGGATGGTTCCGTGTTAGCGTACCCAAAATAGTATCAGGAGAAGTCGCTAAGAATTCGCGTTGTGTAGCTGAGTAATAAGCGCGTTGCATTTTGTTATCCGTACGTTGTCATGAATCAGAGTAGATAAGGATTCTTCTATTTTGGCGTGTGGTTGAGATACTTTCTACCAGGGGTGAGGGTGGGCAACAAGTGGATTGTGTAATGGGGTTGTTTGTTATTCATCATAGATTGTTTCAGGATAGTTGTACGTTGTTTTCGTAGCCAAGGTTACTGGTAGCAGGGGGGCGATTGTCGATAACAATGTAAATAAAAATGAGAGTGACTTTGAAATATTTCAGTGAGTGACGATCAGGATGACAGGACAGAATGTGATACATGCGATGCTCAAAATGAGTGCCGCAACATTGAATGCAGAATAAGTGTTGGCAAAGCCTTTGGCGCAATCAAGTGCGTAATTGTCAGCGATGCAGGAAGAACGACTGACAATGCCGCTTGCTCAGCACAACGAGACTGTCCAGCCGGAACTTGTTGATACTGTTAAGTTGTCCGATGAATATCACGCACAGCCGACGAGGCGTTCTTCCGTGGTGATCATGATGCTGGTGGAGTAAATCATGCTATTATTGCAGCACATACAAGCATTATCGGTCATAATGTGGTAGAGTGAATGATATAGCGTAGGGATCTATCAACATTTTTTAAAGAGATACTTTAATTGGGTACGTGAAGTGTAACATGATTGATAGAATTAAAAAGTTTGCTCTAAGTGAACTTGGGGTAAAACGTATTGAATACGTGTTACTAGCTTTTATGGTTGCGGTAGTAGCCTACATTATCCTCATAAATCTTGAGGAGCTTAGATTTTTTTGCGAAGAATTTGTTAAGAAATTATTACCTGTGAGATAATACCTCCTTTGCGCAAAGGGGTGAGTTGCTATTCATCGCAACACAGGGAAGCGCATATCCAGCATAGTTTTCGGATAGTAATCAATGAGATGGATAATTTTTCAGCTGGCTTGGTTTTGACAAGGAACAACTCATCAGGGGGCATTGGAGAATCAGTTCGATATGAAGCCCACAATACAAATGAAGTTTTTTCATAAGCAAGAGCGTTGGCAGCGCAGCTTATTGCTTATTGATTTTAATATATTATACTTTTTAAACATATGACTCCTTTATCGCAAGGGAGTTGTTGGATAAGAGCGGCGTATTCATGCGCCGCTCTTTTTTATTGTTAGAGGGCTTGTGGCATTTAGAACGGTTGAATGGGTAACAACTTTAATTAATTAAAAAATATGCAGCCAGTTACATAAAATTCTCTTAGGTGAATGCTGAGTTGCTTGGATTTGTGAGTGTGGCTTGCCGTGTTTGTATTGTTAGCGTGTTATAAAAATGAGGTGTGACTATAAAATATTTTAGCGAAGTGCCGATTAAGATTTCAGGACAGAATTGATACATGCGAGGTTCATTATGATTACCGCAACATTGAATGCAGAAAGTGTGCTGGCAAAGCCATTGGTGCAGTCAAATGCGCAACTGGCTAATATGCCGGATGAGCGATTGGCAACGCCGCTTGCGCCACACAACGAGGCTGTCCAGCCGGAAATGGTTGATACTGTCGAGTTGTCTGATGAATATCTGGCGCTGATGACAGGCGAAGTTGCCGGTGTGCAGTTTGATGCAAATCAACATGCGGGAGTTATGAGTACTGCCGGAGAAGTTCCCACCTCTGCTGAAGTGAATGAGAGTTACAGCGAAGCACGTTTGAATGCCATGCCAAAATCTCCAACATTGGAGGATGTGAAGGAAGTTATCTTGCGCAAGATGACCCGCGCAGCCGATCAGGCTTTCTTCCAAGGTGTTCAGCATGATGCTGGCGTAACTCATGCCACTATAGCAGCACAGATGGGGGCTGTTACTCCGCAAGCAGCACTTGATGTACAAACGATGCAGAGTGTGCAGTCCATGGCGACTGTACAGCCTGTTCCCCGTACATCCGGGGCTGTGGGATACAAACCCATGAGTTCCCGAGCGGTTGCATCCACTGCGCAATCGAGCATCCGTGTAACAGTTTAGAATGTCGGATAGTGTGTTGTCGGTACATAGATTATTGTGCGTTGAAATGCACTTAAGTGTGCCGCTTGTCCAGACATAATCTACCGTCGTTCTGTTGTCCCTTTATCCAGCGCTCCGCTATGGTGTTAACCTCAGGTTGTACCTTTAGCGGAGCGTTCGTTTTTTGAGGATAAACATGAAGATGTATTGTTGGAGGGGGGAGGCGATGATTTAGAGCCTGTAGATAGCTCGTGCCATTTGTGGAAAAAGTGCTCTTTTTCATGTCTGTTTATATATATAAACAAAGAGTGAAAATGGCACTTTCTTTCTATGGCAGAAGGGTGGGATGGTTTGGGTTGTTTGTTGTGATATAGAATAACTAGGTTTTAATTGGGTAATTTAACAGCATTTGTTTAGCCAATGCTCAATGGAGAGATGCATATATATGACTGTGAGGCGGTGCTGGCTTCACACCGCCTCAAGCAGGCACTCTGATTTGTACAGAGTATGTGGGCTATGGGCTATTTCTAAAGTAATCATGCACCGCGTTCTGAGTTGATACGATTACATGGATTTATTTAAAAATGACCCTTAACCTGTTGCTTCGGAGATTTCTTTTTTTAGATGGTCAGGAAGTACGGCATGCATGTGTACTGCAAAGCTGCTGCCTGTTCCCGGTTCTGAGGCTACTGAAATAGTACCGCCGTGTTGCTGTACTGTCTGGTTTGCTACAAACAGTCCTATGCCGGTTCCTGCAGCACCTTTGGATGAGAAGAAGAGCGTAAACAGCTTTTCACGTGTTTCCTGTGTCATGCCGGTACCGTTGTCGGTAATAGTAAAATCAACCGTTTTGCCATCTGTGCATACAGAAAATTCTACACAGTATTCGGCTGTTGAACGTGATGCTTCACAGGAATCCACAGCATTTTCCAAAATGTTAACCAACGCGGACGATAAGCCGCTGTAGTCAGCCTCAATAGTGCCGTCTTCCGGCGCAACACATTTGAAAGTAACGCCTCTTGCATCTGCTTTTGGACGAATGATGTTTTCAATTTCCCGTACAAAGTTCGGCAGAATAATCACTTCCCAGTTCAAAGAGCGCTCTTTGGCGTAGTGCAGAATATCCAGTACCATTTTACGTAAGCGGTCGATCAAAAGGGTAAGGTCATTAAAGCTGTCCAGCACGCGTTCCGGCTTATCCATTTTTATGCCGGTACCAAGACGGTAGATGCCACCATCCAACGCTGTAAGCAGACCTTTTATGCCGTGTGCGGTAGAACCAAGCAGCAGCCCGAGAGTTGAAAGTCTGTCCTGCAAGGCGCGAAGCTGTGTAATGTCTGTAGACATTTCCATTACTTCTGCAATATTGCCTTCCACATCGCAAATGGGGGCAGTCCAAATAAGTACGTTGCGTTGTTCTCCTGTCTTCGTGGTGATGACGGTTTCGTACTGGTGAGGTTTGCCGTCTTCAAATGTTTTCATTACCGGACACTTAGTGCACGGTGTATCCCGATGTGCGTAAAGCTTGTAACAGCTTTTGCCGAGTGAACTTCCAAAGTCTTCGCGGAATCGTCTGTTGTTCGCGATAATTTTAAGATCTTTATTCTGTACGCTGATATAGGACGGGGATTCTTCAAAAAGCTGTTGGTAGCGATGACGAGTGATACGCAGTTCTTCCTGCATATTTTGTACTGCGGTCATGTCTGCTGCCAATTCCAATACCAGCTCAATGGTGCCGTCGTTATCCAGAATTGGCACAGCGTTTACCTGTACTGGCAGCTTGTTACCGTTTTTATCTGTGATGAACTCCTGTGACGACTGAGCATCACCTGAAAGCAGAACGCGTTCTACAGGCGAGCTGTCAGGACGGTGGGTATCATTCTCCTTGTATGCCCACCAGCTTGGCTTACCGGTAGCAGGTCCTATTCGTTCGTTGAAGAGCGGATTGCTGGAGATAATTTCACTGTTGGCATTGTGTACGGAAACAAAACATGGCAGCTGGTTGAACATCATAGAGCCGCCGTCAATGTTGCTTACGATAGTTCGCAAGCCATCCGCAAAGCCTTCTGCAATTTGCAGTGCAGCAAGCTGTCGTTCCTGTTCCACAATCTGGGTGGCCTGTTCGTCAACAAGGCGTTCAAGGTCGCACGTGTACTGGTTGAGCTGACGACGCATATCAATACGTTCATGCGCACGTTTGAGCGCAATTTCCAGCGCATCCTCGTTGATAGGCTTAGTAATGAAGTCTGTCGCGTTACGCTTGATGCTCTGGATAGCCAGTTCCATGTCACCATGACCCGTGATCATGATGACTTCCGTATCCGGAGCCTGAAATTTGAATGTATCAAGAAGGTCGAGACCGCTCAGGCCAGGCATCTTGATGTCGGTCAGTACGATTTCCGGCTCGTACTTGTTGAAGAGCTCTATGCCTTCTTCGCCGCTGGCTGCTGTGTATACAGTGTATCCCAGATCCCGCAGCGACAGACCTAAGATTTTCCGAATGCCTTCCTCATCATCCACAAGCAGAATCGTGTACAACATTATTCCTCCAGCGGTTCATCGAGGAGTGTTTTGCCTCTTTCTTTTTTGGTGAGGCTTTTTTTGCCTCCGGCGGCTGTGGGAAACCCTGTTCCACTGTCTTTATCCGTAATCTCTCATTCTTCGAGAGCGGCTAAAGCTTTGGAAAAGGGTTCTCCCCCAGACCCCCTTCCTAAAACTTTTATTAGGACTGATTACAGTTGTGGGTGGTCATTAGCCTAATAGGCTATGTGTACTTGTCACAAGTAAACCAGTCTTAAGCGCGGTCAAGGGGGCGTCCCTCTTGCGGGTGCAGGGCAGAGCCCTAGCCCCTCGGAGAGCCGCCGGAGGCAATTATCGTCAATTAAGCGTTTTCTTTTTCAGCCAGTGCACCTTTGATGATTTCAAGGAGTGCATTGGGGTCGAAAGGTTTTTTCAGGGACGCAACAGCGTTTTTAATAGCGAGATGAATGCCCGGGAGGCCGCTGATCACGATAACCGGAGTCTTTTCGAAGCCCGGTTCTTTTGACATTTTGCGGTAGAAGCGTGGGCCCCATTCTTCCGGCATTTCCAGATCAAGAGTTACGAGATCCGGCTTTTCGCGTTTCAGCACTTCGAAGCCTTCGGCACCGTTGGACGCTGAGCATGTTGCGTAGCCATTGTCGGTTAAAATATCGATGAGGTATTTAACAATATATGGATCGTCATCAATTACAAGGACTTTGTGTGGCATTATAGTCACTCCTTGGTAGTAGCAGGTTATTCGGAAACACTCTGTTTAAGCAGACCACGAACTGTAGCAAGGAGCTCATCAGGGCTTGGCGGTTTTTCCACATAGGCTTCGGGTGGAGGAAGTTCCTTTTCCGATATGCCTATCATGTTAAGGGCATGGGTAAAACCCTCAGGAGCCACTGCGGAAAGCATCACTACCGGTACATCTGCCAATTCCGGCGTTGTTCTAATTCTCCGGTACATATTGATTCCGCCCCATTCGGGCATCATCACATCAAGCACGATTAACGATGGCTTGTTAGCGCGCGCTTTATCGTAACCTTCACTGCCGTTACGGGCACTTTCTACCCGCATGCCACTTGTTTCGAACAGCGTTTTTAAGAACAGCCTGAAACTGAGTTCGTCATCTACTACAAGTACGCGCGGTGTATGCATGTTTCACCTCTAACCAGCATGTGTCTTTTATGCACGCGACACACTGGCGACAGGGCAGGCGGAGCGGACAACAACCTGTTCAATGGTGCTGCCAAGCTCTGCGTCTTCTGCTGGTACTTCAGCAGTATGGTGTGCCATGATGATGAGGTCGGCTTGTTTTTCCCGAGCGAATTTAAGAATTTCAACGTACGGGGTGCCTTCCCAGATTTCTACATCATAGTTGTCATAACCGGTCAGTTTGGAAACGTAGCGCTCGTCAATTTTCTTCTGTGCAGCTTCAAGCTGGCGTTCGATATCGTTCTGAGACGGGAACAGACCTAACTTGGAGTTGTTAATATCGAATGCATGGAAGATGTTAAGCTTTGCGCCAATCTCTTCAGCAGTGGTACGTGCAAACTCGAAAGCAGTGTCAGCTGCAGGGGAGAAGTCTGTACAGTACACAATGTTTGAGAAGAGTTTCCAGCAGGTTGTGCATGGTCTGTTAACGATGAGCACAGGGCACTTCGCAAGGCGTGCTACCTTTTCCATGGTGCGGCCTACAATAGAGCGGGAACGGGCAGATTCCGGATCATCATCACGGGTGTTTGCACCCATAACAATAAGATCAACCCCTTCCTTACGTGCAAAACGCAGGATTTCGGTAGCTGGAACGCCTACAGCAAGTTCCAGTGCTGTGTTTTCGCTTTCAGCCAGCTGAGTTGCGTAGGTTGTTTTTAATTCTTCCATAACCCAGTCACGGTAATCAGCATCTACTATTTCTTCTTCACCAGTGCGAAGGTCTGTCACAGTATGGCTGAAACCTCGGGATGGAACGCCGAGAACATGCAGGGCATACAGTTTAGCATTGTTTTTTTGTGCGAGATCAAAAGAAACCTTGGCTGCGTTATCGCAAGCGGGGGAAGCTGATGTAGCGAACAGAATTTTCTTAAACATATGCTACCTCCTAAGGCTGCATGTAAGGGAACCGCCTTGAAAACCAAGCTCCCAGGCAATTCCTTCGATTACTTCGAAGAGAGAGAACGTTGTGTTGCAGTACAACTCGCTGGTTCTGTCTCCGAATAGTACGTGTCGCATTTGGCCAAGCGAAAAAGGCATGTCCAGCAGGTTGTTGAGCCGGTAAAAACGCAGCTCATGTCTGCCCTGATTGTTTATGCCGCGTACCAGAGTATGGATGTTCATTTCCGGCGTACCGGGAGCACCTGTCATCTCCAGTTGTCTATAGAGTTCCAAATGCGTGAAGTCCTCTGTCGTGCATCCTGAATCGTTGCAGGTAGCCGCATCATTGCAGGCTCCCTGCAAAAAAGGATTCAGGCGAAGTATATCTGGATACGCAGAAAACAAGGAGAAGAACGAGCGCAGAGTTACCCCATCCTCAAGCACAATCCTTTGGCTGAGGCAGCTGATAATATCAGCAACAGCAGAGTTGTTCTGCCGGAGCGTGCCATCGGGGGAGAGGTTGAGTTCTTCCATGCTGCTTCTCCTGTTTTACATGCTCTTATTCTGGCTGGTGACAGGCTTTACACTGTACCGGGCCTTTATTCTGTTTCTCGTGGCAGGTAATGCACTGTAAGTGGAATGCTCTGCGTAACGGGGTTACGCCGCTCTTCTTGTTTACGGAGTGACAGTCTGCGCATGGAAGTTCTTCATCGTATTCCAGAACTTTTATGCCTTCGTCACTGCCGTGGTGACATGCACTACAGTCTTCATCCAGACCAGCTTTCTCGTTATGTGGATCGTGATCAAAGACAGCTGGTGCATACTTGAACGGTGCAAGCTGCGGTACATCCATTCTGCCTTCAGGCATGCCTTCAGCTACTGCGGTTGCTACCGGAACGGTCAGCATGAAGGCAAAGACCATCAGTATCGAAGTGAATACTTTGTTCATGGTGCTCTCCATTTATTCCGGTTTTTCCATTAACTCGTAAATGAGATCGCCGAGGAATTTGAGTTCAATTCCAAGCTCGTAATGGTGGATAACATCCTCGAGACCGCCGTGACAGTTGTGACACGGAGCAATGCAGATCTTAGCACCTGTTGCTTTAAGCTGATCGGCTTTAGCACGGTTGCCTTCTACACGTACTTTTTTGAATGGAGGTCCACAGTTAATAACGCCGCCGCCAGCTGAACAACAGAAGTTGTGTTCGCGGTTTGGATACATTTCTATGACGTTTTCACATAGTTCGTGAGCAACGTAGCGAAGTTTATCCATAAGACCGTAGCCGCGGATGATGTTACAAGGATCGTGGATTGTTACCGGTTCCTGAAGTTTGTGGGTAAGCTTGATGCGACCCTGCTCAAAGAGCTCTGCAAAGAACTCAATGGAGTGCACTACAGGTACCGGATAGTCTTTGTAACCGAGCCAGCGGTTGCCGTTATCGTAGATGGAGCGGAATGCGTGACCACATTCACCCATAACAATTCGGCTTACTTTAAGCTTCTGCGCCAGTTCGTAGTGCTGTCGTTTCAGGCGGCCCATCATTTCAAAGTCGCCGGAGTACATACACATGTCACTGTTATCCCAGCCCGGCATGGATGGCATAGTCCAGTCACAGCCGGCATGGTTCATGATTGCAGCAGCCTGATAGATAAGCTGGGTACGGAATTTTGGTTCCGGTGCGATAACGGAGTAGAAGAAGTCAGCCCCTTCCTTATCCATAGGGATGCGGAGACCGGGGAATTCTTCACGTGCTTCGTCTTCCTGCCAGAAGAGACTGTCAATCCACTCGTCATCTTTTACCCACATCTGGTTCATGGTTGCAGAGTGGGAGTGTGCTGTATCCTGAATGTACTGTGGTGTTACGCCAAGTTTGTGACAGAAGCGGCGAATAGTTGTCATGATGTAAGCTACATCAATACCAATAGGACAGTAGTGAACACAGCGGCGACATAAGTTACATTCTGTATATGCAACCTGTGCCATGCCGTAGATGTCTTCAGGAGTTACTTTGCCGTCTGCGGCAAGCAGCTTGGTCATGGTCTGTGAAACTTTGCCTACAGGGGAGTAGGAAGGATCGTTGCCATGGGAAACGAAGAAGTGACAAGCTTCTGCACACATGCCGCAACGCATGCAGCTTTCGGAGAAAGCTTTAAGTTTGGCACCGGTTTCATTATCAATGAGAGCTTTGAATGTCTGCTGGATCTTATCAGTAGTAAGCTTGCTTACACCGTAGGCGAGACCTTCATCCTCAATTTTTCTGTTTTGAATACTCATTAGTTCCTCCAGTCCCGTTACCAGTCTTTACAGTTGCGTACGCCGCCGAATTCAGACCCTATGTAGGCTCTGGTGAACAGGGCGAACAAGATATGAGCAAGACGGGTGAACGGAATGGCAACGATAAGAGCTTCTGCTGTGAGTATGTGCAGCAGTGGCAGAATTTCTCCGCCGATGCTCCATGAACAGAGTATTGCTGTAACAAACGGAGCCGCAACAAGACCGAGGGTAATCCAGTCGTTTGCGCGGGTAACATAGCGGACAGTAACGTTGGTTACGCGGCGGTATGCAAAGTAACAGCAACAGGCAATCACAATAAGTGTTAGAGCTTGAGCAGCTTCTGGAGACAGTGTCGGATAGGTGATTCCGAACGCGTTTTCCAAAAGAATCTGATGAGGGGTCACAAAAATAACCAAAATGACAAAGCAAAAATGGAATACATAGGTAACTGCAGTAAGAACTGGATTTGTTTTCCAACCAAGTGATCTGTAGGGAATAAACCAGTTGAAAATTGAGCGCAGGCTAAATTTCCAGTTCATGTATGCTACAGATGACGCATCTTTTTGTTTAGCAAGGGAGTACATGGACCACAGGCGCCACACTGCGGTTACAGCCAGAATGATAAAGGCTGCCCATGCTAACGGTCCTACAGCAAAATTGTAGAGACTGTTCATAGCGAAATCTCCAGTCGTTTATTTAGGCACATTAGCAACAATACGCAGAGCTTTTCCATCGTGAAGACCACGAACAAGAACTTTGCTGCCATCGGCATTGAAGATAGGGTCAAAGCACATATCAAATTCGCTGCCGACTGTTTTGCCGTTAACGAGTACAGTGTACTTGCCATTCTTACGCACTTTGACACCAACCGATTCGCTCTTTGGACAGAATACAGGTTTCCACGCCATGTCGTATGAACCATCCCAAGCGGAACCGTTTACACAAATACGCCAATTTTTATTAATGGTGTTTGCAAGAGCAGCAGCCTTATTGCCGTCAGGAGATACTGCAAGGTCTGTAATAACAGGGAAGCGCATATCCCAAGGCTTGTCGTTAACTGCAACGGTGAATTTCCCGTATTCAGGGGCAACAATAGCGTAGAGGTTTTCGCCGCCTGCACCATACTGCTGGTGCCAGCAGTTAGCGTATTGGGCTTGCCATATGAGCTGTCCGTCCTTAGCCATTCCCCATTTTCCACCTTGACGAACCGGCGCAACAACGTGCTTTCCGTCCGGAGTGAAACATGGTTCCCATACGCCCTGATACGTATTATCCCAAACAATATTGTCTACAATAATACTGTATTCATAGAGGTTGAGACGTACCTGTGCAGCAACGCGGTATGCATTGTTGTCAAATACAGGTGTCCATAAATTCATGAGATTGTTATCCCACGCAACGCCGTCAACTGCGAGGGAGAATATGCCGCTGCGGAATGTTTTCAGATCTGCCTGACCCATAGGCTTAACCTGAACTACAGCTGCTGATTTCGTCCCGTCGGGGCTGAACGCAAAGTTGTTGGCGTTTTCAAAAAGGTTTTCCCAGATTGCTCCGTTCACGGACATGCCATACTCCATGTCCTGCTGAACTGCTGTGGCAACGTTTTTGCCGTCAGCACTGAACAATGGGGACCAGACAAAGCCATAGGTTTCTTCCCAAGCCTTGTCGTCTACCATCATGGTCCATTCTTCGTCCTGCATCGCATAGCAGCAAAGATCACCATTGGCAGTGTACTTAAGTTCCCACAATTTCTCGAATGTGTTTTCAGAAACACTGTCATTCGTCCGTATTGAGAACTCAGCATCATCTAGGCATACAACGGCGGAAGCCTTTTCCCCATCAGGAGAAATAAAAATCTCTTCCTGCCATTTGTGGTCGTTTTTGGGTGTCATGTCCGCAATGGTGCGCTGACCGACCTCCCAATTCCACGTTTCAGTTTTATACATGCTGGCCTCCTTGGCCATCCAAGGGTTAACAGACGTCCTTTTACCAACACACACGGCAAAAGGAGAAAATATAGTTGCATACTAAATTTTCCTATTTCGTTAATAATGTAGCACAGTCATGTAGAAAAACGTTCATAAAAATTTAAATTAATACGTAACAAGCAAGGTCGGAAATATCTTTCGCAACATGTATGAATTATATTGTTCCTGAAAACAGCATGTTACAAATTCTATTATAGTGATTATAACTATACTGTTTTGGTATGTAACTACTTTCGCAGTTTGAGCTACGTTTATGTTTGACACTAAATGGATAAAGTAGAGTGCTGCGGTATTAAATAGACACAAAAAACTATTTTGAATTTAGAAAAATACTATCATGAAAATACATAATATAACGCGGAATTATTTAGGAAAAATAAAAAGATATGAAATTTAATTTCTACAACAGCAGTGTAGAATAACACGAGATAAGGAAACTATTCACCGTATAGAGATACAGTTCGAAAATGGAAGTTGTGCAGTAATCGTAGGCTAAAAAAGTAGTCGCAGGCGTGTATTTATTATCTACTAATGCAGTATAGAATTAATGAATGGTATTTCGGGATGTTGGATTGGCGTACTGAAAGGTGTGCTGAAGCTGACTAAGAAAGGATAAAAAAAGGCTCAGAACCATATATGATGATACGGTTCTGAGCCTGATAATCTGGTTAAACGTTTTATTGCGCGGAGGGGATAAGCAGGCAGCGTCCGTCGCTCCAAGCCATGCATCGTTCTGCCATACATTTTCCATGGTCAGAATTATCGTCTTTAAAACGAAAGGCAAAATCAGCATTCCCCAACTGAAACGGGCAGATAAGCTTTTTAGCCTCTTCTGAAGAGCGTTTTGGTTGTTGCATAAAATAATCTCCAATGTTGCTTATGCCACATCTGAAAAACAATTTTTATTATATGGCATAATGCTTGGATATGCAATTTGGGAATTTTTTATGATGCTTAAAGTATGGTGTGGAGGGTATCAGAAGAGGTTTTGGGCAAGTTGCTTTTAACCATAAAAAAAAGCGGTCAGTTTTTTCAAACTAACCGCAAGCGTGTTCCATGGTGGTGGGGGGAGGATTTGAACCTCCGAAGGCGTACGCCGACAGATTTACAGTCTGTTCCCTTTGGCCACTCGGGAACCCCACCATGTATGGTCTTGCTAGGAAGATGTATTCCTTGGCAACGAGAATGGGTTCTACGCATGACGGTCTGTTTTGGCAAGTGAAAAGTGTTTACTACTTAACATATTTATTAAGTTAACATTTACTTACAGCAAAAAAATGACTCAAAAGCAAAATAATGTTTGCAAAAATAATCAAGAACACTTAGCCAACACGTTAGAATTTTTCGGCATGTGATTTTGACCAAGTAAAAATCAAGATGATTTTGAAGTCATACAAGGTAAGCAATATATTTTGTATCGCTTCATGAGCGTCTGAGCATGCTGCATTGTTAACATTGTATCGAAATTTGTTTTAATGCAGACCCTACACATGTTTTTTGCTGAATAAAAAAGAAGCGACGAATGAGAAATGACTTACGGAGGGGCTAATGTCAAAAGCAACACAAAAGACAGAATCCAAAACTAGATATTTTTCAGAGAACTTACTCAGCCTCATGGCTGAGTTAGCAGAAGAAATAGAAGCACTGCCTACCGGTTTGCAGAAGCGATTGAACGGTGTGGCTGATCAGCTTTTATGCGAAGTCTACAGCCAGGCACAGTTTGAGCGTTCTGTACCTATTACGCAACGACCACAGTAGAGATAGAATATGAAATAAGTATCTTCGATCTCAGTCAGAGCTACAAATGAGGAGCCTGTTTCAGGTGTGCTGCGTGGTTATCTGATAAAGATCAGTCTTATGCAGACGTTGCCTGAGAAATCCTTTGAGGTAGGTAGGAAAGTCTTCAAGGGGTTCTGGCAGAACTTGAGTGTATAGAAGAGCTTGAAAGCAAGTTCATAGAGACTCAAGTGTCTGGGGCAATTGTTAGTGGATATCCGGTCTTGGGGAGGCTGGGTTTGCATAACGATATATTACGGAACTCAAGACATGAGTTATGAGATTAGACACTAAAAGCCAGTCAATACGACTGGCTTTTTTTATTGGGGAATACGTGGTTGCTAAAGAGAACCGCTTTTGTATGGTTATCAAGTCGCCGTTGCGGCGGGATAGAGTGTAAGCAGATACAGAAAAGGGTAGAACGCAAAAAAGCCAGTCTTTCGACTGGCTTCAAATTCGTGGTGGTGGGGGGAGGATTTGAACCTCCGAAGGCGTACGCCGACAGATTTACAGTCTGTTCCCTTTGGCCACTCGGGAACCCCACCAATTGTGCTTGTTGCTGTAGAACGTATTCCTCAACAACGGAGACGGGTTCTACGCATGTCGGGCACCTTTGGCAAGCTAAAAAAAATATTTTTTCAAATTTTAGGAAAGTCGGGGTGCCTACGGTAGAAGAATGTAGTTTTGTCTATTTGAAGAGAGGCAGTCTTTCTGGAGGATTCTTTGGGGCAGGCGTTGGCTTAGCTCCTGTGGGTAAGCATTGGTTGAGACATGCATTGTGGTCAGATTATACCTTGTAACTATTCATCACTCGTTGCTCTGAATAGTTACATACGGTACATTTACGCTGATAATCTAAAAATATTCAGTCGAAGGAGCCGATGATGAATATGGACCAGTTTACTGACAGCATCACCATTGATGGGGAGATTTATGATTTTGACCCTGAACGCTCAGTAGCATTGATGCCATGCGAAAATTGCGGTCATCTTAATGAGGTGGAAGTAACCAAGCAAAGCGATGAATATGCCCCATCTGCTTTTTCCTGCGAGAACTGTGGGCATTGGAATAGTTTTGACTAAGGAATGCTTTTGTCCGGTGGTAGCTTTTTTTAATCGACCTGCAAAATATTGAACGCTGCACAATCAATTCCTATAAACTGGAGATTGTATGCAGCGTTTTTTTATTACTAACGAAGTCGTAAGTGTGAAACTGTCCGAGACAGCCACGGGCATTCGCCAAAGATTGGCGATTCCGACCTGATGAGCAGCTAGAGAGAAATATGATGAGCAGGAACACAGAGCTAGCAAAAATTCATTTGGGCAAAAAACAGCTTGGCCTCGATGATGATACGTACCAAGTCATGCTGGAAGATATGTTTGGAGTAAGCAGCGCAGCTAAGCTTGATTACAAACAGCGTTATCGTCTGTTGCGCCATATGGAAGAGCGTGGGGCTGTGTTTATTGCTAAACAACAAACAGCACCTAAGCCTGAGAAAGATTTCTATGCTATTCCCGACAATGCTCCGTATATGAAGCAGAAACGTTACATATTGGCTCTGTGGAAAAAACTCGGTTGGAAAACGAGTGGCGTTGATATCTACATGAAAGAACAATTCGACGTAGAGAGTTTTGTTTGGCTTAAGGATCAAGCAGTCCTGCAAGCTATTGCAAAGGACTTAGTCAAGCTCTGCCAAGATCAGGGTATAGAGGTTGAGTAGAACGTAAGTTGAAGAGTTGGTAGCACAGACTAGAGAGCTCGGCATGATTCACAACATTTAGGACCAATACGATATTATCTCCTGCTGTGGCGTCACAAACTAGGTATGACTTTTAAGCGATTTGCCATCAAACTGTCCCAAGTATAAAAAGCAGGTAGCCATTGTGATCCATATGGATGTAAGAATGCTTTTGAGCGGTTTGCCTAATATTAACTATAGATAGGTAAAAGTGCTGAGGAGAAAAGATGCCAAAAAAAGAGATTCTTCAGACTAATGAAGGTGAAAAAAATGCCCAAGCTCCAGCAATAATTTCTGTCAGTCGCTCTACAGACATTCCTGCATATCATTCAGATTGGTTTATGAATAGATTGCGAACGGGCTATCTAGCTTGGATAAACCCATTTAATAGAAAGAAGAGTTACATTAGTTTTAGCAGGACAGGAGCAATTGTTTTTTGGACAAAAAATCCTGCTCCAATGTTGAAGTATCTTGATGAGCTGGATTCACGGAACTTAGCCTACTATTTCCAGTATACACTTAATGACTATGATGCTGAGAAGCTCGAACCAAACGTGCCTAACTTAGAGCGGCGATTGGCAACATTTAAAGAACTTTCAACCCGTATTGGTGCGGACCGTATTGTTTGGCGTTTTGATCCAATTATTTTGGGGAATGGGTTAACCGTATCGTTAATCATTAAGCGCTTTGAAAAGCTGGCGAAGCAACTACAGGGGCATACTAAAAAGGTTGTGATTAGCTTCGTTGATATTGCAGATTATAGGAAGGTGCAAAATACATTGAAGTGTAGTGAGCTGTCTGACCTGCGTGCTCCTTCGATTGATGAAGAAGTTACCTTTGCTATTGAGCTGTCAAAAATTGCAAAAAAATATGGCCTAGCTATAGCGACCTGTTGTGAAAAGAGAGATCTTACAAAGTATGGTGTAAGTAAAAACAAATGCATCGATGATGAACTATTGTTTAAGCTTTGCACTCCGAAGAATGAAAAATTAACTGATTTTTTAAGGCAATATCAAACTCAGCATTCTTTGCTGCCAATGCCAAATCTAAAAATGGTTCCTAAGGATAAAGGGCAGCGTGAAGAATGCGGTTGTGTGATAAGTAAAGACATCGGTATGTATGATACATGTGGGCATCTGTGTGTATATTGCTATGCAAATACTTCAGACAGGGTTGTTACGAAAAATTTGAAGCTTAAAGATAACAATGCTGAAACAATAATTCCAATTTAAGTTCTATTAGCTAAAAACGCTGCAACGTATTTAATTGCAGCGTTTTTTTATTATCTATCAACTTAGTTGGGATTGCACACACAAAAAAAAGCCAGTCTTTCGACTGGCTTTAAATTCGTGGTGGTGGGGGGAGGATTTGAACCTCCGAAGGCGTACGCCGACAGATTTACAGTCTGTTCCCTTTGGCCACTCGGGAACCCCACCAATTGTGCTTGTTGCTGTAGAACGTATTTCTCAACAACGGAGACGGGTTCTACGCATGTCAGATGTGTTTGGCAAGCAGAAATTTAAAAAAAAATTGAACGGCAAGAATAGAAGTGTGTCTTAAACACGATCTTTCAATGATGCATCGCTTGTGATGTTTTGGTAGTCATGAAAAAAAGATTAAGTGTGGAGAAGGAAGAGAAGGCTTTGTAGGGGGTAGGAGTCACGAAAAAAGGCTTACAAAGAATTCATCGTAAGCCTTTTGTAATTATTGTGGATGTAATGACCGGCAAACGGTTGCTGGCTCTTATCTGTAGTGCTTCACTATATCAAGGGTCGCTTTGTAGAGCTTGTTGAAGTGATCGTAAGGGGCTGGAAGCATGCTAGTGAGCTGACTGTTTATGGCGACAATTATTCCAGATACTGGGTCGGCCCAAATAAGTTGGCCTCCCCATCCGCTGTGTCCCAATCCATATTGGTTTGAGATCATAGACTTGTAATAGTAGCTTTTAATGCTGGTCAGTTCTGCAGGAACAGGTTGTCCTTGAGTTTCGGCCTGTTTTATATCTTCGATTGCTTGTGCTTTGTCTTCAATAAGAAGTCGACCGTAGCGGGCAAAGTCAACTGTTGAGCTTAATAAAGAGGCTCCTATTACAGGAGTGCCGTCAAAATCTGTTCCCATGTAGATTGTATTTTGACCACCAATACGGTGAAGAAGAGAGCGTACCATGTCTTCTAAACGGGTTCCTGCTGCATTCGCCAGCGCCATCCCAAGAACGGTCGTGTTAATTGTTGCATAGTTAGCTATCTCGCCTTTCCATTTGTTTGATTTGGAGTTGGGGGCGATATCTATATCCTGCACGAAAAGACTAATAGTTTCTCGTTCGTCGTTTCGTTGTAACCCTATGACTCGTTCGTCACGGTTGAACATTTCCAACGCTTGAGGGTCGTTGAGATACGCAGCCAATTCCGCGACATTGTGATTCACTGCCATGGAGGCAACGTCGCCTACAGTTCGACCACGGAACCCAGAACCAATATTGGGTATAAACTTCTCAATTGATTCGTTTAAAGAAATTTTTCCTTCTTTTAAGACTTGATTCAGCAATATGTAGCCAATTGATTTGGTACTAGATTGATCTGAAAACGTTGAGGAGCGGGAATGCCCATTTTTATAGTGTTCTAGTAAGACGTTCCCATCATGAGTGATTACAACCACTGCAGAGACAGCGGGATGCGCGAGCACTTTTGCTACGCTGGGAATCTCATATAGTTCATAATTAGTAGCTTGAAAGTTGAGTGGGAATATATCCTGGGCGTTCACAGCCATTAAGTTGGGCATGATGTGTTGCAGGTTTGCGAGTCCTTCCCCACGTAATCCTTTTTGCCAAGTGTCAATGTTGAGGATCTTTGTAGGAGGTGGTGACCATGTTGTATCTTCAGATTTATCAGCCGCTGTAGCATTTATACAAAATAAACAGACAAATATTGCTGCATAGATAAATTTATTCATAACAGAACCCTTTATCCAAACCTTAGATTGGTGTTGTGAATTTTTCTGCAAGCAACTTCGAATTGTATTATTTTTCTAACTGGTAACAAATGGTTGTAGTAATTTTTTTTCAAGAAATGAATATTGTTGAACAAAATCTTTCGAAACAAAGTTGCCAACGTTCGTTATCAGAGAATAAGATGTTTCGTTATGAAGTAATGATGATAATCTGACCCTGCAATGTGATAATCTAAATATGCATAGTGCAGAAATGATTTGTAATTGATAACTGTTTTGACTTTAGTGCTATATTTATAGTTCAGCGTTTTTTTCTTCAGTCGCAAAAGCTAAAGTGCTATGCTCTTAGCTATCAAAAAACTACAAAGCTTCACCCTAAGCAGTTATAAAAGGACAGGTGATGATATGGTAAATGGAAATGGAAAAGTCTCAAAAGTAATATCACCCCTTAGTGCGACTATATTAGCTTTCGGAATTGTTGCGGCGGCAGCCGTCATTATGTTGGGGCTTATTAATTTTCGCGGGTCAGAACGTTATGTGACCGTAAAAGGGCTTGCTTTAAAAGATGTAGAGGCAAATACTGCCTCATGGTCAATCAAACATGTCGTTACTGGTGATGATCTTTCAGCATTACAGGTTACGATTGAGGCAAATTCAAACCTCATTAAGCAGTTCCTGTTGGATCAGGGACTGTCTAAGGATGCTAAGCTCTTCAAGACAGTAGACGTTCAGGATCGTTTTGCTGTTACATATGGACAAGAGGGGCCTGTTGGACAGCGCTATATAGTTTCCGAAATTATTACGGTTCAGACAGATGATCTTGATGCTATTGATCGTGCGTATCAAAATGTGGGTGAGTTGATTAAAAAAGGTGTCAGCATAATCAAAGAAGGTCACCCTGAATCAGGCAACCCGGTATATATCTTTACACAGTTGAATGAAATTAAGCCTGAAATGATTCATGAGGCTACCGTCAATGCCCGTAGCAGTGCCGAACAGTTTGCTAAAGACTCCGGAGCGGAGGTAGGTGCAATTAAGCAAGCGAACCAAGGCGTATTCCAGCTGTATCCAAGGAATTCAAGTGACATGTATATGGAGAAGTTCTCACGATACAAAACGATACGCGTAGTTTCGACTATCAAGTTTTATCTGAAATAGATTATGAAGAGCCCTTAGCCACTAAGGGCTTTTTTTATGCATAAGAGCTGGGCACGTGCAAAGAAGGATAGAAAGAGATTAGGCTAGTAGGGCAGTATGGGATAGGAAGGAGATAGACTTTTTAGCGTGTAGAAAACAAACGCTGGTGAGTTCGGCAAGAGTCGTTTTATCGAAATGGGACGCAAGGGCGGATTGTTATGCAATGACGCGCTTAAAGAAATTTGGACACAAAAAAAGCCAGTCTTTCGACTGGCTTGATTTTCGTGGTGGTGGGGGGAGGATTTGAACCTCCGAAGGCGTACGCCGACAGATTTACAGTCTGTTCCCTTTGGCCACTCGGGAACCCCACCTGCTGGAGCTGGCGATGGGACTTGAACCCGCAACCTGCTGATTACAAATCAGCTGCTCTACCAATTGAGCTACGCCAGCAGCGAAGACAGGATTTATAGACACTGGAAGGTTTTGGCAAGCAAAAAATGAAAAAAAATGAAATTTATTATTTCGGCGGGCTGATAGGGAGAGGTTTTCTGCGTTTTAGCCTGTTTTCAGTATCTAGAAAGTGGTTTTTTACTACCTGTCCTTTTTTGGGGATGTGCAAGCGGATTGAATAAGAGGTTGAACGTTATGCGCTGCAAAGAGGAAGAGTTTTGTGCTTTTTTGAAAGAGAACTTTTAGGGGGAGGTAGGATTCGGTCTGGAAGAGGAATGAGGAGCGCAAAATTCGGACATAAAAAAAGCCAGTCTTTCGACTGGCTAAATTTTCGTGGTGGTGGGGGGAGGATTTGAACCTCCGAAGGCATACGCCGACAGATTTACAGTCTGTTCCCTTTGGCCACTCGGGAACCCCACCTGATTATGTTGTCTAAGGAAATGTTTTCCAGCAACGGAGAAGACTTTTACGGATGAGTGCCTAATTTAGCAAGTAAAAATTTAACTATTTTGAAAATAAATCAATCTTCATTGATGGATACAGGTGGGGGTTCTTTTCAAAATCTTTAAAATCAAACCGTTATGTGTTGATGATGATTTGTATGGTAGTCACAACAAAGCTTATGAACGTCATAAATAAGATAGCCGAATAGAAGCGGACGCTTATGGACCAGATAGGGTGACCCTTATATTTGTCTGCGCTACGCCACAGCGCAATGCACATAAATCCAGTGTACAGCAACGCAAGCAAAAGCCAGCCGAGGCGAAAAGAGGTTGGGACATCCTTTGCTTCAAATGTAAATTCATTCACACAAAGAATTATTATGATGCCGAGAATTACACCAAAGAACCAAAAGGCAACGTATAGTGGCAGTTCGCCTCGCCATAGTTTTCTTAAAATCCCCATAGACTCCTCTGTGGTTAAAAGGCTTCAATTAACTATAAATTTCTTGGGGATAAGTTCATTTATTTTGTTTCAGCTACGTTAGCAACCTGTTGGTTGTGTAGACTTCGTATAAGGCGGAGCAATGTCAAAAAGTCCCACGCAGAGTCCGATAGTAAGTGCTGCTTTGTAGGGTTCAGGACGCGGTTGCGCTTTTGCCAACTCTTTCATCTCTTGTTGGGAAAGTTGCAGGTCGGGAATTGGTAAATACATTTCTCCATTAAACTGCATATCAACATGTACATCGAGCAGTTTTAGTGGCGCAAACAGGTTGTTAAGGCAGTTTATAGCTATTCGTTGTTCACGTTGCGGCGGGGTGATTGTGGAAAATTCGGCCTCGGTTAGATGAACGAGATCAGCCGTGATTGTTCCGTCAGTAAGAAGTATAAGGGCATCCATCGACGTGCTTTCATGCGTGATGGCCATAGAAGGATAATCTCGATTGAACAGCGCTTTTACTGAATCTGCAGCGATAGTTTCTTCTTCGTGGCGTTGGTAAATATGGAGCGTTTGCGGGGTGCCGAGTAACGGTGCCTGCTTGAGAACACTTAGCGGAGAGAGTGATGCGCTGCCATTTATCAACAAAGCTCCTGCGCTTCCCGTGAGATAATAAACAACAGACAATGAGCGGAGGTAAAGACCGTCTACATCCATCCTTGCTGCTTCTCTTGGCAAAAATCCTGCGCCGTCCGGCGTAATTTCGTAATACATCCCAACTCCTCCATTGTGCAGAATAAATGCATGAATGTCAGCGCTTTGAAGTTAGCTATTTAGCTATCTCAAGCGCTATTCTTCATACAAAATCAGATCGTTAACAGAGTACTGATCATACGTAACCGTACGACAAAGTGCAGGGCTGGGCAATTGGTATTTCGAAAACGGGAATATGCTGTGCTTTTTACAAGTTAACATAATCACATAGGCCGGACAAATCCGTATTGAGAGAGTGTTGTATTGCTATGGTTAGATCGTTATTTCCAAGAAGCAGGAATATTGTGCGAGAGTAAGTCGGGCATATCCTAGAGCCTTTCTCGTTAGTGCAACGATTACTCTAGGATAGTGCTAGATTGCGGCTAGTGAGGTAACAAAAAAAGCTCCCCACCGCACAATACGATGGGGAGCTTCGTTCAGTCTGAAAATAGCCGAGCGGCTACTTTACTACATAAGGTTTTTACCTGCCATGAAGGCTGCGTAGTTGCCAGCCCACATTTTAGCAGGGGTTACGTTTTTAAGTGCGCTTAACCAGCATTCTTTAGGCAGTGTGTTGAATGGTGCTACGGTGCTGAGGGCACCGAGCATTACAACGTTAGCACTGCGGCCAGTTGAATCGCCAAGTTTGATTGCTTCGCTGAGGATGTCGAGCTTGATTACGTTGTAGCCTTCTACAAGCTCTGCAATTGCTTCATCAGAAGGGTACTGCTCAGCATCAAAGCCCTGTGGAACGATAGCTGTGTCGGCGAAGAGGATTGTTCCGCCATCTTTCAGCATACCGAGGAAGCCCGGGCGCAGAAGTTCACTCTTTTCCATCACGATAAGAGCATCAGCTGTGCCTGGAATGATCTGCGGGCTGCGAACATTACCACATGCAAAGGTGGAGATAACTGGGCCGCCCATCTGAGCCATGCCGTGTGTTTCACCTTTGATGATGTTTTTGTCGCCGTAGCCTGCGGTGAACGCGAGCTGAGCGAGAACCTTACCGAAGAAGAGGTTACCCTGACCACCAACACCACGGATGGAGAGAGAAAGGCGCTCTGGGCGTTCTTCATCAGAAAGGGCAGGTACAGTGATGTCCTGTGGAGGCTCAGGGAGCTCAACAGTTGTTTTCTCTACCTTCACATCGCTAGGATCAACAACGGAGATAGCACCTTTTGGACACATCTGCATACATGCCGGAGTCTGGGATACACAACCGGAACAGATGTTGTTCCATACTGGCTGACCGTTTTCATCAAGGCTCAAGCCGGAACAGATGTTACATGCGCCACATGCGATACATTTTTCAGTATCAACAGTGAGCTTCTGACCGTAAGCAGATTTTGGCACTTTACGGATACAGGTACCCTGAACAACGAGGGTGGTAAACTTGCCTTCTTCTGCATCTGCAAGTGCTTTGCGTAAGCTCTTTCTAATTTCTTTGTAGTTGTATGCACTCACAGCAACAACATCAGTGCCCTGAGAACGGAGTGCTTCTGTCATCACAAAGCGGTTTTCATCGCCTGCGAGGTTAACAGGGGAGCTTGGGCTTGGCTGACCGCCAGTCATAGCAGTCCATTCGTTGTCGAGAAGAACTTTAACACCGGCTACGTTTCTGAATACAGCGTTACGGGTTGCGTCCATGCCGCTGTGACATTCGGTACCGTCACCAATGAGGCTGATACATTTGCTTGCGGATTCAGGCTTGGAAAGAACGTAGCCAGTACGTTTGCTTTCACTTGCGCCCATTGCAAGGCCGGTATCGAGTGCGTTCATGAAGTAGAGCAGAGTGTTACAGCCGATGTCTCCAAAGATAGCTTCAAGTTGACCGCTCTTTTTCATGCGGGATGCAACCTGAGCAAACAGACGGTAAGGACAACCTGCACAGATCATTGGCGGACGCGGTACTGGCTGAGCAGCAACAGTTTTTGTGGTGATGTCTTCACCAAGGAATGCAGCAATGCTTGCTGGAGTCCATTCTGTTACTTTGCTGAATTCAGGCTTGCCGATTACTTTTAGGCCGGCAGCTGCACATTCGTCCTGTAAGTAGCGGTAGCCATCATCCAGAACGTATACATCACCTTCAATGGATGCACAGAAATCTTTAATTTTCTGCATTGGAAGCGGGTTGGTGAACCCGAGGGAGAGTACATCGATGTCATTGTCGTACAGCTCTTTGTATTCTTCCATGTACAGAGCGTTTACACCGTATGCGATAACGCCGCGTTTGCCGTTGCCTTTAATGTGAACGTTGAGCGGGCTTTCTTCGATGTACTTGGTGAGTGCAGGCATGCGCTCATCCATAACGCGGTCGTAGTTGATGCGTGCAAGGTTAGGCAGTGCGTTAAGCTGCTTCATTGGCGCAACTTCTGCGATATCGCGAGTCTCGGTCTCAGCAAGTGTTACCAGACCTTCACTGTGACAGAGTACGCCACTTGGCTGGATAATTACTGCGGTGTTGAACTTGCGTGCAAGGTCAGCCGCAATTTTGGAAGACTCGTACAGTTCCTGATGATTACGAGGTTCAAATACAGGAACAAAAGAGCTTTTGTATAAAAGATGCGGGTCAATTACGTGCTGAGTGGAGCTTGGGGTAAAGTCTGTTGCTACATAAAGAACAAGACCACCGCGAGGAACGGAGAAGGTTGCAAGGCTTGTGAATACGTCACCAGCCTGGAACAGTCCCGGAATTTTCATGGTTACAACACAGTCGCGACCGGCAAGGGTGTGGCCGTGTCCAACGCCAAGTGCAACAGATTCACTAACGGACCAGCCAACAGTGATCATGTCCTGAACTTGTGACAAGCCCTTGTCGATTACTTCAGAACTAGGAGTCCCAGGGTAGCCGTCTACAGCATGGATGCCATTGCGTACGCATCCAGCAGCAAAGGCGATGTTCCCCTGCAGGACTGTTTTATGTCCATTTTCCTCAGTACATAACTTTTTCATAGCATTCATGGTTTACTCGCTCGTAATTGAAATAAAGTAATGGTGCTGTGGGTTGTGTGTTTTACTTAGGCAGTAAAGAAAAACACGTAACACAGCAGAGTAATTATCTGAGTCTGTGTTCTCAACACAAATCGTGTAAACTTTCGTTTGATTAGTCATTACACAGGTGTTGTATTTATACAAGATTACAGTGCGTTAAAAGAGCACCAATATGGCGGAAACCTGCGGTTGACGCCGACAGCAGGGAATGTGTCCCTTTGCATGTGCTTGCTAAAAATGTGGAAATTAGTTGTACCGAAAATTACAAATTTGTCCAGCATAAGACTCTATCTGTCGGTTTTTGATAGAATTAGGAGTGTTATGCTGTCTGCAAAAGATAGTGTTCTGTCTATGCGCAGTTGTACTTACGTTGATAGAGTGAGTAGGTGACTTCAAAGTTTGTATGTCTACCATGTTTCAGAAGGAAAAATACAGTTAATTAGAAAATCATCAACATATTGAAGTAGTTCTATCTAATGTGTTACAAAAGAAACTTCTTGTTGCAGGTGCAAAACAAAAGCTTTCTGATGATGTCCCGTGTTGCGAGGGGGAGCAACGCATAACACCACTTTAGAGGATTCACCCATGCCTATGAAATTCTGTACTGCCATTGCTGTGTTGTTAACGTTAGTAATCGCACAAAGCTGTCTGGCAGAGGTTAAAGAGTTTAAGTGTGTTGCAGTGCAAAGTGAGAATGTTCAAAAGACAAATATGCGTCGCATGCGCGCAATCGTTGTGGTGCCGGAGGCTCATTTGCTTTCGAAAGAGGACTTGGTAGACACAGCGAAAGCCGCTGCGCTTGATCTGCATAATCAGAGTAAAATGCAGGTGATAGTAGTAAAGCTCTATCCTTCAAAAGATTATGCAGAGTTTTTCCCGCAGGTTCTGGATATGACCTATGCGCCGGAAGCAATTGGTTGGGACGGAAAGCCCGCCGCAACTTGGGTGGGATATATTGCAGACAAGATGCCGACAGAACGGGAAATGTTTCGTATTCGTACATGGATTCTGGAACAATCAAAAAACAAGCAGACTATTCTGGATCGCAAACAAGATCTTGCTAAAAGAATGGATATTCCTGTGGATGACGTATTCTTCCCGATCTTTAAACTTGTGCCGTGCTTTATGGAAAACAATGGATAACGAGACGTGTTTTTCGAATTATGCGATGCGTATATGCAACAGTAAACGTTGCATATGCGCATCTTTTTTGTTCACTGCAATATTGCGGGCGACGCTAAAAAGCTTGTGGATACAAGAGATCGAGGCTATTTCAGTGGGATACTAACTATGAGACACACAAGCAGGAAACGCTCGGATACGGCGTGATTCTTGCATTTTTTCGCTCAGGAGAATGTTATGACTAACACAGAGACAACTACTGAAAATGAAGGCTTGGAGCAGATTACTCAACTCCAGAAACGCGCTGTAGAGTTTGCTGAATCCGGTATGATGGAAGAAGCACTTGAGGCTGCAATGATCTGTATTGGATTGCAGGAAGAAGTTGCGCCTGAAAACATGCTTCTCAGAGCAAAGCTTATTCAGAATGCGAGCCGCATTTTATTATATACTGGTGACATGGATCAGGCAGAAGCCATTGCTAACGAAGGCATTCAAATTATGCAGACTGCAGAGGGCACTACTGCGGATGACATGGCACATGCATTCCTTAACCTTTCTTCCATTCTTTATGCGAAGAAAGATCTCGACAATGCAGCACTCGTGCTCATGGAAGCTATTAACATTTGGACAACTGAAAAGGGTCATGACAGCGCAGAAGTAGCTGACTGTCTTGGCAACCTCGGACGTCTGCGTGAAGAGCAGGGTAAACCTGAAGAAGCTATCGAACTGCATCAGCAGGCGATTGATATTAAAAAGCAGGTTTACGGTGACCACGAGCAGACCGCATTTTCACTCATGAACAAAGGTCTTGCGCTTATGCTTGCTCAACAGCTTCCAGAAGCAAAAACTGCGCTTGAAGAAGCTATTGAATGCTGTAAGCGTATTGGTCAGGAAGATTCTGAAATTGCTAAAGCATGTCAGCAAAACCTGAACATCTGCTTGGAGCAAATGAAATAGCTCTAGCTGAACTTTGAACCGCGAGCCAAGTCTGTTTATGGAGTCTCGTGGCTTAGATATCCTACCTTTCTGATAGTAGAAAAGGCTGTCCTTCATACGAAGGCCAGCCTTTTTTTATTGAAAGCCTATTTCTAACGTAACGGAAAAGGTCGTGATGTATAAGCCGCGTGATGTCATAATCAACGGGCTGACCCCGCGAATAAAAGTCTTTGGAGATTCCTAAGAACCTTTCTACTCAGAAAGGCTCTTAGGCCGCCGGAGGCAGCCCGCTCTTGAGCGTCACCGAAGACTTATCATAAGCCCACCACATAAAATCCCTATAACATGTTAATAAAAAACTAAAAAAAGTGTATGTCTTAGTATGCAAATAATTTTCTTATAAACCACAGTTGGTTGGGGCGTGCATGAAGAAACAAGTGGTTGTTGAAGGCGTTATGAAGTTTGTCTGTTTGATCTTTGCAGCAGTTGCGTTGAGTGGTTGTTGGAAGGTGGGACCAGACTACGTTGCACCGGATCTTTCGGCCTTCCACGGTACAAAGTGGAAGGCGTGCACTCCAATGCTGCAGCCGGAAAGTACAGCTGTTCACTGGTGGACGCAGTTTAACGATGCAGAATTGGAACGGCTGGTCGATACATTACTGACGCAGAATTTTTCTCTCAAGATAGCTCGTGCTCGGATAATTGAGGCGCGGGCGCAGCGCGGTGTAAGTCGTGCTGATTTACTGCCAAAGGCGTATCTGGGCGGCTATGGGCTCAGAACTCGTGCCGCGGAAGATGCTCAGGGACTTATTGGGGTGCCGGGTGGTATTCAGACAAACTTGTTTGCGGGTGCAGCCCTTGCAAGCTGGGAGCTCGATTTATGGGGGCGTGTACAACGCCTTGTTGAAGCTGCTGACAGTACTATTGAGGCAAACCGTGCAGCGTATGGGGATGCGGCTGTATCACTGGTGGCCGAACTTGCACTTGCCTATGTTGATTTGCGTACTCTGGAGTCTCGTATCCGGATATTAGAACGAAAAATGTTATTGCTGAAACAGCAAGCCCAACTAACTGGCTCGCGGTTTAACGCTGGAACGGGAACGCGTCAGGATTATTTGCAGGCACAAACCGTTGTCCGGCAGGAAAAAGCACAACTGCATGCATTTATTCAGGCAAAAGCGGTTGCAGAAAACAGTATTGCGGTGCTGCTGGGGATGCCGCCGAGTGAATTTTCCTATGCTGAGGGCTGTCAGCTTGCTGTACCTGTGGTTGCCGGTATGGATGTTCCGGCAAGCCTGCTTTCACGTAGACCGGATGTACGTCAGGCTGAGCAGGAATACGCCGCAGCTGTAGCCCGTATTGGTGCAGCAGAAGGAGAGCGTTACCCTAAAATTTCGTTGGGCGGTGTCTTAAGCTTCCAGTCGACTGATTTCGAAAAGCTGCTTCATGCAGACACTCTTGTATATACATTTGGTGCTGGCATTTGGGCTCCGGTTTTCACTGGTGGACGTATCGATGCACAGGTAGCAGTGCAGGAGTCTCTAGCAGAGCAGCGCAAGTTCCAGTTGCAGCAGACGGTTGTTGAAGCAGTTGCAGAAGTGGAAAACAGTGCTGTCGGCATTGCCGAAACAAGACGCCAGGTTGCGGAACTATCATGTGCTATGCAGGAGTTGACGCAGGCTACGGCTCTTGCCGGACAGCTGTTTGCGGGGGGACTTGCAAGCAAAGATACGGTTGTGGCGCGGGAGCTTGAACAGATAGAAATTGAAGATGCTCTTGTGGTTGCAAGTCAGCAGGAGCTTGGTGAGGTCATACATCTGTATCGGGCACTCGGCGGTGGCTGGGATGTGGCTCAGAATAATTCGAAGGCTGTGCCTACTAATGATGTGGAGCGCATAGGTAATGGAAACAGTAACGCAGAGGTTCGTGCTGATAAGGAGCTGATGAATGAATAAGAAAAAGCTGCTGTTGATCTTACTGCTTGTCTGCATCGCACTTGTGTTTTGGTGGTATTTAAATCCTTCCAAGCTGGTGAATAATAAAAGAGAAGTAACCCTCTACGGTCAGATTGACTTAAGAACTGTACAGCTGTCGTTCAGTGAGCAGGAATATATTGAACAAATGTACGTGGATGAGGGCGATGTCGTTAAGGGCGGGCAGGTGCTTGCTGTGCTTAAGAAAGATCGCCTCGCTGCTCAATTGCAGGAAGCAATTTCACGTGTGGAGGCGCAGGAAGAAGTTGTTCAGCGCCTTACAACAGGTTTGCGTCCGCAGGAGGTGTTGCAGGCTAGGGCAAAAGTTCAGGCTGCAGAGATTCAGTTGAAAAATGCACAGGCGTTGCTTCGTCGTGTGAAAACCACAACGCCTTCCGGCGCAAGTACACGTCAAAGCCTTGATGATGCCGTAACCTCGGTGAAGCTTGCTCAGGCGGAATTGGCGATTGAAAAAAACGGATTAAGCCTCGCTGAGGAAGGTTATCGCAAGGAAGATATTGCAGAGGCCAAAGCAACGTTGAAGGGATTGAAAGCATCTGTAGATTTGTTATGGGTTCGCATGGGTGAATTGAAGCTTGTTGCGCCAGTGAATGGCATTATTCAGAACCGCATTGCAGAGCTTGGTGAGCTTGCTTCCCCATCGCGTGTAGCATTTACCCTCGCTGTTACAGAACCTAAGTGGGTGCGCGCCTATTTACCGGAACCTGAACTTGGACTCGTGATGGAAGGTATGAGAGCTTCCGTATATTCGGACTCCTTTGCAGAGCCTTTCAAAGGCTGGGTTGGTTTTATTTCACCGCAGGCAGAATTTACGCCGAAGCGAGTGGAAACAACAGAGTTGCGAACACAGCTCGTATACGAAGTGCGGGTGTGGGTGGATGATCCAGATAACAGACTAAAATTGGGGATGCCTGTGACTATTGCTTTGGATACTTCTTCCTCAGTAATCCCTGATGCTGATCCGAAGCCAGACAACGGTTCCCGGAGCCAGTAACTCTATGCCGATGCAGGAAGTTCAGGCAGGGCAGCCGCTGTTATTGGCGGAGAATATCCGTGTTGTTTTCAAACCCAAAAGCAAGCGTCCTATTGTTGCGTTGGATGACTTGAGTCTGAGTGTAGAAGCGGGAAGCGTTACTGGGCTGGTGGGGCCGGATGGTGCAGGTAAAACAACCTGTCTGCGTCTTGCCGCAGGACTACTTGTTCCACAGTCCGGCAGTATGACTGTGCTTGGCTACGACGTAGTTCAAGAAGCAGACGGTATGCGTTCCAGAATTGGCTACATGCCTCAGCAGTTCGGGCTGTATGAAGATTTAACAGTTCAAGAAAATCTGGACTTGTATGCAGACTTGCAAGATGTGCCGATGGTAGCCCGAAAAGAGCAGTTTGCGCGTCTTCTGGATATGACTGATCTTGGAGAATTTACTCAACGACGTGCAGGGCAGCTCTCCGGCGGTATGAAGCAGAAGCTTGGGCTTGCGTGTTGTTTGGTAAAAGTGCCTGAGCTACTTATTTTAGACGAGCCGACAGTAGGTGTTGATCCTGTTTCGCGGCGCGACATCTGGCGCATTGTGTACCAGCTGGTTGAAGAAGAAGGCGTGGGGGTAGTTGTATCTACAGCGTATCTGGACGAAGCTGAACGCTGTAACGAAGTTATTGTTATGCATCATGGCGTTAAGTTGGCAGAAGGGACGCCGCAAAGTTTCTACAGCAGAGTTGAGGGACGTGTTTTTTCTATAGCACCAAAAGCTCCGCAAACCGCGCGCACGCTGCATGGCGAGATGTTGCAACGGGGTGATGTTGTGGATGCTTCTATTCAGTCCGGTGTGGTGCGAGTTGTTTTATCAAAAGACAGTCCTGTACGGCCTCAAGCACTACTTTCAGAGGACAAGGCTCACCAAGAGATTTCAAAATTAGACTTGGAGCCGGTGCCACCACGTTTTGAGGATGTCTTTGTAGATATGCTTCATCAGGACGGGGCTGCTATTGAGAAGCCCGCTGAGGAGAAGTCAGTTGAAATCGTGCATGGTCTGGAAAAACAGGTCATAGCGCGAAAAGAACCGGCTATTGTTGTGTCGAATCTGTTGAAGCAGTTCGGTGCATTTACAGCGGTGCAAAACATTTCTTTCTCCGTATGTCGGGGTGAAATCTTTGGGCTGCTTGGTGCCAACGGGGCGGGTAAGACCACCACATTCCGTATGCTGTGCGGGTTGTTAAAGGCTTCCGGTGGCGAAATCAATGTGGCTGGTAACGATATGCGTACGGCACCGTCAAGAGCACGGTCTCGTATCGGCTATATGGCGCAGAAATTTTCTCTCTATCAACAGTTTACGGTTAAGCAAAATTTGCGTTTTTACGGCAAAGCCTACGGCTTGCATCGTTCGCACTTACAACAGCGGCTGGATTGGGCGCTGCGTGAGTTTGATATGGAAGATCGTAAGAATGCGGTGACGCAGAGCCTGCCTGCTGGTTTTAAGCAACGGTTGGCAATGGCGGCTGCAATGTTGCACGAGCCGGAAATTTTGTTTTTGGATGAACCTACATCCGGTGCAGATCCGCTTGCGCGGCGCGAATTCTGGGCGAGAATTAACAAATTCTCCCGTGAGGGAGTAACAGTCATCGTCACTACGCATTTTCTGGAAGAGGCAGAATACTGTGACCATATGTTAATTATGGCACAGGGGCAGCAGCTTGCAGCGGGAACGCCTGCTCAAATTAGAGAACTGGCAGTAAGTAAAGAAACTCCTGATCCGACAATTGAGGATGCATTTATTAAACTAGCAGGTGAGTAGAACAGGAAGGAAATACACGCATGGCAGGACTATCCTATTTACGGCTCCGTGGCTTTATCCGAAAGGAATTGCTGCAAATTAAGCGAGATCCCAGTAGCATTTTGTTGGGGATTGTTATGCCAGTGGTACTGTTGCTTATTTTTGGCTACGGCGTTTCCTTGGAGCCAAACAATGTGCCTATTGCGATTGTGGTCGATTCACCAAGTCAGGTGACGCAGGATTTGAAAGCACGTTTTCAGCTATCCCGTTACTTTTCGCCGGTGACTGTGCATTCCATGTCGGAAGCTGTTCAGCTTATGCAAACAAGTGAGGTGGACTGTATCATTCATGTCCGCTCAAATTTTTTATCGCTTTTGTTATCCCGACAAGAAGCACCCATTCAGCTTATTCTCAACGGAATAGATGCGAACAGGGCACGAATTATTGAAGGCTATATACAGAATGCCATAGGCTTGTGGGCGCAACGAGCTGCAATGCAAGCTGGTGTAGAGTATTCGCCTCCGATTATGATTGAATCGCGCATTTGGTTTAATGCAGCGGCAACTAGTACGTATTCTCTTATCCCCGGACTGCTGACACTGATTATGACGCTCATAGGCACGCAGTTAACCGCACTGGTTATTGCTCGAGAGTGGGAGCGGGGAACGATGGAAGCACTGTTAAGCACGCCTATCCGGTCAAACGAAATTCTTTTAGGAAAGTTGGTGCCGTACTATGGTCTTGGTATGATAGGCATGGGCTTTTCCATTCTTCTTGGAGTCTTCTTATTCGATGTTCCGCTTAGAGGTTCTGTCTTTCTTCTTTTTCTTCTGGGCAGTGTGTTTTTGCTCGCATCACTTGGGTTCGGGCTGTTTATTTCCTCTGCCGCTCGTATTCAATTTGTGGCGGCAATGGGGTCCGTTTTATCCGCATTCCTTCCGGCATTCTTTTTGTCCGGCCTCATGTTTGATTTAAAAAGTACGCCTAAAGCCGTTCAGTATATAAGTACCATTGTGCCGGCAAAGTACTTTGTAACCATTACGCAAACCTTATTCTTAGCTGGTAATGTCTGGTCTGTATTGATTCCGGCAAGCCTTGTGCTGGTTCTTATGAGTGTTGTCCTGTTGTTGATTGCACGCAAAAAGTTAGGACGTAGGTTGCCACAATGATCGAAATGCTACAGCGGATTTGGACTCTCGTAGTCAAAGAATTTATGTTGATTCTGATTGATCCGAAGAGTCGGTTTGTCATCATCGTACCGCCGATGTTTCAGTTTGTTATCTTCAGCTACGCGGCTACATTTGATTTACAGAACGTGGAGTATGCCGTGTTGGATGAGTCGAAGACTGAGCAGTCCCGCACGTTGCTCAACCATTTTAATGGATCACCACATTTTGAACTGGTTCATACCTTAGATACCACAGCACAGATTCCAGAACTGATTAACACACGAAAAGTTCGTCTTGTGCTTCATATTCCACGAGATTTTGCAGACAAAATCATCAATCACGAAACGGCAGTCATTCAGATTATAGCAGATGGGCGAAATTCAAACGTTGCTTCTGTCGCACTTGGGTATGTTCAGGAAATTACGCAGCAATATGGTACATCCTTGCAGACAGAGCTTCTTTCATCTGGTCTGCATACCTCGCTTGTTAGCCGTGCATGGTTTAACAGGAACTTGGAAACACGTTGGTACATTGTTTCATCACTGGGTGGGATTATCAGTATGGTTATCGCCATGCTGCTATCAGCGCTTTCGGTAGCTCGTGAGCGAGAATTCGGTACGTTTGATCAGCTTCTTGTTGCACCGTTTCAGCCATATGAAATACTTATCGGCAAAGCTGTACCATGTGTTTTTTTTGGACTGGCTGACGCAATGATCTTGTCTCTAGGCGCTTCTTATTGGTTCGACGTACCGTTCAGAGGAACAATTTCAGCACTCATCGTTGTTCTTCTTGCCTTCTTGGTTGCAGTTGTAGGTGTGGGGCTATTTATTTCTTCCATGTCTGTAACCATGCAACAGGGGCTACTAGGAGCGTTCGTTTTCATCATGCCGTCGGTGCTTCTTGGGGGATTTACGACGCCCATAAGTAACATGCCCGAGTGGTTGCAGACAGGTACGCTCATCAATCCGCTCAGATATGTTGTTCAGGCGCTACGTGAGATTTTCCTCATGGGGGCAGATCTGTCCGTTACATGGCATTTTATCTGGCCGTTACTTTTAATATCTGCCGTCACCATGCCCGCCGCAGCTGTTATGTTCAGGCTTAGGACGCAGTAGATTTTTGTTTTGCCTCCGGCGGCCAGAGAACCCTTTTGAAAAAGGGCTTCTCTGGACTCTCCTAAAACTTTCATTCGCGAGGTCGCTCCGTTGGTTATTGAGTTATGCGGCTTATGCGTCATTACTTTTTGTTATATTTAATCAAGTACTCTTAAAGAGGATTATGAAACAAAAAATGCTGCCCTTCATATGAAGGGCAGCATTTTTTTCTTAGTTAAGTTAGTGGTGCGTCAGCCGCGAGAAGTCATATATGACGTGGTGATCTCGCGAATAAAAGTTTTTGGAAGGGGGTCTGGGGGAGAACCTTGTTTCAACAAGGTTTCCCCCAGCCGCCGGAGGCAAAGAAGTATTACTTAGCCGACGCCTGAGAGGATGTGCCGAGCCAAATGGCGGTAAGGGCTAGGAGACCACCTGTAAGTTCCATAATGCCTGCTGGTCTCGCAAAGAAGATGATATCCCAGATGAACGATAGCGCTGGCATGATGAGGATTGTTAATCCTGCCTGAGAAGTCGGGATGCCCGGTAAGCCGCGTGAAATAAGCAGCCAGCCTATGGCCTGACTTATGAGTCCGTAGAGGAACAACCACATGCCGTCTGTTGCTGTTGGAATAGCAATGGAGGTGGAGTTCCACATAAAGAAAATCCCCATGCTGGCAGCGGAGGCAAGCGAAACAAGCGCTACAACTGCAATTGGAGATACTTCTGGGCTACGCATCTGGATGTAGCGAACCATGAGAGTATAGAGCGCGAGCCAGAGCGCTGCTGCAAGCCCGAGTCCGATACCGGAGAATTCACTTGTAAGGAAGCTGTCGAGTGTAATGCCGATGAGCATGCAGAGTCCTGCAAGTGCAAGCGGTACGGCAAACACAAAGCGAGCTGTAAGGCGTTCTTTGAAGAACATCCAGCCTGCAATGGCAAGGAAGAACACCTGAAAGTTGATAAGAATTGTTCCGACACCGGGACCCAGAATGTTAATGGAGCGATGCCAAGCCATGAGGTCCAGCGTAAGGAACAGACCACCAGCACAGAGCAGACCGGAGTGTTTCTTAAGCAGGGGGAATAGCGCTTCTCTACACTGAACTAAAGAGAGAGCAAGCAGGCAGGTGCCGCCAATGAAGGTTCTGTAAAATGCAGAAACGTCCGGACTTGTGGAAGCAAGTTTTGCAAACACAGCGGAAAAACTAATACAAATTGCTCCTGCTACAACGCTAAGCAGGGCGGAAGAAGAATTTGAACGGATCATTATGTACACTCGTTATTTGTACAAAACATTATTAGGGTAGAAAAAAGAGTATCGTACCTTGCATGTGACAGCGCGCTTTAACATATTAAATTGGGTGGAAATTTAAATAAGGTAGCCTTGCAGGAGTACAGTACATCAGCATTTTCAAGAAAACGTAAATAACAAACGCCAACAGCTATCAAAGTATATGATAGCCGAAATCGCGCAGTATCAAGAAAGAGCGCAGAACACAATCTAAGATTAGATGTGCAAGGAGAATATCCTAGAGGGTAATTTTTAAGATAAAAATTATCTCTATTTTAAAGGTGGTTAGTGTGTTGTACGTAAGAGGGGGGGACGGTTTAAATCTTACCACCTATGACTGCCCTGAGATGGAGAGCATCCTAACAAGAACCGAGATGGTCTGATTCATAACACCTCAGGCGAGCGGCATAGAATGGGCCATGAAACAACTTTCTGGAGAGGGTGGCTTTTAGTTTGTCAGAATAAAAGTAGGTGTAAGAGTGGGATGAGCCACCGAAAGTCGCAGAAAAAATAGTTAAAAAAGAGACGGGCGTAGGTTATCTAGTTGAAATGGAAAGACAAAGTGCAGTAGTTGAGATGCTAGGCAAGGTAAAAGTAATCATTACAGACTTTTCCTTGACCTTTATCTATAATTGAGAGTAAAAGACCCATCTCGCATGCGCCTGTAGCTCAGCTGGATAGAGCAGCCGCCTCCTAAGCGGCAGGCCACAGGTTCGACTCCTGTCAGGCGCACCATTTCTCTATAAAAGAGTCTAGAAAGTTCTTGTTCTACAAGGACTTTTTTTTATGGTTAAACAAATATCGAATAGACATAGTTTTTGCTTTCGCAAGTTTCAAGTAAAATCTTTAAACTTGGGGGCAAACATATGAAAAATACTGTCGAATCTGCGTGGAGCCTATACAAAGAGCTGAAACTGCCTTCCATCCGTAAACCAAAAACTGACATTCGAGTATGGGAAATGCATATTGCCCCGTACTTAGGTGCCAAAGAATTGGATTCGGTTAAGAGTATTGATATTCTTCTCTTACGAAAAAAAGCAGAAGCTAAAGGACTAAGTCCGCAGTCTGTTCATCATATTTTAGGGCTACTTCGAAGAATCCTTAGAAAAGCGATTCAGTGGGAATTATACCCAGGCCCTTTGCCAATCTTTGAAATGCCGAGAGTGAATAATGATAGAACAAGGTTTCTTACAAGAGAAGAATCGTATGTTCTATTGTCAGAGCTAAAACGTCGCTCCGATCTCTGGCATGACATCAGTCTATTCGCACTATCTACCGGATTACGTTCCGGTGAAATTTTCAACTTACTTCCTGAGCATATCAATCTTTCAGCAAAGACTGTCGCTGTAGTAGATACTAAGTCAGTCAACCGAGTAGTGCCGTTAAACGGGGCTGCTCTTGAAATCGCTGAAACTTATCTCGCCCGTAATACGGGATCATATCTCTTCACTACTATATACGGAAATAAAATTCAGTTTGCAGGTAAACTCTTTAGACGCGCTGTCGAAGCCTGCGATTTAAATAACGGCATTAAAGATCGTCGTCAGCGCGTCGTTTTTCATACACTACGTCACACATTCGCATCTTGGTTGGTCCAAGGGGGCACTGCAATTGCTGTGGTAAGTCAATTGCTTGGTCATAGTGACATAAAAATGACTATGCGTTATGCCCACTTAGCCCCTCATCAAGGACGTGAAGCAGTAGCGTATCTAAATGACTATATGCAAAACAGCGTAACGTCAAGACTGTAATTTGAAGAAATAGTAAGAAATTTAAGCATGTTGTATGTAATAAATAGTGATAGGGAGTGATAAATAGTAATAGAGAATTAGAGGGTAGCAAAAAAGCGATAGGTAAATAGTAGCTATCGCTTTTTTGCTACATTTTGGCCAAGTCATAGGAGGATAAATAGAGCTGAGCTGGCTTACGATTAAATAAGCCATAATTGTCATCTCTAATGAGTTAACAAAATTTCCTATAGTGCACTTGACCTAGAAGGTCCTCCAACATGACTTCCAGGAAGTAAGTTATCGTTACTAGTCTGCGTAAAAAGTGAACTAAAAATTTAAATGAATTAGAATGCTTGAAAAAACAGCAACCTCTTGTCATGAAAGGGATATCTTATTTGAATGGTGGTCGTATGATAGACAAGATGAAAGATGCATTTTTGCAAGCAGCGGTTAGAGCGGAGCAATATTTATCTAGTGAAAAAGAATTGTTGTATGGGGTATCATTAATTATTGCAGGGACTTGTTTTGGGTGTGGTGTGGGGGATGTTCAAAGTTTGGTGGCTGGTAGTGGGTGTTCGTTACTTGTTAATATGGTTAGTAATGAAAAAAGTTATGGATATGAACACGTTGCGCAGAAGCTGACGACTGATGTTGTCGAGAGAAAAATTAGTGAAAAAGAACTGCTTGATGCCCTTGAACTGCTTTATTCAGTCCTTATGCAGAGCGGTGCATTGGCTGATAATGAACCTAATGTGTTGAAAGTAAAAGGTATTATAGAAAAAATATTTTCAAATAATGAAAAGAATCAAGAACTTGTAGACTCAGTTTGTTTGCAGCTTGAAAAGGGAACTATCATTACTCGAAGCACTCTTAGGGAGATTGAAATTGCGCTTGGGGTAACTAAAGAAAGTACAATTTATAAAAAAATTGAAGCATATAATAAATTGCCGCGACGTCCCGGTCAGGCTGCACTTATTTGGGAGTATTTAGCTAAGACTGGGATTATAAATGATTTGCAAGGGATGGTGGCTTAAATGACGAGTAAGTTGAGAGAACTAACGAACCCTTATGATCACAATACGCATATCTTAAAACGTCGTGAGTTTGCAGGTCGTAGTGGTTTGTTAGAAGAATTCGAAAATGTTTTAGAAGGATTTGCCCAAGAAAGGAAGATTCCAAATTGGATAATCTCTGGCGATAAATCTATCGGCAAGTCGTCGTTGTTACATCAATATCGTTTGCTATTACAAGATTATGGTTTTTTTGTATTTCATCATGAAGTTCCTGTTAGTGATTCCGTTTGCGAGTTTCAGTTTTTTAAAGAAGTCTTTGATCATATTTATTCAGAAGTTGATCCCATGGAAGAGGGATGTCTTTCTGCATTTCAACAAGAAATATGGTTTACTTTAACCGAAAGTTTAGATGCTCATCCTTCAAGCTACTTAGAAAGGGAGCTCAGGTTTCCGACTCTTTTTTCAAGCTTCATTTCTAATAACAATACTAAGCTTTCAATTAAGTCATTAGAAAAAGATTTCATGAAAGTAGTTCAAGCTCTATCTCAATCTGAATATGAAGGGCTTGTTATCATTGTTGATGAGTTTCAAGAACTTTCAAAGAACAACACACTTCTTTCCTTTATTAGGCAATTAAGTGAAAATATACCACGATTAAGCGTTATTGGCGCTGGTCTACCTTCAATGCTTTCATGCAGTAATTTTGATAAGTTTTGTCGAACAGCTAAGTCCCAAATTTTAGATGGCCTTAATCCCTCTGAGGCCTTAGATTTAGTGCTTGAACCGCTTAGAAAGAAAGCGCGCTTATCAAGGTACGAAGCGCTGTCATGCTTTGATAAACAGGCCTTAAATGAGGTTGTTACTCGAAGTAACGGAAATCCATTACATATTAGAGTGTTATGTGCAAAAATGTTTGAAGCATTTAGTAATGATTTAGCACTAAAGCGTCTCACTTTGAATCGTGCTGTGATGGATTCAGTAATGGAGTATTATTCAAATATTTCAGAAAATAGCCGTAGAATAAAAATGGCGCTAGAATCTTGTAGTTTCGATGACCTATCATCTTTTGCCTACATTTATAGGTATCAGGGAGTTGGTATTCGCTCGATCTTGTTGTTAGAAAATGCATTTAACCCATTGTCAAGCGATGTTCAGTTTCAAACTCGAGATCTGTTTTTTGATAAATTTGATGATATTTATAAACTCTCGCTCTTTAGTTTCAAAAGTGACTTGCTGCTTTCAACTATTCGTAACTATTCTCCTGCAGAGCTTGCGAGCATTGACTATAGTTTTATCGGTGATGCAATCGATAACCTTTATGTATCATATGTCTACGAAGAAATTATGGGTGAGCGTCTGACGATAGAAGAGCATTCAAAGTTTGAAGATCGTTTGGCTAATAAGTTTGCTTTGCTTCTATATAATGAACTGCTGCCTCAAAAAATAGAGATTGAGTTAATTGATAGAGAAGGGGTTTTCCATCGTCTTGGATATGGTTGCAATAGTGGCGTAGGTGAATTTGTTAGTGATACTAAGAGATTGGCTGATATTGATACAGAAAAAGATTTTTCTTCTAGTGTCAAAGAAAAGATCAACTCAATTACAGCGAAGCACTCTTTAGAGCTTCCGGCATATTGGGCTTCTCTTCATGGGTATTGTGGCTATTATGCAGCGCGTGCAGAATTAACCGTTAAAGGCAAAGATAGAACTGTGTTAGTGTTGTGTCCTGTTAAAGAGGAGCATGAATGTAAGGTCGTTTATGATCAAGTCGAAGACTTTGCATCAAGTATTAACTATCAGTTTGATCAGTATCTTTTAACTGTTAAAAGCGTTATACTTTCTTGGGTTCCTTATCGTGCGTTAACTCCGATTTTAGTGCTTGATAGAACCGATAGCTACGATCAGGTCGAAGAGATGATTCGAAAGAGGAATTTTGATTCTTGTGCAATAGTGCTAGAGAAAATATGTCAGTGGAGTACTAGGCTTAAGGACAAGATTCCCTATACTCATGTAGATGATGTTAATAATCATGGCTTTTGTTTAATGAACTTAGAGTCCTTTGATAGAGCAAAAGAAATGTTTGATCGTTGTGAAAGCAAGTGCCTAATCTCAAAATTAAATCTTGCTTTCATTGCATTAAGAAAAAGTGATTATAAGCAATCAAAACAGATGTATAAACGTTTAATCTCAAGATTTAAGAATGATGATTTTGCTAAATGCATTAACTTAGCAATTGTTGGTCAGGGTTATCCTATAGAACAAACTGTTGTGGAAGATGTTAGCTGTAAAAACATAGCAGCTTGGAATGCTGCTCTAGTTAGTGCTCTAATGCAAGAGCCTCATCATATTGCTAATGCTATCTTGAAGAAGGAATGTGCCTTGAGCGATGCAGAAAAACTTATTCGATTAAGGGTGTCAGCTTGGCTAGCATTTTATCGAGGAAGAATTAGTGATGCAGTTGAGTGTTCTTCAAGGTTAATGGAACAAGCAGTTGAGGGACACTATTTAAACGCAGATGCTCAAAGGGATTTTCAGCATTTTTCAAAAGCATTACCGATGGGGGAAGGACAACTAGTCTCCTAGCATGATCTTTTTAGGTAAATTTATTTTGTTGAACGACTAAGCAGGTGCTAGTCTCCTTGATTTTGATGTTACTAATGATAAATGTGATTATTTGTGGCTTGTGTCATAAATTGAACATAAAGGCTCTAGCGATATAAGTTAGAGCTTTTTTTTTAGACAATCATCATTAGAGCGTTTTGATAAGTAATAGTAAACAATAGACAGTGATAAACAATAAGATACTGTAGTGATTAGTGATAAATAGTGATACATTACATATAGTTATCGAAAAATATTTTTAATTATGCTTTACTCTTTTGGAGTCCGAAGGCAGGACATGTGAACTAGTCCCACTTTTCAAGTGGGACTAGTTCACGGCCTGCCACCTGAAGGTGGGGAAGAACTTATTCGCCTACAGGCTCAACGTAAGAAAAAGGAGTCGTAATTTAGATGAATAAAAAATCTCCGGAGAAAGTCCGTAAAGTCTGCATGAAGTCGTACATGACTGAATCAGAACGTGACCGCATTGCAACTTTGGCTGAACAATGCGGTCTTTCTGTATCTGAATTTATACGTCGTGTTGTACTAGGTCTGGAAGTTAACTCCAAAATAGATAAAGAAGCTTTTTTAGATTTGCTGAAAGTGAATGCTGATCTTGGACGTCTAGGTGGTTTGTTTAAACTGGCACTGACGGAGAAGGTGCAAAAAGTGATGAGCTACAAAGATATACGCAGGATTTTGTATCAGATTGAAGACAGACAGGAAGAGCTTAGGCGACTGATAGTACTCGCTGAAAAGGTCATTCTGAAGCGTTCTTCAAAGAGGGTGAAGTGATGATCTCAACTAGGCAGTCTTCCCCTAAGCCTAAAAACGATGATTATGCACGTTTAGCTAACTATATTGCTGACGCTTCTCATGAGGGCGAAAAGTGCCTTGCCACATGGAACGCAGGATGTCTTGCCGATGATGACTATCAATTGGGAATTTCAGAAGTCATAGCAACGCAGGCATGTAATGAACGAACCACTAAAGAAAAGACCTATCATCTTATTGTGTCCTTTAGACCTGAAGATGAAAGCAAACTTTCGACAGATGATTTTAAAGACATCGAAAAATGTTTTGCTGAAGTTTTAGGTTTTGAGGAACACCAGCGTCATTGCGGTGTTCATATTAATACTGCCAATCCTCATATGCATGTTGCCTACAACATGATCCACCCAGAAAAGAAGACACGGCATGCTCCTTACTATGATTACTGGAAGCGAGATGAGTTATGCCGCAAGCTTGAGAAAGAATACAAAATTACAATTGATCCAGGTAGAAAGCGGCGGCAAGAGCTGCATAAATATGTCGTGGATAAAAAGAACAGTATCCTTCCTGCTGTGGCCGCAGCACGAACTTGGGAAGATATTCATGCTTCAATGGCTAGTTATGGGCTGTCGGTGTCGTGTAAAGAAGAGCTTTTGATTGCGCCGTTCGAAAAAAACTCAAGAGGGAGCAGAATTGTAGGGCATGACGTCCATGTGTCTTTGAATAAGCAAAAACTCGAAGAACGTTTAGGAGCATACCAGGCGAAGAAAAAATTCTATCCTGCACAGGAAGAGTTTATTCCGAGTAGTCAGGATGAGCAGAGGGATAAGAATGAAAAAGCTGAGGTCATGGAGGCATATACAGGGCAGGAAAGTTTCGATGGATATCTTAAGCGGCATAAAGACATTATCGATTCTGCACGAGCATCAGCATTATCCTGGCAGGAATTTCAAAACATTCTTCAGGACGAGTTAAATATCACCATCAAAGAACGCGGACGCGGGGCTGTTGTTGCCGATTTGGGAACAAGAGGAAAGAGTCAACCTCATGCGAAATTGAGCTGCTTAGGGCGAGAGTATTCCAGGGCCAGATTGGAGGCTGATTTTGGGAAGCTGGAGAGACTGAACGAAGGGCGGAAGAGTACCCCTAAAAAGGGGTACGAGAGCAAGCCCCTTCATCGTGATCCGGAGCGAGGGAAATTGTATCAAGAGTACCAACTAGGCATTAAAAAGCGGAAAAAAATGTTTGAACAGCAGAAGGAGCAAAGAAAGCAAGAAGCAAGTGAACAGAGGCTTAAATGGAAAATAAAAATTAAAAAGTACCGGATCGATAGTACGCTGAACTGGAAAGAAAAAAGGTACTTAGTCAACGCAATCAAGGCAGAGCAGCTCCGCCACGAAGAATTGCTCAAGAAAAAGTATGCGAACCGGCGCGCCAAAATCAAAGAGGAAATCCCATATGGGAACTGGAATGAGTTTTTACGGCAAAAAGCAGAGGCCGGTAACATGGAGGCATTAGCTGTCCTTCAATCCTCAAAGACGAAAGAGAAGGCAGCCCATAACGAGCGCCCAGTAGATAATCTTTTGGAAGGAATGACTTATACAGTCGATAACGAAGGTAACATAACCTATAAGCTTAAGAATGGTGGTGTAGTACGAGATTGTCGTAAGGACATTTATGCGAGCAGCGATGTAGAAGCTAAGAGATTTGCAGAGGAGTTGAAGAATAGAAGGTTTACTCGGAAGCATATGCGTTAATTTAAGCCTTATAAGTGTGAGAATGATACGGAGATAATGTTTGTATGTCGTGTGTAATATATTGAAAAGTAATGTTTAATTTATTAAGTGTAGTCCCTTTGAATTTATATCGAATTACTGAAGAGAGGGGATGTGTTAAGTTCTGAGGGGTTTCCATACTCAAATCTCTATAAAGCTATAAAAATGATTGTGCCTGGGTATAAATATTTGAAAATGGCTAGAGAATTAGTTGAGATAGGTAATAGTAGCCAATGCAACAAGCTCAGTCATGAATTGAAAAAAGTACTTTGTACTTTGTCAGGAAACGATAAGGTTCCTGTTCTCCGGATGATGTATCGGCTTGGATTGACAGACTTTATCCGAAATAAAGAGAGTTTTTTTGATGAATTACAAAAAGAAGACAATTTGGTTTTGCTAACCGAAGTGTGTTCTCAGTATATTAAAACAAGTAATTGGCTTGAATGTAAAAAGAAGAGTGCGCACTGTTTAAACAAGATTGTAAGTAATTGTGAGAATGAATTAGGAGATAGAAAGGACGAAATATATATTGCTCTTGAACACTTGGTTCCCTTACTTTGTTTTGTTGTTTTTCTGCCTATAACAAATGTTGAGAGAGTTACATTAAGTGGATTGGAACAGATACAAGATAAAGTAGATTCTTTTGAGTCTTCAATTAAAATTATTGAAGATCGATTAGAAGAGTTGTCAAAACACTGTGTTAATGGTGATTTGGTAAGATATGATGTTTCTTGTATTAAAGGAAGAGTGTTTTTAAGTGCACTTCATTTTTTAATATCAGATAATATCAAAAAAATACTATGTAAGGTTATACAAACTAAAGTCTCAACGAATTATTTTAAAGAGGTTGATTTATACCTTAAGAAAAATTCTACTGAAAATATATTGCAAGATGTCTTTAATGCAGCGATGGAGTTGAGAGATGATGGGGGGCGAAGTGTTAATCAGATGGCCAGTCAGCTTGAAAGCTTATTTTATTTAATCCTTGTAATGAAGTCAGGTTATCTTGAAGTTGCAAGAGAAAAACAGTTGCAAGCGAGAGAAGCTGCTAAAAATTATTTTGAATGCGACTACTTTGATGATGAATACAGAGATTTAGATGCTATGATGTCTCCGCTTCTTGATAAAGAATATAAACCAGAAACAATATCAAGGTACTATTACGAACTGGATGGGATCGAGTCAGGTTTTACTAGTGACGGAGCTGAACAAGATGTTTGCATGTTAGCGTACAATGTTTTTAAGACATCAAGTTCTTTCCCTTTTATCGATAGTTCTTCTTCGTTTGATTGTATGAAGCTACTACAGCAGGAGTTTGCAGATGCCAGAACACGAGCGGATTCTCCCGCTTATGTGTTGATAATAAATGATGATTTGCATGTGAGTGCTTCGAAGAAATTGGCTGCGTTTTTTGTAGATGTTGCCTTCGTGAATAAAACAAAAAATGATACTGCTCTTAGGATTATGTCAATTAATGATTTCAAAATGTTAGAGTTTAAATTGAAGGTTTTTACAGGAGGCGATGGCAGTGCAAGATAGTTATTTTTGGGAAGATGATGTGTTGCGTACGGTAAAGGCGGCCATAGTCGCAAAACGCCCTTTATTAATTCGTGGAGAACCAGGGATTGGAAAAAGTTCGTTAGCCCGTGCTGCAGCATTAAAATTCAATCGCTATTACATTTCGACCGTTGTAACAAGCAAAACTGAAGCCAATGATCTGTTGTGGTATTATGATGGTGTGCAGCGATTAAGCGACGCTCAAATCCAATGTGCTTTCGAGTTAGTAGAGGATGGTTCTCATACTTTATTATCTCGAAAAAATGATATGTTAGCATCAAAAAACTATGTTACTCCTGGCGTGTTGTGGTGGGCATATCAACCATTTGATGCTTTAACACGTATTGAGAAATGTTCATCGGCGTGTCTTCCTTCATCAGCTACTTTGAATGAACTAAGAATACTGGATAGACAAAACAGTAAGAAAGGTTGGGTGGTCTTAATTGATGAAATTGATAAGGCAGATTCAGATGTGCCTGATTCATTGTTGGAAGCGTTTTCTGAAAATCAATTCACTGTTCCGTATCTTAATGAGCCTGTGTGTCTCGATAGCTCTATCGAACAGCCTCTTGTAATAGTAACAACCAACGAAGAGCGTCAGTTATCTGCTGCATTTTTGCGTAGATGCTTCGTCTTAGAGATGAAGCTGCCTGACGGAGATGCTGGGATTCAGTGGCTTTTAGATCGTGCGACTGTCTATAATAATTTCGGGCTATCAAATGATGAACTATATCGCGTGGCATCTATCATAATAGAGGATCGCCAAATATATAGAGCGAATCATCGCCCTGGTCTTAGTGAGTTTTTAGATTTAGCCCAACTTTTAGCAGCCTATAAAGAGGAGATTGGGGGAATTAATATATTGCAAGATAGCTCGATGGTTAAGGAGATGTTTTCATTTGCAATTCATAAAGATGTAAGCTGATAGAATGAATTTAAAAAGCTTTAAAAAACGTCGTGGAATGGTGAGTCGTGCCGATTTGTTTTTACTGCTTCAAATGTTTCCGAAAGAGAATTTTACTCACATAGCGGAGATGTTGGGATATTATAAAAGGTTAAGGAGGAACAAAAGGGATTTTACAAATCCTACCTTAGCATTCAGTCGTCAGAGAATAATTGAACATAAAGTTGAGGAAACTTTCGAGGATGAGCGCGGGTTAACTGAAAGTAAATTGAAAGCGTTTTATTGGTATCCTGTACTGCGTGAAAGAGTTGATGAACCTTCTAGTTCTCCCCTAATGATTGAAGAGTTAGGGGATGGACATTTCCCTCAGTTAAAAAAGATCCCCCCCCCACCTTTTGTTCCAATTCAATCTTGGTCTGCGGTTTGGCCAAAATTAAGAAATTTTTTGTCCCAAAAAGTTTCTTCACATGATCTTGAAGAAAAACGGGTGATTGAACTGATTGCCACTGCTAAAGCTTTAAGTAGTATTCCAAGGAAAAAACGCAAAAAATGGGCTAGGCAACTAACTATTATCGTAGATTATTCTAAACGAAATTTTCCTTTTTGGAGTGACTATAATTTGGTCATTGCCAACTTAACTCGGTTGTTGGGAAAAGATCGTGTGAAAGTCTTTTATTCTCGAACAGATGATTTAACATTGCTGACTAATGATTCCGATCAGATAAATATATTTGAATGTTTGTCTGAAAAAGATGTTCTATTAATTCTTTCTGATTTAGGCGCTTATGGGGAAGACGCTGAGCGCATACTTTGGCAGCATTATTCGGATTTGTTTCATCAAAAACGTGTTAAACCGACAGTGTTAACTCCCGTGCCGAAAAGAGCTTGGAATGTGCATTTAGCAAAAACGATGCATGTGATAGAGTTTTCTGATTCATCTTCTAATATATTAAATCAAAATGAGCCGAAGCTTGTAGAACAGTTGTTGAGTTTATGTTCTCTCGCAGTAAGAGTTGAACCACAATTATTACGGGCATTACGACAGTTGATTCCTAACTCGGATATAGGGATTGAAGGAGTTTGCTGGAATCATATTGATATGGATACAGCTTGCTTGGCTTGCTCGCTATCTTTGTCAGCTCGAAAAAAATATCAAAATTTATTAATAGAATCTGACTTCCCTCTCTCACTAGTTTTTAAAGCAAAAGAAATTATTAAGTTATACCACGGCTGGTTACCTCCGGAAATTCAGCTGGAAGAGGAAGTAACTCAAGTTGGGATACTTAACATGCGTGGGGAAATGGTGGATTGTCATTATGAATTAGCTCTTTCGAAAAATGCAAAACATTATCTTGGGTGGATGAAATTTCAAAGAGAAAAGGTGAAACAAAATAAGTCGGTCCAAGAATGGGCAAAACGAATGGGATTTCGTCAGCATAAGTCAGTGTTAGGAGTTAGTGGGGCAAATATATTAGTTCAATATCTTGCAGAGGTTTTTCAAGAGAGTTCCGTTACAAGTGATTTCCCTGAAGTTATTTCTGAGAATGATTTAGCTTTTGCTAAAAATAGACAAGAAGCGCTAGTTAGAACATTACAGATAAAGCAAGTTGGAGGGAGCTTGCTTTTGGAAGCTGAAAACATACAGAGTGGAGAAGGGCAGAATCCTGTACTTATAGAAATAGAAGTTCAAGAACGCTTGGAAATAAAGAAAGGAGAAAACAACACTGAAAGATTGCTTGTACAAGATGCTATCGAAGTAGATCTTCCTCGTAATGGAAGCATCTCCTTACGTAGTTCAAAAGAAGTCATAGAATTGTCAGCGATGCAAAAACCTGATTGGGCCGAGTCAATTTATCAATTATTAGATGGGTTATATGCTACTCTTCCCCTTAACGACTCTAAGATAAAATGGATAATGAATTCTTTTAAAGAAGTTGAAAAATATAATCCCCTATTAGGGAAGAGCGATAAGCAGTTGGCAATTGTTGAGAGGGGAGACTGGGTAAACATAAGCCAACTTGAACGGCTTAAGGGAATTCAGGACTTAAACATGTCGTGGGCTATTGACAGTGGAATAGATCAGTATGGACTTTTTGCAGATATGGAACTTTTGGGAGTTGTTCAACGAATGCGTTGGATTAATTCTGGTGAGTTTCTGATGGGATCTTCGTTAGATGAATTAGGTAGAACTGAATTTGAAGATCAGTTTTACGTGATATTGACCAACGGGTTTTGGATGGCTGACACTACTTGTACGAATGCTCTGTGGACTGCTGTAATGGAAGAAAAGGCGGTAATAAGTGATTCAAATCGAATGTTACCTGTGACAGGCGTTTCATGGGAAGAATGTCGTATTTTTTTAAGTAGGCTTAGCCACCTAATAGGTGATTATGGCTTTGTCTTGCCGTCTGAAGCACAGTGGGAATATGCATGTAGAGCAGGCGTTGATACGGCTTATTCATTTGGAAATCACATTGATGATACGCAGGCAAATTTTTATGAGGAGGAGTTGACTGGTGACAGAAGGCAAGGTGGAAGTGGGGTAAAGGCTGTAAAAGAATTTCCCTGTAATCAATGGGGATTATTTCAAATGCATGGAAATGTTTGGGAATGGTGTGCTGATTGGTATGCTCCGTACCCTAAAGAAAAATCTGTTGACTACACTGGATCAGTAAAGGGGGGCGAGCATGTTTTAAGAGGAGGAAGCTACTTTTCAACGGCTTCAGGTATTCGATCGGCGAGCCGAGGACGTTTGGATCTAGACGTGAAATTTGGGAGTCAGGGGTTTAGGTTTGCGATTGTTTAGAACGATTGTAGCTAAGAGTTTTGAATGACTATAGTATATAAGTTTATTGACAATGGAGAGGGACCTACATCTTTTCCTCCGAACTGGGCTGTAGCTTGGGGAGAAGATAATTTTGGGTTATGGGCGACTTGCGTTGTGAGTGATGACGTGTGCTTAATGCGTTGGATTAGGCCAGGTTTGCTTGTATCGGAACAAAAAAATGAATTGGTATGCGAAGAGGGGTTTTGGCTTTTAGATGCAAGAATTGGGGCACAAACTTGGGCAAAAAGAAAGAGGGAGAAAGCTAGAGTTGGTGTGGGGGTTTCTAGAGCTGATTGTCTTAACTGGTTGAAGAAATATAATCTCAACAATCGTTATGACAAATTATTGTTACCAACGGCCGAGCAATGGAAATATGCCTGCTGGAATCAAAGGGAAGGGTATCCTGCCGGTTTTGTAAAAAAAATTAATAGAAAAGAAGCCATATGCAATCAGTTCGGTTTGCATGATGTTTTTTCTTCTGGATGGGAATGGTGTGTGTCACCGTATGGTTCAAGAGATTCTTTAGATATTGATCGTATTGGGAGAATTAAGAATAGCAATAAGTGGGGTGAGGGAACTGAGCCAAAGGATAGAGCTTTTTTCCGTTTTTGTATGATTGAAAGTGATAGGTCATCAGGAACCGCGAAATACTTTTATCAAAATCTGGCTCAGATAAATGCTGGCGAAAAGCAGGATGATTTAGAATGGAGTCATATACATAAAGCTGCTGTTGCTGGGGACTTAGCTTACTTTACAACGTTAATAAAAACTAATGCTGACATTGATTGCACTGATTTTGTAGGGAGAACCCCATTACACCTTGCCTGTTGGAGTGGGCATAATAGTTTATTAAGTATGCTGCTAAGCCATGGTGCAGATTTGACTGCTGTAACAAAAAACGGTTGGAGCTCTCTGCACTATGCTACTGAGAAAGGACATTTGGACGTAGTAATGAGCTTACTTAATGCTGGGGCGCAAGTTGACTTGTCGGATACTGACGGCTGGACTCCACTACATTTAGCTGTCGTTAATAACAAGTTAGAAGTGTTAAGTGTGTTGATTCAATTTGGAGCAGATGTGAATTCAGCAATTAAAAATGGGCTAAGCCCACTTCATCTTGCTGTACAAGCGAATATCCCTTCTGCAATTTTAATATTGCTGGATGCTGGGGCAAATAGTGACGTAAGTGCCCTCGGGGTTACACCAGCTGAACTTGCATCACGCATGGACTATACTGCTATTAAACGTTTGTTTTTTACTTCTGAAAAAGGGGCATATGACGAGAAGGATTTATGTCGTGCTTCTTCTTTAGGAGATACGTTTAATGTAAAAAAAATGATCGATTTTGGTATTGATTTAGAATGTAAACATATGGATAGCTTTACCCCCCTTCATCTCGCTGTTCATAATAAACGATTGGGTGTTTTGATTGCGTTACTTGAGGCTGGGGCTGAGGTTGATGCAAAGGATTTCAACAAATCTACTCCACTCCATCATGCTGTTTATGATGGATGGAAAGAGGGGGTTCGAGTGCTGTGTGAATTTAATGCGGATAGTGATGTTGTAGATGCTGATTTTGATACACCGGTATCACTCGCTGAACGAAAAGGATATGTTGATATTTTAAAGAGTTTAACGGGGTAGCTGACCGCAAAAAGAACAATTCTTGGTAACTAAGCATGGAACTGTTGAAAATTTTCTTTTTTCTTTGTTGGGAACTAGTGTTTGTTGGTTCAGTAATAACTTTTGTTATTATATCTTTCCATCTCAACTGCTGAGCATAACTTGAGTTTTTCAGAAATCATAACTCCAAAAGTTCAGACCAGGTTATTTATTTTTCGTAGGGGGCGTTGGGTGATGGGGATTATTCTGGCTAGTTAAAGTTGTAATTTAATTACGGGCACATCGTCTCGTTGATCAGGTTTAATAGTTGTATATAGAACGCACCGGCTCTGGGCGGCTTAGGACGTTTGAATTCTCAGACTATGTTTTTTTGTCATAAAATCTATCTACTACGTTTCTCAGCTGGCGCTTCAAGTTAGTCAATGGTTTTTCTCTGTAAGTTTTCTCATTTCTTTTATGTCAGATGTTTTTATTCCACCATGTTTCGATTTTTACTTGTAGATGTCATAGAATCGAGGCCATGTTCCCGGTAGAGATCGACAACCTTTCTTCTGGCTTCAATTCTATTGAGAATTCTGATGAATTGGTGTTGAGTAAATCGAGGTTTTCGCATTGAACTAGCCGTATGATAAACAGATGCGTTATCGAAAATCTCTGTTTTGTTAATTCGGTTATTGCAAAGAGTTTTGTCCGTATCGAAAGATTTTAGGGAAGGCGTTGATATTTTATTACTGAGCGTGAAAAAAACTGGACGGGAATATGAAAAGGAGGTTGTGTTTGTAACCTCCTTTTTTGCTGCCGAGATGTTAGATTTTTTTTTGAAAAGATTAGAATTTCAGAGTGTTGCCTTGATGAAGATGGGTGAATTTAATAGCGTATTAGCTCGTTAGTCAGTTTAATTGGAGTGATATTAATGCCCGTAGAAAATTTAGGAAAATTAGTACCTGCTGCAACAGCCGTTGGTAAAGCCGGATATAAGCATTTCACTGATGTAAAGAAACAGCTAGGTGCTAGTGAGCTGGGTGGTCAGAGTTTTGCGACGGAAGTTCTAAACAATCATCTGAAGACAGCGTTGGATCGATTGTTAGAGTTGTCACCTGATGCTTCGTTGTGGAGAAAAGCTAAATATTTTGTTGAAGAACGATATCGTGTTCCTAATTTTCTGCGTCAACCATACGTTCGGGACTGGCTGTCGTCTCCTGATGTTCAAGCTGCGGCGCTAACTGCTGCTAGAATTTCCCTTATTGGAAGTCCGATAGATGAAGCTTCCCTTAGTTATTTGATAATTTCTTTAAGTTCTCATTCTGGTGAGAATGAGTCCATTGTAAGTGGAACTGTTTTGACAGTAATAAAATATCTGTCACTTGAAGTGGAGAATGCAATTCAAAATCGCGCTGATGTAGCTGTTATTTTGGAACGTTTGGATGAAGAGTTTCAAAAGACTAATAAGGAACAAGCCTGGCCATTAACGTCTGCAGTTTCAATCCAAGCTCATCATTCGGAAGATGCGAAGAAAGAATTAAAGAGGATACTTGAGAGTCGCTTCTGCGTTTCTACTTCAACCACTTTAGATTGGCTTAAGAGATTAGAAAAAGATGTTTCAAAAACAGGGAGGCTAGCTGCAGCGGCAGATATAAAAGAGGATATTGAGTATTGGATTGCTCGAATAGAAGCTAGTGCAGGTCGTATTGAGTTAGCAAAGGAGTATTTGTCAGGCACGAAAGAAACTCAAAATAACATATCAATATTAAAAGCATTAATTGCTATTTCATTAGGCACGGTTGATGAGGCCATCGGGATATTACAGAAAGATAAGACAGCAGACGCATATGGTTGTTTGTTGTTTATTCTTATGAATTACAGGAGCGAAGATGAAGCCTTAGACTGGTTTGATTCATTGGAGATGGGTGATGAAACTTTTAACTTAGCTGGATGGTTAAATCTCTTACCGCTATTAATTAAGAACAGGCGTTGCGAACAAATACAGTTGTTTCTGCAGAGTAATTTTTTGAAAAATTTTGAAAAATATCCTGCTATGAATTGTATGATTGGCAATTTTGCATTGTGCCAAATGTTCTCTGAGTGCTTCCATCCCTCAATTTTGGATGGAAGATTGATTGAAGTAGTTAAACATGCCGGTGAGGGGGGGGAACAATCAAAGTATTTAGAACTGGCATCTTGTTATTTTAAAAAAGCTTTTAATCAGGCGAGACAATTACGTCTAGGCGATTTTCTAGCAGAACTTGACTATATTCAGAGTTTGTTGCGTCTAATAGATCCAAAACAGTCCTCTAAGGAGCGAGAGCGACTGCAGTCAAAATTTAAAGAATTTCCTCAAGATCTTATTTGGCTAGAGCATATTCTTGTGTTTTCTATTCAAGTAGATTGGGAACGATTTGATAAGTATTTTGAAGACATTATGCGTGTTAGAAGGTTTACTGTTGAAGAACTGTCACAGCATACTGCTGTAGGTAATCATCGTGAATTGTACAGCACTGTGATCCAAGAAATTGAAGACTATTGGATCGATTTATCTGATAAGGATAAAAGTTTTTTTTCTCCAAGACTTATTGATTGCTATATAAACAGTAGGGAAATTTCAAAAGCTAAGTCAGCTCTTGTCAACTATCGCGATTTGGTACCTGATGATGTTTTAGCTCAACTGGAATTGAAATTTGAAGATGTGACAGGGGATACACCTGTAGAGAAGGCTCTTAATAATTATTCTAACAATGGAACGATTGTTAATTTAGAAAATCTTATCAAAGCGCTACAGGATTCAAATAATTTTGATGAACTGGAAAGATACACCCTTGAGCTATATAGAGTGGAGTCTAAGGTAAAAAATGCTCTTGCTTATGTTCAGTGTGCATGGCGAAATGGAAGAGGTAATGAATCTCTTTTGAAGTTTTTGGACAAGTGCCCTGAGTTGGTAAAAATGTCTCCCATGTTGCAATTCTATAAGGCGTCGTGCCTATATGATTTAGGGAGAATTGTTGATGCCAAACGATTTTTCCCCCAATTAGAATATTGTGACAAAACAGAACAAACTGTTTGGCTTGAGATCAATATTGCTTTGACTCTTGGTGAATGGGATAGGGTGACTTCGATTGTTATACGAGAGTTGCCTGAACTTTCTCTATATTCAGCCTCGTTTTTACTTTTTATGGGTAACGCTGTTGTTCATACGGCTCAAGAAGAAGCAGTCAAATTGGCTACAGCGGCTGTAAAAAAATCATCTGACACTCAAGAAGTGTTAATCGGTGCACATAGAATCGCATCGTTGGCAGGACATGATGACTTAGCATCAAGATGGATTCATATCGCTGCCGAAATGGACTGTGAAAGTTCGTTGATTAAAAAAGTCCCGCTATCTGAAGTTGTTTCATTTGTCGAGCAAAGTGGTAATGATCGTCAACGAATGGCCAAGTCTTTTCAGTTAGCTGAAATTCCAGTTCATTTTTTTGTCGAAGAATTCTCACTCCCCTTGTCAAACTACTATCTTGTTTCTCAAAAGTGTGATGTTCGTTACAGAGGACTTTGTCCTGCCATTTCCTTATTGCAACATGCTACCAAAGCAAAGATTAAAAAGATATCGTTAGATATTACAACAATTATGTTGTTGTATCAGATGGGAATTTTGAATGATGTAATTGATTACTTTGAGACTGTGATGGTTGCCCCTAATATTATGTTTATATTGCATCGTGAGCACGGCTACGTAACTCACCATCAACCTTCTGTGATTGAAAAATCAAAACAGCTAATAGGGATCTTGTCGGATAGAGTATTGTCCGTTGATGGTTTTGCTGTGCCAGATTTTCTTTTGCATGAAGTAGGGCTTGAAGATGCTCAATTGCTTGTTTCTGCTGCTCAAAGAAAAGGTTTTTTTGTCCATCCTGGTAAAATTTATCAAAGTGGGTCATTAATGGATAAAGAAGCTGAATTAGGGGAATACAAAGACAGGATTTTGCCTTTATATTGTCTCGTTGAGTGGTTGTTTCGCTCTGCTGAGATAGATGATGATATCTATAAAGAGGCTCTAGATTTTCTTGAACGTAATGGGGGGAAAATCGAAGATGGTGTAGTGACAACAAACTTTGACGATGTTCCTATCTACTTAGACAGACTGTCAGTTGATTACCTTCATCAAATGCAGTTGATAGATGCAGTAGTCAATTCAGATTTGGAGGTTTTTATTCATCCTCATATTTACGAGGAATGGCGGGGATACTTAGCTTTAGAGAACCATACACAGAAAATTTGTAGGTCTCTTAAAAACATACGAAAAATTTTGCAAAAGGCTCTTGCGTACCAAAAAGTGCAATTTATGCCACGTAACTTTTCAGAAGATGATATAAGAGCACAGCGTTATGGTGGTGTTGTGAATGCCGTAATCCATACGTTAAGTGGTGCGCGTGAGTTAGATGCTGTAGCATTCGACGATAGATTTTTGCATTCCTATGGTTGGGTATCAGATATTGAAAATAATCTTCCGATTCTTAATGCCTATGACTTGCTTCTTATTTTGAAAGCACAAGGACAAGTAACGAATAAGGACTTTCTAAAAGCCAAAAAATCTCTTTATGAGAGTGGATGGGGTCCTTTCCCTCTTGATCATGATGAGCTTTTTCGTGAGATTTCAAACTGCAAAATGCATGATGGTAAGTTAAGAGAAAATGCCAAAATAAAAAGAACACGTGAAAGTGTTAATTTCTTATTAGGAAGTAGCTTTCTAACTAAGAAAGAAAGACTTTATATTTTTGATAATTGCCTTATATCTAGTTTGAATTTGCTTCATTCTATTTGGGGGGCTTCTTTAAGCAAGGATGAAGACGTCTATGCCCGAGCCTCTTGGGTTCTACAGTACATCTTCCCACCGATTTCTAGGGTTAAGGAGTTTGAAGATGATCAAGTAAAGCAACTTGAACTGATCGTAGAGAGAGTGCTTCAGCCATTATTTCTTAAGCCAAGAAAATGTAAGTTGGATAGGTTTAAGCTTTGGTGCCGTTGGGTTCAACAAGAAATATTCAATAAGCTATTGCCTGCCAATGCTTCTATACTTGATGCTTTTTCAAAGAAAGTCGCAGAGTCTTTTGTTCAATATTCTAAGCAATTACTTGTTGAAAATGAAGTTGCTGATGATGAACTGCTGTTTTATAAACGGCAGCTCATATTAGATGCTTTGGCTAATGTTCCTGAAGAGCTTGCCAACCGGATTTATAGGCAAGAAGAAATAATAACATTTTGTCATTTAAGGTTTCTGGTACACCAAGTTGGAACAATCTCACATAAAACGTTAGTAAAAGCATATCAATCTGTTGAAAAAACAGACAGGACGTATCTAATTGAAACTTTAGAGGGTGACTCAGTTGAAGTAAGATATCAAGAAGAGGGAGTGTTACGATTTAGTAAAGATAGTGATGAACCAATAGTAGATGTCACTGGCTTAGTATACCTGTCTAAAAATTCTGCAGAACGGCTATCAGCTATTAATAACGCATCATCGATGTGTGTTTTTACCCCACCCAAATTAGTTGAACTTCGTGAACTTGTTGGAAAAAATCACACTTTATTAGGTAACATGCTAGATTTGATAGATATTATTAGCAACGCTCCAGGTAACTTTTTTTCTAAAGTTGAAAAACGCCTTCAAGCTGGAGAGGCTATTAGTAGTGATTTACTATTTCCATCCTCAAGACAGTATTATGAAATGTTAATTGGACCTGTAACTAATGCCGCAAACTTTGATGAGTACTTAAGTGATACACTTCTTCCACTGCATGACTCATTATTAAAGCAAGATCCACAAAGAGTATTGAGTTATTGCTTAGCTGCTGCGGTAAGAAATGATGTTGTCGTTCCGGCGTGTTATGAGTACTTGGGAGATTCATTTTTTATCAATTGGATTGAAGATAAGAAAGATGATCTTACTCCAATAGAGCTATTAGCGTTACTGTCTATTGTAAGTGCGCGCAAAAATTCTGACTGTGTCTATAGTCGTTTTATGGACGAAGCCATCGAACGCTTATGTTCTGAAAGCTATGAGATAGGAGTGGATTGTCAATTCTATGATATTTTTCCACAACTATTGAGTTTTTGCTTGAAGGTAATCGACACACAAGAAGAACTTTTCGATTGTCCTGTTTACTGGAAGCGTTTAGCAGCTTTTGTTCATTGTCAGGCTTTACTGAAAATTGTGAAAAATTATGTTGATCATAAGAAATTTACGGAGTGGTGTGGAAGTTTATCTGCAGGGATTACTACCTGTGATTTTTTAAACTTCTATAAAGAGCCACTTTGGATGCGTATCGACCTCTCCGCCTACTCCTTGCATGCTGAATTAATAGGACAATTAAATATTCTTTGTAACGACTCTTCTAAAGTTGGCTTTAGCCAAAAGCACAAAAAGAAAGTTGAAACCTATTTTGAATCTTTGTCTGAGCAAACCCATATAAAAGCATACTGTTGTGGGCCCTTAGAAGGACACCAGAAATGGAAGTATGTAACAGGGGAGTTTGAAAAAGCGTATGAAGCTATTAATAATGTTATTAGCAAATTTGTGACTTCTAGAAGTGAAATAGAAGCTGTTAAGCTAATAACATTAACTTTTTACAGTAGATTTGATGAGAAAGGCTTGGAGGAACTTGTTCAATCTATTTCAGAGAAACCAATTCGGTATTCTGAATACGATGAAAAAAGAAGGTACTTTTTTGTCTTGCACTCTCTTGCTGGTATAGCTGGAACCCAAACTTCAACAGAATTAGCGGAGTCACTTTGTAAGGGGCTTATAGCAGAAGCTCCATATTATGACTGTCCAGAGGACGCAAAGGCGGGGCTATACGCGATTCTGCTTTCAGCTGCAGCCTATGAGGATGAATCTACTAGGCTGGATTGGCTTGGAGCAAAGCTTATGTCATATGCCCTTAAGCTCCCTAAAAAAGCTCCTGCACAAGCTTGTTGTAAAGATATCGAACAACTGGAGAGATTGCTTCCTGTTGAGAAGCAGCGGTTTGGTGATGTGATTTGTTTACTTAAAAGTTGTGCTTAGTTTTTAGGAAGATAGTTGTTCAATCGCTACGGGGAAGCATACCGTCTTAAAGCTAAAGGAAAAAGAGTGAAACTAGCAACTCATACTTGTAATGCTTTACAGGTTATTGCTAAATTTTAGCAATTTGGAGTTTCAGTTGGAAGTCAACAAAAAGTAGGCGTAGTTGTGATTGTTTTTAGAGGCACACTTAAAACGTGCGGTGTGGGCTATTTAACAGGAAAATGTTGTGGGAAGCGGGTTCTCAACTAATAAAAATTTTGTTTATAAGTGGTTATAAATTATGAGCCTAAAAATGTAATCGTTTATACGTTGTATTTTCTATTAAACAGTGATGTTCTGCTTTCTTTCTCATTAGTTTTTAATATCCTAGATAAAGGTTTTATGATTTGAATATTTTTATGAGTTATGCCTCAGAAGATAGGCACTATGCTGCGCTGTTGGAGAATGCTTTAATTAAAGCTGGCCACAAGATCATTAAAGCTACGGGTAAAGTTAATTCGAGTAAGAGTTTTGCTCAAAAACTGAATAGATATATACAAAGTGCGGATGCTTTAATTGTTTTAATTAGTTGGGCAACTCTTAAGAGCAAATGGATTAGGCATGAGGTAGAATCAATGGCTATCCAGGACTTTTCAACTAATGAAAAGAAAATTATTCCAATTAAATTGGATTCTTCTCCTATGCCTTCTTATTTGACGAACTATGATTACTTAGATTCAACAAGCTCTGACGGGGTAATTGAAAAATTAATTCAGTCGTTGTCAACAGGGGAAAAAAAGGATGTTTTTGAGAGTGCCTCAGGGGCTAAGGAACAAAATACCTTACATTATTCCAAGGAATTGAGTAAAAAATTAAAAACAGGAAGGCTTACTCTGGTTTGTGGAGCCGGAGTATCGATTGGGGCAGGTATACCCACTTGGGACGATCTTTTATTTAGACTTCTGAGCTCGATGATAAGGAATGCTTCAGAAGCCCGTTCAATTCCTTTTGATGAGGCTTCTGTGTTTGATTTTCAAAAGGACTATGCACCTTCTTCCTTAATTCTCGGAAAGTATCTGAAAAATCATTTTGGTGATAATTTTCTTCAAGAAGTAAGAAATTCGCTGTACTTAAAAAAAACAGAACGGTGTGCTCTAATTGACTCGATAGTTGATCTTTCCCGCCCACAAAGAGCGTCAAGATCACTTGATTCTATTATTACGTTTAATTTTGACTCGTTAATTGAAGAAAATCTTAAAAGGGAAAATGTACCCTATAGAACCATTTATAAAGAAGGTATGACTCATGGTCCAAATGAGTTGCCTATATATCATGTTCATGGGTATCTACCTAAGGCTGGGCCGCTACCTAAAGATATAGATATTGTTTTCAGCGAAGACTCCTATCACACTCAATTTATTGAACCTTTTAGTTGGTCAAATTTGATTCAGCTAATTAAGTTGAATGAAAACACCTGCCTCTTTATTGGACTTAGCTTCACTGACCCTAATCTTCGCCGTTTGCTTGATGTCGCGAATCGTAAAAAGGGAAGTTCCTCTCCAGCGCATTATATCATTAAAAAATCTTTATCATCGACCGAAGCTCTTGACGGGATGGCAAAAATTTTTGAGGAACAAGACGCAAGAAATCTTGGGCTCAAGACAATTTGGGTTGATGAATATTCTGAAATACCAACCTTTCTTAAAAACATAGCAATAAGTTGAACAGGCATGAAAGCGGGAAGGAATGTCTTCCCGCTTTTCTATTAATATTTTTCTACATCCTAATCGCCTCACCAGGCGTCTCATTATCATCACTTCTTAGCGGATGCTCCTTGTTCTCGCAGACCCAAAAGAACGTGCCTTTCTTTTTCTTTGATTCAAAACGGCGCATTACTTTGTCGCAGCCTTCTTCAGGGCATGGGGCTTGAAGAAGTTTTGTTTTTGTTTGTTTTGTTCCAGGCTTTCCTTTTATGTCTGGAAGAAACACAGGCTTGTCGTGTTCAAAGCAGGCCCAGAAGAATTTACCTTTTTCTTTTTTGGAAGGAAGCCTTCTGAGTGTTTTACCGCATTCTGGGCAGGGATGCCCTTGTAGCCCTGTGCCGGCTGATTCAGTTATTGGCGTAATGAGGACTGGCAGTAGGTGCGCTTGATCTGACATGAAGGTGTCGAATTGTTCCGTGCCGGCTGCGATCGCGCTTAGGCGAGATTCCCAGAGCGCTGTTGTGATCGGATCTTTCAATTGTTCAGGGGTAAGGGTGATAATGTGTTGGCCGAGTTCGGTTGAGATAAGATTCTTTTTATCGGTTTTGATGTAACCGCGTTGTTTCAGTGTTTCGATAATGCCGGCGCGTGTGGCTTCGGTACCGATGCCTTCATTTTCTTTTAGCGTCTTCTTTGCTTCTGTGTCATCGATAAAGCGGTGAATGCTAGCCATAGCTGCGATGAGTGTGCCCTCTGTAAATTTTGCAGGGGGCTTTGTTTGTTTCATCTCAACTTTTGATTCCGTACAAGACACTTCATCAGCCTTTTTAACTGCCGACAGCGCTTGTTCATCCGGTTGTTTGTCAAACGTTGTCCAGCCGGCTTCGAGCGTTGTCTGACCTGTCGTAGACCAAAGGTACCCAGCAACTTCGGACACAATCTTTTTGGCTTCATAAATGAGAGGAGGATGAAACTGGAGTGCGTAGGTCGTACTGATCAGCTCAAAGAGTTTAGCGTCTTTTTCCGGAAGATCTGCCAGCACTTGTCCGGTTGGAATGATCCCGTGGTGCGCTGTCACTTTTTTTGTGTTCCAGGCTTTTGATTTCAGTTGAGGATTTGCTGTTTCAAATACTGGAGCAGAGGAGAGCGCCTGAAGAATGCGTTGAGCATCGTCAAATTGTTCTTCAGGAAGGTAGCGGCAATCAGAACGTGGGTATGTTGTCAGCTTTTTTTCATAGAGACGTTGGGCAATGTCCAGGACCTCTTTGGCCGACATGCCGAATTTTGCTGAAGCAGCCTTCTGCAGAGAGGATAGGCAATGCGGCAGCGGTGGATGAACGGTCTTTTTCTGCGAAGTCGCTTCAACGATCGTTCCTGTCTGGTTTGCCGCCTCTTTTGCAATTGCTTCAGCTTTTGCCGTATCAATGAGACGGCCTTCTTCGTCTAATCCCGTCATGTCTTCAGAGGGCTGGAGCTGGGCTTTGAAAGATCCATTTTCGTGATTCAATGTAGCTTGAACGACCGCGTATTTTTGTGGCTTAAAATTAGAGATTGTTTTGTCGCGTGTGACGATCAAGTTTAGGGTAGGAGTTTGTACTCGGCCAAGAGATAACACACCCTGCATTCCTTTAGATCGGCCAAGCAATGTCATTGCTCGCGTAGCATTAATCCCTGTCAGCCAGTCGGCTCTGGAACGGGCAAGCGCTGCATGTGAGAGCGTGGCGAAGTCCTTATTGTCCTTCAGAGAGCTGAGTGCAGTTGTAACAGATTTTTCATCAAGGGATGCAAGCCAGATTCGTTGAACATTTCCCACGTATCCAAAATGCTCAAGCACTTCATCAACGAGCAGCTGACCTTCACGATCCGGATCACCGGCGTTGACGACAACGTCAGCTTTCTTCAGAAGCTTTTTGATGACGTTGAGCTGCTTAGCAACACCTTTGCGCGGAAGAACCTTCCATTCGTCAGGTATGATCGGGAGTGCGTTTGCATCCCATTTCTTCCATTCAGGCTTGTAGTCATCTGGGTTTGCAAGCTCGAGCAAATGTCCGAAGCACCATGTCACGGTGTCGTCTCCGCAAGTAATGTAGCCTTCGTTTTTTTGAGGGCTGCCTAGTCCTTCGGCAATAGCTCGGCCAAGAGAGGGTTTTTCAGCTATGAATAATCGCATGATGTATCCTTTTTAGTTTGGTGGGATAGAGGGGAGAGGAGCGTCCCGCAGAGTTGCGGGACGCTGAAGTGTTATTGCGGGATGAGTTCCTGACTTTGTGTTTTGCTGAGCGCTTTGCGAATACCGGCATTCAACTCAACTTTTAGTGCGTTTAAACCGCGCTCTTGGTGAATGTCGTTGAAGTCGGTGAGTCCTTTTGCTTTCTCTGCTTCAGTCAGCTTTGGTTTAACAACAACTCCACCTACAGATTTTGCTGCTGCGCGAGCCTTGCTGATACCAGGATTTTTTTTCTGGGTATGGTCATCGTCTGCAACAAACACGAATGGCGCGTCAGGAAAGGCTTTTTTCAGTTCTTTTGCCACTGGTTCGAGGTTCCCAGCGTCGAATGCTACTGCGACTGGCTTGTGCGTTGCTTCGTGGATGCTCGCAGCCGTGGCATAGCCTTCGGCAATAAGAAGTGGCTGTTTTGGGTTTGTGCCTGAATAGTGCGAGATAAGGTGGAACGCGCCTTGTTTCTTGGCTCCAGACTCGAAGAGTTTTCCTTCTGGGGTAATGGTTTGCATTGTTTGGATTCGACCGCTCGAGTCGCGACCTGGGATAAGCAAGTTGCCGTGCATGTCGATTTTAGTGCCGTGACTTTTTACCCCTTTCTTTTTGAGGTACGGCTGATCTTCTGGTGCCCAGCCTTTCGCGTTTCTCCATTTGGCATACGCACGTTTTGCGGCTTGTTCCTGTGCTTCTCTGCGCTCTAAGTCGCGAGCCTCCTGCCTCATAGCAGCGTTGGCTTTTATTTTGGCCATTGCTTCAGGAGAAAGCTTGTGTCCGTTTGCTTTCCAGTTTGTTCGTAGACCGGTTTTATGGTTTTCAATAAAGCCGGCAGGGCGACCGTCTAGATAACCGGTATACGCACCGTCTTTTTTGTTTTGCTTGCCGCCTTCAACGCGGACTCGCTGAAGTTCGCCGTTCATGATAGGCAGGCCCTCCACGATCAGACCGGCCTCACGCAATGCTTGAGCAAACTCCTGTTCAGGAGCCATCTGAGGCTTTTCTTCTTTTTGTTTTCCGTCAGGAAGCCATTGGCTGAGTGATGTCAGATCTGAGCCTTCCGGAGCGTACCAGCTTTTTTTTCTGCCATCCCATTTGGCTCCAAGCTTCTTGGCTGTGTTCTTTTGAGAATATGGGACAGCAAGGTAAGTCTTTTCTTTAGCCAGTTGGCTAAGAGTTTGCTCAGGCTCTTGCTCTTTGACCTTTTCTTTTGTGATGTTTTTTTCTTTCTGGTCTTCCATTTTGATACCCTTTTCAAAGCCGAGCATATGACCTTTGATGCGTTCTGCGGTCTGGCAGGCGCGCATAATCTCGTAAGGATCTTTCTCGAGAGCCTGAATCCAGCTGTCTACGTAGGCGAGGTGTCGGCCGCGATCATATTCAAGACCGACTTCCATGCTGACCATCCAGCTGGCGATTTCAGCATTCAATTCCTCTCTGGCATACTCCTGAGTGCCTTTTGGGCCGAAGGTTCGTTCACTGCCTTTCCAGCGTTTTTCATGACCAGTCCAGTGACCTAATTCATGAAGAGCCGTCGCATAGTATTTGTCCTGAGAATCAAATTTGTCTTTGGGAGGAAGTTTGATTTTGTCTAATGTGTAAGAGAAGAATGCGCGGTCGCGCTGGTCGTGGCTAATGGATGCGCCGGAGCCTTCGAGAATCGCTTCACTACGTTCGTGCGGATTCCAGCTAACATCCTGTCCTTTCCACTCCGGCATTCCTTCGACTTGTGTGGCGTGGAACACGCTTGCAAAGCGTAGAATAGGGCGTTCAAGCAGAAACGTTTCTTTCTGCTGTTTTCCTTCCTCATCCAGAATTGGCTTGCCGTCGTCATCGAGGACATTTTCTTCTTTTGTAAACTGCCAGAAGACGACAGGACGGGATTTAGATCCTTTTTTGATACGCAAACCTTCGGCGTTGGCTTGGTTGAACGTTACAAAGCGCGGGTCTTCCATGCCTTCACGTGCAAGTGAGACAAAGTTAACACCGCTGTAGACGGTGCCAGAGATGGGATTGAACGGTGGATGGAATTCGCCGGCTTTCCACGGCTTTTGCCAAGGCGCAGTGCCTTTTTTTAAGTCGTCGATAATCTGCTCTGCAAACTCCTGATGGAATGTTTTTCTTTTGGCAGACATACACGATTACCTCATTTCTTTGAGGGTTTTTTCCAGCAGCTCACGATTAAGTGGCTTGTCCAGATCCTTGAAGCGCAGCGCTACCTCTTCAAACGCGCCCATGTGATCGGCTACGTCCGGATCAACAGGAACGCCTTCATTGAATTCAGCCAGCTCAGTTGCGTCTGAGTCAGACTGCAATGCCGCTTCGTGTAGGTACTGTTCTGTGGTAATTGTCATGATTGACTCCAATTAGTTAAAGGTGAAAATGGGAATTACTTTGCGGAGCTTTGATGCATCCACAAGACCAAAATATCTGCTGTCAAAACTATTCTTGTTGTGGGTGGAGAGCAGAAGCGCTTTTCCTTCAGGGATGACTCCGTTGTGGAGTTTGCGAGGCAGCTTCCGGCCTTGGCTGTCGCGTGTTCGGCTTGTGAGAATGAAGAGCATGTCATTCACTTGAATCAAGCTTGAATGAACTGTGACTGAGTCTCCGGCCAGTCCCGAGACTTCCTTTAAAAGAGGCTTTTGACCTGAAGGGCAGAGAGCACTTGTGCCAAGATAGTTTCGTTCTGCTGAAACAGCGTTGTAGGAATTCTCCGGGGGGAGGCAGAAGGTTGCCAAGTCACCTCGTGCCGGCGGAGCGCTTTCCAGTTTGTAGAGTCCGATTGGCTCAGAGTGGGTGAGGTTGATCCGATATCCCAAATGAAAGGTACTAGTGAGAAGGAGTGTGACGCCACAAACAAAGAACAGAGTTACGCGCATGATTCCTCCTCAAAGTCCGGTTCTTCAATTCCAAGATCATCGAAATCCGGTTCTTCACCGTCGTAGGTTGGCTCTTTTTCAAAGACTGGTTCATGTTCCACGTTGCACTCTGGAACGTCCGGTTCAGAGGCTTTTGTTGTGGCTGGCTCTACCGTGTAGACAACTGGAGATCCGCTTTTTTCTTCAGCCTTCTTTTTCTCCGGAACAAGACGATCGGAGGCCAGCGGTGCCTTCACCTTTGCTCGTTCTGAGAAGACAGGATCAAGGAAGTAGAGGATCTGTCTGCCGTAGATTGGCGGAAAGCCGGCTGGGAAAACGAGCATGTCGCCGGCTTCAATGATCTGCATGTTGGCGTCTTTTTTTGCGCCAGGAAGCCTCATGCATTCGTCCGGAGTAAGAAGGGCACGGCCAGTTTCACCTACACTCACACTGGCTCGGCCAAGGTGTCCGGAGCGGCTTCCGGAGAGAGATGTTTTCTTTGTGACAACTGTTGTTTTACCGGTCATGTCAGAAAGCACCTTCGCTGTTTCAACTTTGTTGGGAGCATAAGCGATTCGCACGTGGCAGTTACTCATGATGCTTTCATCTTTGGAGTACGCTGCGTGGAGCTGCGTTAGGTCCTGCACGATGAAATAAGCTTTCAGGCCGAAACCACCCATGAAAGCAAGAGAGCGCTCGAAGATTTCCAGACGACCGAGGGACGTAAACTCATCCATCATAAGCAGGAGCTGATGCTTGTAGCCGGCAACAGAACGTCCGTCCTCAAACTCCATGTCTTCAGTAAGACGACGCAGAATGATGTTGAGGATAAGGCGGATTAACGGTCGAAGACGATCGATATCTGAAGGGCGGATTACCAAGTAGAGTGATACCGGAGCCTCATAGTTCATCAGATCATCAATACGAAAGTCGCACTCAGCCGTGTTGGCTGCAACGATCGGATCTCGATACAAGGCTAGGTTTGCAACGGCGGTTGAAACGACACCGGACAGCTCGTTATCAGCCTTGTTGAGCATTTCACGAGCTGAGGATGCAATGAAGCGTTGAACGCTTAATGCTTCTTCTTTGCTTGCTCCGAGTGCCTCCTGCAGGAAGGTTGCATGTTCAGCAACAAGCATTTCTTGAAAGAGAATTGCGTTATCTTTCTCTGGATCAGCGAGCATCAATCCAAGGTCGCTTAGGTTTGCAATGCGCTTTTTGTTCTGAAGAGTCACAATCAGACAATGTAAAATAGCTCCGCCAAGAAGGGCAAAGGCGGCTTTGTTCCAGTAGTCTTTTAACCCTTTGCCGTCTGGATCAACGATCATGCTGGCGATGTTCTGCGTGTCTGCGATCGCGTGGGCAGTGTGTAAGCGGATTTCTTGCAGCGGATTGAAACGCGCACCGCTGGCGGTTTCGTCTGTCGGCTCAAAGCGTAACACTCTGTGCCCTTGCTTTTGTCTCCATCCGGCAGTGAGTGCCCAGTTTTCCCCCTTAATATCGAGGGCAATGAGGCTTTCTTTCCAGCTCAGAAGTGTAGGCAAAACAAGCCCGACGCCTTTACCTGATCG
>NZ_FSRG01000010.1 GCF_900129975.1 Halodesulfovibrio marinisediminis DSM 17456
CAGGTTGATAGGCTGGGTGTGTAAGGGCAGCGATGCCTTCAGCTAACCAGTACTAATAGTCCGTGAGCCTTATTTTTCTACATCAAATCATTCTTTTCCTCCCTTAAGATTATATTTCAGGGTTAGCCCTTTGATGTGGCAGCAAGGTAAATATTGCTCGCCTTTCCAAAGAACTGACTGACCCGACATATTTTTCTTGGTGGCCATGGAGGTTGGGGTACACCCGATCCCATTCCGAACTCGGAAGTTAAGCCGACCATCGCCGATGATACTGCAGGGGAGCCTGTGGGAAAGTAGGTCGCTGCCAAGATTTATTTCTAGACCGCGTTTCAAAAGAAACGCGGTCTTTTTTTGTTTCGATTTTTTATTTGTTAGAGACAAAAAAAGCCGGTTGCCTTATGACAACCGGCTTATCTTTTATTTTTCACCCTTGCTGAGTGAGTAGGTTAGCCACACTTAGTATAGCCACAGCTGTAGCACTTGTTACATCCTTCTTCGAATATAAGTTCACCACCACAATCAGGACACAACTGTTTAGTGAGTCCATTTGTGGAGTGAACAGAAACAGAAGACTTCAAATAACGGTTTTCTAAAATCCATGCGATTGCATCGGGAATTGAAAGTAGTAACCCTTTTTTCTTGAATACAGGATGCTCACCACCGATACCTTTGAGTTGGCGTACTATGTCGATTGGTTCAATGCCTGCACGAAGTGCTAATGAAACAAGACGGCCGATTGCTTCTGCTTTAGCTGTAATTGAGCGGCCGGACTTACCAATCGTGGTGAACAACTCAAATGGCTTGCCGTCAATCTCATTGATGGTCACATAGAGTACGCCAAGTCCGGTTTCTACCTTTTGAGTGAATCCATAAACGATTTCCGGGCGTTCAACTTTAAGCCTTACCGGTTCCGGGGCTTCTTCCCGTTCTGGGCTTTCTGTGCATAACACCTGAGATTGGAGACTACCATCTCGATAGACGGTCACTCCTTTGCAGCCTTGTTCATATGCCAGCCAGTAAATGGAGCGGATGTCATCAACAGTTGCTTCTTTTGGGACGTTAACGGTTTTGGATACAGCGTTGTCTGTGTACTTCTGGAATGCCGCCTGCATTTTTAAATGGTATTCAGCTTCAATATCCATCGCCGTAACGAAAACCTTTCGGAGATCTTCTGGGAGGTAATCAATATCAACGATGGTGCCTTTTTCAGTAATGGCATCCATAAGTTTTCTTGAGTAGCAACCGCGTTCTTCCAGTGCAGTTTTAAAGTACGGGTTTGTCTCTACCAGTTTTTCGCCGTCCATGACGTGACGCGCAAAGGATAGGGCAAACAGTGGTTCAATGCCTGATGAGCAACCGGCAATGATTGAAAGAGTACCTGTAGGGGCAATAGTGGTTACTGTGGCGTTACGGTATGGCCCAAGATCACGTTCGCCAAAGATAGATTCTTTGTATGCTGGGAATGCACCGCGTTCTTTTGCAAGCTGTTTTGATGCAGTTCGACCCTCTGCTTGAATGAACTCCATAATCTTCTCAGCAAGGTTGAGTGCTTCCTGACTGTTGTATGGAATATTCAACTGGAACAGCAAGTCTGCCCACCCCATAACACCGAGACCTATTTTGCGGTTCATGGTTACCATTTCGGTAATACGCTCTAGTGGGAAACGGGAGGCGTCAATGACGTTATCGAGGAAGCGAACTGCAAGGTGTACAACTCGATTGAGCTTGTCCCAATCTATGGAGATAGGTTGCTCGTCATCTTGTTTTACCATTACGCCCAGGTTGATTGAGCCGAGGTTACAAGCTTCGTAAGGAAGAAGCGGTTGTTCACCACAAGGGTTAGTGGATTCTATCTGACCAAGCGCTGGAGTCGGGTTGTCGCGGTTGATGCGATCAAGAAATACAATTCCAGGATCTCCTTTTTCCCATGCTTTCTGAACCAGAATTTCAAAAACTTCACGGGCATTCAATGAGCCTGCGACTTCACTGTCGTGCGGGTTGACCAGATCATAGTCTTCATTGTTTTCGACGGCTTTCATGAAATTTTCAGTAAGTGCTACTGAAAAATTGAAGTTATTGAACTCACCTTCTCGTTCTTTAGCACGGATAAATTCTATAATATCTGGATGATCCACGCGGAGTATGCCCATGTTTGCACCTCGTCGTGTTCCCCCCTGCTTGATCTGTTCAGTTGCTGTATTAAAAATGCGTATAAAAGAAACAGGGCCGGAGGCGACACCGCCGGTAGAGCCTACACGGGAATCTTTAGGACGTAGACGGGAGAATGAGAAGCCAGTTCCGCCACCGGATTTATGGATCATTGCAGCATACTTAACTGCATCAAAAATTTCTTCGATTGAGTCGCCAACAGGTAATACAAAGCAGGCAGCAAGCTGGCCGAGTGGGGTGCCTGCGTTCATGAGTGTCGGTGAGTTGGGTAAAAACTCCATATTTGTCATCATGGAGTAAAAATCTTTTGCAAGCGTATCTGGAGTGACCGTAGTGTTTTCGTATTTGCTTTCTTCTGATGCGATGGCAAAAGCAACGCGCCAGAAGAGCTTGGTTGCATCTTCGATAGGATTACCATCTATGTCTTTGCGGTAATAACGTCTTGCTAGAACAATTTCGGCATTGTCATTCATTGTTCTGTACTCAACGTCAGCCGGGATATGCAGTTCAGTCATTTTGCTTGCACCTTATTCTGTAATGTATCGTAATCTTAATTAAAGCCTCAATTAGTAATGATTACTATATTAAATAACGTGAAGTTGCCATATAAAAATGATAATTCATGAATAGTAGCGTTTTTACTACAAAAATTCCTTAAAAAAAAATTGGTTGAGCCTTCAGTATAATGATCAGTTAATCACTTACCTAGTAACAAAGCTCTGATTTTTGTAGCTCAGATAGGAAGTTTGACTGAAATTCTATGACGGCATAGGCTTAAACTTGGTTGTAAAACCAAACTTAGCTCATGGAAGGTAAAAATGTTGAAACAAGTTTTGATAGGTGTTGTCTGTGCGGTTGTTTTTTCAGCGGCCTTGGCTACATATGGCGTTTTTGATGTGCATATTATTGCATACGCATTAGCAATATGGGCTGTTGCATGCATGTTCATGCGTGGAAATAAGGCGCTGTATATTACTGGTGCATTTGTGCTGGTTACTCTCGTAGCGTGGGGAGGTGTTAGCATAAGTGGATTGGCTGAAGAGAATGCGACAACCCCAGAACAGTATCTTGCTGAATACAACCCAAGTTTGGCCTTGTTCACGTTTGCGCCAAGCCGTCAGTTGCAGATGAAGCAAACAGCAGGTTTGCTGGCACGTATTGACTCAAGAGTTGAACCTGTTGCCCGTGATATTTCATTTGTTACTGACAAAAATGGTCTTCGTAATTCTAATGGAGTAAACAACCCTAACGTGCTGCTTATTGGCGGCAGCTTTGTCGTAGGTAATGGTAATACGCAGTCTTCTCTTATTAGCGATATTTTGCGCGATCAATACAGTGTTGAAGCGTATAACATTGCGACTCCTGGAAGCCTTGATGAGCAGGCGTTTCTTGCTTTGATGCTCATGAAAGAGCAGCAGTTGGTTAAGAATGGCGTACTCTTTGTTTTTGAAGGCGAAGATTTTAAACCGTTCAGCTCAGAGGTGCATTATCCCCTTAAGCGCCTTGTTAACTACCTTGGAAATAATGAGCTAGGACGCTTATTACGTGAATATCGTGGTGACTTTTTGGCGAACAGTGCTGATAGCGTAGGCGTTGTCTCATACCCGATTGGTGGAAGTAACTTAGCATTTTCTGAAGCGTATGTTGCAGAAACACTTGTAACCAAATATGAGGCAGATCCTAAATTTGAAGAATTGCTGGCATCCCTTAGTGATAAGGCTGGCCTTGTGAAGGCAGTGGTGTTCGTTCCGACAAAGTATCGAGTGTATGCTTCTCTTCTTGGAGGTACAATTGCACAGGTTCCTGAGTCTCCAAAGTTGGCAGCGCTGCGCGCAATGTCTGAGAAGCATGTATTTAAAGTTTATGATCTTACTCCGCATCTTCAGGCTAAAGCAATTGCAGAGTGGGGGCAGCGTAAGCAATTGATCTGGTGGACGGATGATGTTTACTGGAATGAATCTGGTGCAGAAGTGGCTGCTGAATTAGTGAAGGAAATCTTACTTGGTAACAAGTAGCTATTAAAGAAAGTACTTTTTCTAACTTGTCCTTGCTTTTGCACTCAATAGAGGTCTAAGGGGCGAAAATTAAAGTAAAAAAGCCGTGTTAATTTCCCGCAAAACAGGAATTAGCGCGGCTTTTTTACAAAATATAATAGAAAATTCCACTTTTAGCGCAATTCTATCTCAGAAATGATTGACATAAAGGCCGTATATCTGCATAGAATCAAAGCTATACATTACAAAGGCTTGTCTAGGGGGAGAACCATTTCGCAAGGAGGAAACTCTCATGCTAACGAAAGCTGAGTTTGTTGTAGCTCTTAAAGACACCCTGCCAGAAGTTTTTGAAACTAAAGTTAGTGCTGAAAAAGCGTACGATGCATTTTGTAAAGTGCTGACTAAAGGCGTCGTAAGTGAACAGGGTGTTCGTCTTCCTAATGTTGGTGCATTTTCTGTTTATGACCGTGCGGAACGTACCGGCCGCAATCCACAGACTGGTCAGCCTATGACCATTCCAGCTCGCAAAGTAGTGAAATTTTCACCAGCTAAAGCACTTATGGAAAGCGTTAATAAGTAGTTTTTTACTCAAAGGGTCGTCACTTTTGGCGACCTTTTGACATCTCTCTTCTTTCTTCCCTATCTACTTCACATCGTTACTGATCTGCAACTTATCATAGGTTGCGGTTTTTCTCTTTAGTTTGTTTACTTATAAAAAACAGTAGCACCCTGCATAAATAATCCTTTTACAATACAGTATATTGTAAATTAATCACAATTTGCAGCATAGAACTGAGAGAGCATCATGGCGCCGGCTTGCGCAACATTAAGAGAGTCGAATCCGTGTGCCATAGGAATAAACAGGGATACATCCAGTCGCTTCGCGACGTTTGGGCGGATACCTTTTTCTTCATTTCCCAGTACAAGAACTGCAGGCGTGTGGAGTTTTGCTTTAAACAAGTTTTCTGCGCCTTCTTTGTATTCTGCACCGTAAACGAAGTATCCCATTTTTTTAGCAAGTTCTAATGTGCGTGAGATATTAGTGGCTTTTGCAACAGAAAGCTTACCAAGTGCTCCGGCGGAAGCTTTTGCAGCAGCTGCGCCCAGAAAAGAAGCATTGTGTTTAGGAATAATCATGCCCCCTGCTCCGATTCCATAAATGGTACGGGCAAGAGTCCCTGCGTTACCCGGATCCTGAACTTGATCCAGAACAACAACAAGCGGTAGTTCCGCTTCCAGTGCTTCTGCAAGAACTTCATCTTCAGACTTAAAGCCTGCTTTAAATATTTTTGCGATAACGCCCTGATGGTTGCCGTCGAATAGTTTGCTTAAGGACTGTTCCTGTACAAAAGTGAAACGAATTTTGTGCTTTTTGCACAGGTCGGTGATTTTGGTGATATCTGCCCCGCGTTTGTCTTTGCGGATAAGCACGGAGTCGACTTGCTCTGGTGAAGATGCAAGATGTTCGGCTACCGGTTTTACGCCGGGAAGAATAGCTTCAGTGTTTTCGTTGTAATTGTCGTTCATAATTATATATCCTGAAAAAGTCGCTAAATAGATGCAAGATTCTTTGTAACAGATGATTGCCTTGTACTCTCGTATAGGGTAGGTGGCATATCATTATAAGGGTGAACTACCTGTCTAAAACCAGTCTTGCAATAGCTACACCCCCGCTAAATGGAAAATAGATGCAGAAAAAATCTGATATTCACAAAATGACTTTCCGACAGATTCTTCTCTTGTGCTTAGCGTGCATGTTGCTTGCGGCGTGTACACCTAAATCAAGCAAGAGCACAGCCACATTGCCGGTTACTCCAGCTCCAAATGAAGCTGCCGTTATTTCCGAGCTTATAGAGCTTGAAGTAACAGGTGAGCCTGCAGATGAAGTGGTGGATGTGCAGGTTCCGCCTGCAGATGACGCAGAGCCATTATCCAGTGAAGAACTTGAAGCGCTAGAAACTCGTCTCAACATCAATATAGAGATGGATGAGAGTGATCGTAAGGTTGTTGAGCAATATTTCAAGTATTTCACTCACAGAGGTCGCAAGACATTCCAGCGTTATCTCTCTCGTTGTGGCGGTTTGCTTCCGCATGCTACTGAGATATTTAAGCAAAAAGGCCTGCCAGAGGAAATCGTATATCTGGCATTTGTTGAAAGTGGATTTAATGCGAAGGCATACTCTCGTGCAGGAGCTGCAGGTGTATGGCAGTTTATGCCGTACACTGGTAGAAAATACGGTTTGAAACAGGACTGGTGGATTGATGAACGTCGAGATCCTTATAAGTCCGCAGAATCTGCCGCAACCTACCTTTTGAAGCTGTATGACGACTTCGGGGATTGGTACCTTGCCATTGCTGCATACAATGCAGGTGAGGGCAAAATTGGTCGTGCCATGAAGAAAACCGGTGCCGAAAGCTTCTTTGAACTCACACAGAAAAACCACAAACTGAGCCGACGCGCACGACTTCGTAAAGAAACAAAACACTATGTTCCTAAGTTTCTTGCTATCGTAAAGATCATGCGTAACCTTGAAAAACTTGGCTTTGATCCTATTGATACAGAGTCATGCGAGCCGGTTAAGGCTATTCAGGTAAAAGGTGGTACAGATCTACTTGCATTGGCCAATGATCTTAAGATCAAGTGGAAAACATTTTACAATATGAACCCTGCGTTTCGTCGTCAGGTAACTCCTCCTGATTACGAAACAACTGTTTATGTTCCTGCTTCAAAGGCTTCAAAGGCGATGGCTTTCCTTAAAAGCGATAAGTCTCGACCTTACGCTGGATGGATTGCATATAAGGTGCGTAGCGGGGATTCGTGGTACCGTATCGGCCGTAAGCATGGTGTTCCGGTCGCTGTCCTTAAAAAGATTAATAATCGTCGAAGTAACCTGCTTAAGCCTGGTCAGCGGTTAATGATTCCTGGCAGCAACTCCACACAGGTTGCGTGGCGTAGCCCCCGTGCTAAGACTCGTGCAATTGCACAGAAACGCGGGAAATACATAGTTAAGAAGGGAGACACCCTTTACGATATCTCTCGTGCAACAGGTGTAAGCGTAAAGACATTGTTGTCTGCAAACGGGTTGCGCTCCGCTAAGCAGCTTCGTGCTGGTAGCAAATTGTATATTCCAAATAAGTCTAAAAAAACTACCATTGCCCAGAAGACTTCAAAGAAAAAAGGCACAAAGACTGTTGCATATCAGGTTCGCAGAGGTGAATCTGTATGGACAATCGCTAAAAAGTTCGGCGTATCATATAAAGATGTTCTGCGTTGGAATCAGCTGAGCAAGCGCTCTGTTTTGCGTCCTGGTGATAACCTGAAAATTTACACGAACTAATAATAAGTTATTCCTTTGTATTTAAAGCCCTCGCTTTCCGCGGGGGCTTTTTTTGATTGATAATAGTAAAACTTTTCATTCATGGCATCAGACGCCAATGCTACTGTTTGTGTATTAATTGAAAACCTAGCAGGAGTAGCGAGATGCATTCAACGCCACACACAGCTTTTTATAATGATTTATTGTCCATAATTCCGAAAAAAAGAATTTATAAAGATCCGTTACAGGTACTTGCATATGGAACAGATGCCAGCTTCTATCGTCTGATTCCTAAGATGGTAGTAGATGCAGAGAATGAGGAGGAAGTGCTGCAGCTACTACGATTCGCCGATAAGCATAGGGTTCCGGTAACGTTCCGTGCAGCGGGAACAAGTTTGTCCGGTCAGGGAATATCCGACTCTGTACTCGTGCGTATTGGTGATTCTTGGCGCAATTATCGAATAGCGGAAAATGCTACACGTTTTGTTGTGCAGCCGGGACTTATAGGTGGTCATGCCAACAGGGCACTTTTACCGTTTGGTAGAAAAATAGGTCCTGATCCGGCTTCGATTGATAGCGCAAAGATTGGCGGTATTGTTGCTAACAACGCATCAGGCATGTGTTGTGGCGTTGCGGAAAATAGTTATAAGACACTGCATAGTATGCGTCTTGCACTGTATGACGGCACACTGCTGGATACAGCGTGTGAAGAGAGCAAACAGGCTTTTGAAGAAAAACATTCGGAAGTGGTGAAAGGTCTTTTAGGTATTCGTGAACGTGTCATGGAAGATAAGGAACTGGCCGACCTGATTGCAAAGAAGTTTAAAATTAAGAACACAACAGGATACAGCCTGAATGCCATCGTGGATTTTGATGACCCATTTGAAATTTTACAACATCTCATGGTGGGTTCAGAAGGAACGCTCGGATTTATATCAGAGGTAACCTATCGAACGGTTATTGAACCTAAATACAAAGCGACAGCGCTTGCTATGTTCCCAAGTTTGAAAGACGCTTGTTTGGCAACCATGGAGCTGAAAAAACAGCCTGTGTCTGCCGTAGAGCTTATGGATGAGCGTTCATTACGTTCTGTAAGTGACAAACCGGGAATGCCGGATTCAATTAAAGGTATTGCACCGGGTACTACTTCTCTTTTAATTGAAACGGCCTCAAATGACCCGTTTGAAATTGAACAGAAGGTTGAGGCAATCATTGCTTCTATTGATCATATCAACAAGATTGAGCCTGTAGAATTTTGTCACGATCCTGTTCAATGTGCTCGATTCTGGGCTGTACGTAAGGGGCTGTTCCCGGCCGTTGGAGCTGTACGTGATGTTGGAACAACGGTTATTATCGAAGACGTTGCTTTCCCAGCGGAAAGTTTTGCAGAAGGTGTAGCTCGACTGGATGAGTTGCTTAAAAAGTATAAATACGATTTGGCCATTATGTTTGGTCATGCCCTTGAAGGAAACTTGCATTTTGTCTTCACGCAGGACTTCGGCATTGATTCAGAGATTGAGCGCTATCAGGCTTTCATGGACGAAGTTTGCATAATGGTAGCGACCGAGTATAAAGGGTCACTTAAAGCTGAGCATGGCACAGGGCGCAACATGGCGCCGTTTGTTGAATTGGAGTGGGGTAAAAAAGCACATGATCTCATGCGTGAGATCAAAAAATTACTCGATCCGTATAATCTGTTGAACCCTGGTGTTATCATCAACGACGACCCTCGTGCACACCTGACAGCACTTAAACCGTTGCCAGCCGCACATGATATTGTAGATAAGTGCATTGAGTGCGGGTTCTGTGAGCCTGTTTGTCCTTCAGCAAACGTGACATTCACTCCGCGTCAGCGAATTACAAGCTTACGTGAGCTCTATCGGCTTAAAGATTCGTCTATTGATCAGAAAGAATTAAAGAAAATGTGGGCAGAGTATAATTACCTTGGCATTGAAACTTGTGCAACTGACGGGTTATGTCATACCCGTTGTCCTGTGGATATCAACACCGGCTCTATGATTAAGGAGTTACGCGCACAGCATGCCTCATCTTTTGCAAACTCTATAGCAGATTGGGTAGGACGAAATTTCAGTACGGTAGCTAAAGGTGTCCAAATTGCGCTTAAAGGAGCAAACCTTGCCCATCGCTTGTTTGGTACCCGCGTAATGGATTCTGGAGCAAACGTACTTCGTGTTGTCTCTCTGAAAAAGATTCCGCTCTGGAACAAAGAAATGCCGACAAGTGCCGGTCCGATTAAGCCTGTACCGATTAATGAAGGTAATCCGGATAAGATCGTTTATTTCCCAAGCTGCATAAGTAGAACAATGGGACCTTCTAAAGACGACTCTGAATCAACAGATATTTCGCAGAAGACAATTCAGCTCCTGCTCAAAGCAGGATACGAGGTTCTTTTCCCGTCTAATATGCAAAACCTGTGTTGTGGACAGGCCTTTGCTTCTAAAGGGTATACTGCCCAGGGTGAAACTAAGTCCAAAGAGCTTTCCGATGCGTTGCTGACTATCTCAGAAAACGGCAAATACCCAGTTCTCTGCGACACAAGTCCATGTTTGCACCGCATGCTCGATTACATGGATAAGCGCCTTACTTTGTATGATCCAATTCGTTTCTGCTTGGAATGTCTACCGGAGAGACTGGATTTCGTAAAAGTTCCTCGCAAGATCGCTATTCATCCGACATGTACTGTGCGGGAAATGAATCTTGTTGAACCGCTCGTAGAGCTCGCAAACATGTGTGCTGAAAAAGTAGTACTTCCGGACGATGTTTACTGTTGTGGCTTTGCCGGTGACAGAGGCTTCTCGTTCCCTGAGCTGAATAAAGCAGCCCTTGCTGATCTTCCAAAGCAAGTGCAGGACTGTGAAGAAGCGTATTCAACGAGTCGGACATGTGAAGTAGGGCTTAGCCTCCATTCTGGTCTCAAGTACCGGAACATAATGTATTTGGTTGATGACGCGACTGTTGTGAAGAAAGGGTAAGTCGAGATTTTTTGGCCTGCGGCGCTTGAGTTTTTGTGCCTCCGGCGGGTCTTCGACGGGGAAGGCTCCGCCTTCCATCCGCAAGGGGGATTACCCCTTAACCCGTCTAATGAAAAACGCCGGTATGTTGAGATCATTACGGCTTAATATCGAAAAGAAAACGGATGACACAAATAGTGTCATCCGTTTTTTGTTTTTGCGTACCTGTTATTTGCTTACAGGCGAAGTCAATCATCATAAAGTAGTGGTGATTAAGCCGCGAGAAAATATAGTCACGGACTAGTTTCGCAATTAAAAGTTTTAGGAAAGGGGTCTGGGGGATGACCCTTTTTTAAAAGGGTTTCCCCCAGCTGTCGGAGACAAAATAATACGATTGTATTAAATCCAGTCATCATCCGCTTCGATAGGCGCGAAACCACGACGCATGGTGTTTTCTGTTACTACACGCGGATCGAGGAATTGAATCAGGTAATCTGGACCGCCGGTTTTGGAGCCTACGCCGGACATCTTGAATCCGCCGAATGGCTGACGCTCTACGAGCGCACCTGTGTTGTTACGGTTGAGGTAGAGGTTACCAACGCGGAATTCTTTGCGAGCTTGCTCGAGGTGCTCTGGAGAACGGGAGAATACGCCGCCGGTGAGGGCAAAGCTGGTTCCGTTGGCAATTTCAAGTGCTTCATCAAATGTTGATGCACGCATAACTGCGAGTACCGGCCCGAAGATTTCTTCTTGAGCAATGCGATGCTCTGGCTTGATGTCGCCTACGATGGTTAATGGAACGTATGCGCCTTCTGATGGATGGTCATCACGCTTAAGAAGAATGGTTCCTTCTTCTTCTGCAATCTTGATGTATTCCATAACAGTTTTTTGGCAGGAGGCATCTGCAAGAGGTCCCATGTAGTTTTCAGGATCTTCGGAGCGACCGATTTTGATGTCCTCAGATGCTTTTACGAGTCGCTCAATGAAACGATCATAGATTGGATCTAGAACGATTACGCGGGAACATGCGGAACACTTCTGACCTTGGAAGCCAAAGGCAGAGTAGACTACATGCAGCACTGCTTCGTCGAGGTCGGCGTCGTCATCAATGATGATGGCGTTTTTGCCGCCCATTTCGGCGATAACACGTTTGCATTGCATCTGGTTTGGCTGAACAACAGATGCTTTGTTCTGGATGCGGAGACCGACTTCCATGGAACCTGTGAAGCAGATCATGGATACTTTCGGATGCTCGATAAGGTAATCACCCATAACAGAGCTTCGACCCGGGCAGTAGTTGAATACGCCGTCTGGCAGTCCTGCCTCTCGGAAGATTTCTACAAGGTTATAGCCAATACGGGAGGATATGGATGCTGGTTTGTAAACAACTGGGTTACCGGTAACAATGGCTGCGGAACACATGCCGATTGCAATGGCGAACGGGAAGTTCCATGGGGAGATAACAGCTGCAACACCTTTTGGCTGGTAGAAGAGCTGGTTGTGCTCACCCGGCGCACGACCCATTCTGCGTGGCTTGTCGAGACGAAGCATTTCACGGGCGTAGTATTCGAGGAAGTCGATACCTTCACCAACATCGTGGTACGCCTGATCCCATTGCTTACCAATTTCAAGCACCTGCCATGCGGAAAGTTCGTATTGACGCTCACGTGCAATCTCTGCGGCTTTAAGCAAACAGGCAGCACGTTCTTTTGCAGGTGTGTCGCGCCATGTGAGGAACGCTTTATCAGCGGCTTCAAGGGCTGCATCAATTTCTGCTGTACCAGCCTGACATACATCAGCAATTTTTTCACTGTAATCAGCAGGGTTGGTGGTCGGGATGACGTCGTCTGTCTGGACTTCTTTACCATTGATGTAGAGTGGAATGATTCCACCTGCTGATTCACGTATTTTGCTGATGGCAGCAGGAAATGCTGTTCTGCAGCGTGGAATGGTAAAGTCGATCATTGGATCGTTTTTAAAGTGTGGAAGACCATCGACAAATGTTTCTGGAGCAGGATCAGGCCGTGCGTCCATTTCACGTTTCAGGGTTATCTCAGGGTTTTCGAGGAGACGTGCTATTTCTGCTCCGTCAGCAAAAGACTGACGAAGGAAGGATTCGTTCGCAGTATTTTCAAGAAGACGGCGTACCAGGTAAGCCATGCCTGGAATGATATCACCGTATGGGCAGTAGAGACGAACGCGGCCTGCAACTTTAAGCAAACCTTTACGTACAGGTTCTGCCATGCCGTAGAGTACTTGGAATTCGTACCGTTCTTCAGGCACGTTCATGGCTTTTGCCATTTCCATGGTGGCAGAGATGGAGCGGATGTTATGGGAACCACAGGCAAAGTAAACTAACTCATGGTTTTCAAGCAGAATCTTGGCAACACGTTCAAAGGCGATGTCGGATTCCGGCTTATGCATCCATACTGGGAAATCCCAGTTATTCTGCTTCGCCAGAACTGATTCCATATCCCAGTATGCGCCTTTTACCAGACGTACTGCGATTGGGAGCTGTTCGGTACGTGCCCATTGAACAAGCTGCTCGGCATCTTGCTCTGTGCAGCGTAAGTAAGCCTGTAGTACGATAGAAAGATGTGGATAATGGCGGAATTCAGGAGCGCTGCGTAAGCGGCGGAATAACTCCAGAGTAATTTCGCGGTATTTGAGTGATTCCATATCAATGCACAGGAATCCACCCATTTCGATAACCTTACGGTAAACAGGCTCGAGACGTTTGTAGATACCCTGTACAGAGCCTTCAATATCAACAGGTTTTGCCTGAGAATAGAGTGCAGAAGGTTTTATGGATACATTAACCTTCGGTGTGAACCCCCAGTCCATGTTTTTATCGCCAGCCTTACCAGGGTGGGCTTTCCATTTGGACTGTTCTTCAGCGATTGCATCAAGTACCTCAAGGTAGCCGTCGCGGTAGGCGTCTGCTTCTTCTTCACTTACGGTAGCTTCACCAAGTAAATCTACTGTGAATGTGAAGCCTTCCTTGCGCAGTTTTGCAAGGCCCTTAACCGCTTCTTTGGTGTTCTGACCAACAATGAATTGGCGTCCCATGTTCTCAATGTTGGAGCGGATGGTCTTTTCCATGAGTTTAGCAGTAAGTTTACCACCTAAACTGGCTTTGCCTGCACCCCATTTAAGAACGGCTGGAACTTCATGGTCATCACCTGAGAAGTATTCGCGAATATGACGGGACAATGACTCCGAAGTGTTCAGATAAGGAAATACGTCTACAAAACGGAAAAGCTGAACCTTGAAGTCTTCGTTCTTCATAGCCCAGTCCATGACTTTACCGGTCCACCAACCTTTGTTGAAGATAGATGGTGCCTCGCCACTGATGCTTGTGAAGAACTCTTTACCGCGTTCAACAATCTTCGCCTCTAGCTGTGTATCCATTCAGGCCTCCTGAAGTGTACAAGTTGTCAATCGATAGATGTTCACTCTGTATTGGTCAAAATTCGGAACCTACCACCTTTATTTTATGTATAGTTATGAAAGTCGTTGTACAGCCTTAGCAAAATAGTGGCAAGCATCTCTGCGAATTTACAATATAATTCGAAAGAATAGCCTGAATAAGGGAGTCCTGGCGCTGACTGTTTGTACAATCCTTTATGGTGATGGCATTATTTTTATAGGTAGTGCTGTAGTCGGAGGACATAAAAAAGCGGTGTGCAAAAGCACACCACTTTAGAATACAATTCTACATTGAACGCACTGCAGAGGTTCTTACGTATTGAAAATTATAATGCGTAGAAACAATACATGGCTTGAGAAGTGGCAAGAATATTACTTATTGCGGTAAACAATCCGCCCCCTGGTAAGATCGTATGGAGAAAGCTCCACTTTAACCGTATCTCCAGGCAGAATGCGGATGTAAAATTTACGCATTTTACCAGAGATATGAGCAAGAACTACGTGTCCGTTGCTCAACTCTACTTTAAACATTGCGTTTGGCAATGCTTCCTGCACTACGCCATCAACTTCAATGGCTTCTTCCTTAGCCATGATTCCTCCATATAAAACAGTTGGTAATATGAATTTTCACAGTGAAAACTCTCTTTATTGTTACTATGCGTGGATAGCGACAAATATGCCCCGCTGTCAATAAGGAGAACGGCTTTAACTAATCCGAAACGTTATTATTTTCTGTTTGTTGGAAATTCGTTCTTTTTATATGCAATCATAATAAGATACGTTCCAAACAGTACCATAGGCACACAGAGAAGCATTCCCATTGTGAGCCAGTTAAAGGCAATGAAGCCGAGTTGCGCATCTGGTTCGCGGAAAAATTCTACAATAAAGCGGAATGATCCGTAGAAAATGAGAAAGAGTCCGGATACAGCGCGGGTAGGGCGCGGTTTTGCAGAGAATCCCCATAAGATAAGGAAAAGCATCAGACCTTCCAGCCCCGCTTCATATAGCTGGGATGGGTGGCGGGGAAGGGACCCTGCACCAGGAAAAATCATTCCAGTAGGTGCATCAGTTACTCTGCCCCAAAGTTCTGCGTTGATGAAGTTACCGATTCTTCCAAAGAATAATCCCGGAGGAACCATGGGTGCGAAAAAGTCGCCCACTTCAAATAACGTCATGGTATGTTTGCGGGCAAAGAGTGCGAAACAAACAATGACACCAAGCAAACCGCCATGAAACGACATGCCGCCGTTCCAGATAGCAAAGATTTCTAGTGGATTGGAAAGGTAGAACGACAAATCATAAAAAAGCACGTAGCCGATTCTGCCGCCTAATACTACGCCGAGCACACAAAACGTTACCAGATCGTCGACCATTTCAGTGGTCCAGATACTCGTTGGCTTAGAGGCACGGTATCTGCCCAGCAGCCAAGCCGCGAGAAAGCCGAAAAGGTACATAAGGCCGTACCAGTGTACACTGACAGGGCCGATTGAGAAGACCGTAGGGTCTATTTTGGGGTATGTAAGCATATATATCTCCGTAACAGCAAAATGCTCTACTGGTCGAGATTTATTGCGTCAATCATTGTTGCTGAAAATTGTGATAACTGTTTCTATGTCGTGCTGAATTTTATTGAATTCTGTGAAAACGAGGTGTTTGCTCCTTTTTTTGATGAGGTAGTAATCATAAAAAAAGGAGATGAGGTTGTCCTCTCTCCCTTGTGTCTTATTGAGTATGTATGACTGCTTTAAAGCCGACATATTTGTATAGGGGCAATTTGCCCCTGAATGAGACAGCGCTATTCCGGACTACCACCTTCACCCGGATAAATAACGCTGGCAGAGCGCGTAAGATCATACCCACCTAATTTTTCTGCGTGGGCTATGATCTGTGGATCACGTAGCAGACTGATGAAGGCCTGAATGTTTTTTTCGAAGTAGAGTGACTTAGGAATGATAAGGTCATAGCGCTCCCATTGTACTGGGATGAAATCAAGATTTAGTGCCTTTGCTACGGCACGGATACCGAGACCGGCATCTGCGCTGCCGGTGATGATTTCGAATCCTACATCAATGTGGCGTGCGACGCAGTTGTCGTAACCTGGAATTGTATTACCTTCTGCACCTGCAGCAGCCAACTCTGCATCAAAAAGTAGTCTGGTTCCTGTGCCCGCAACACGGTTCACAACCGTAACGTTGCCAGATGCAATCTCTTTGGTCCCTTTGATTTTTTTAGGGTTCCCCTTGGCGATGATATAGCCCTGTTCACGGAAGCAGAAGTTTACAACCGCAGGTGGTTCCTGCATTTCGTTTTGAGTGAAGGAAAAGTTGTAGTCGCTTTCGTCCCTGTCCATAAGATGACTTGTTGCGATGTGGGCTGCACCGTCGCGAACTGAGCGAATTCCGCCGAGGCTGCCAAGGTTGCAGAACGCGGCATAGGAGCCTTCGTTTTCCTGCATGTAAAGCTTCATGGCGTAATCAATAAGCATGTCATTACTACCGGCGATTATGAGCGTTTTTTCCATGGCAGAGCTTGCCGGAGCGGATTCAGGGTAGTTCATGGTGCGGGCTTCTACCCACTGTTCCACAAGGTGAGCTGGAAACAGCCATTTTCCGGTTGCCTTGGTTGCCGGTAAATTTTTTTCAGAGATGAGGGTGTATATCATCTTCTCATTTACACCAAGGTACTGTGCAACTTCTTTAGTAGATAAAAGCTTTTTCATGGGGAGTTCTCCGCAGTTATTAAGTGAGGACTGTAGTTGATGTGTTAGTAGAAAATCAACCCACCAACCAGTTTTCCCCGTATGATGTTTTATATTGCGAGTAAGTTTGATATCAGCTTACTTGCATACTGCAAACTATTAAGGTATTGCCTCTTGCCTTCTTGCGTATTCTATAGATGGAAGGCGATGCCTTCCGCAGACCTCTGTCATTGTCTGCCAATTTTGAATACCAAGTACTTAAGCGGAGTTAGCTTCGCGATCTTATATTTTTTCGGAAACAATCATGACTTCTAAAATCGCACTTATTGGACGTCCTAACGTAGGTAAGTCCACTCTTTTTAACAGACTCATTCGCAGTAACCGCGCAATTACACATGACCGTCCGGGCGTTACTCGTGACCGCATGGAAGGTGTTGTTCGCCGTGATGGTGAAGAATGGACTATTATTGACACCGGCGGTGTTACTCTGGACGAGAACCAGGTTACCGCTGCTCAGGGTCCTAATGAACTTCGCGGCTTTGAAGAAGAAATTCTTCGCGGCGTAACTGAAGCAATTGAAGAATGTGCAGCACTTTGTCTTGTTGTAGACGGTCGTGACGGCCTGCTGCCTTTTGACAGACGTCTTGCAACGTTTGCTCGTAAAACAGGTTTACCTGTGCTGCTGGCTGTTAACAAAGTAGATGGTGGCGAGCTGGAAGAAGAGTATACAGCTGAATTTCATGAACTTGGTTTTCCTATGATTGCTATTTCCGGCGAGCATGGCTACCAGATTCGTACTTTTGAAATGATGCTTCGTGATATGCTTCCAGAGCAGGAAGAGGAAGAGTTTGCAGCGCCTGAAGAGTACAAGCAGCTCGGCCTTAAAATCGCTATGCTTGGCCGTCCTAATGCGGGTAAGTCTTCTCTAATCAACGCTCTCACTCGTTCAGAGCGTATGATTGTTTCTGACGTTGCGGGTACAACTCGTGACTCTGTTGACGTTACCTACGAAATTAATGACAAACGCTACACTTTCGTAGACACCGCAGGTATTCGTCGACGCACTAAAATTACCGACACTGTTGAACGTTATTCTGTAAACTCTTCCATTAAATCAAGTACTAAGGCGAATGTTACTTTACTTGTCATTGATGGTCAGGAAGGGGTAACTTCTCAGGATAAGCGCCTTATCAAGCTGCTTGATGAGCGTAAGACTCCGTTCATGGTACTTATTAACAAGACAGACCTTGTTGAGCCAAAGCGGATGCAGGAAGTACGTAAGGAATATCAGCACGAGTTGGCTTACTGCGGTCATGTTCCTGTTTTGCATGTTTCTGCGCATACTCGCATGGGCTTGAAGCAGATTTTGCCTCTTGCAGAACAGATTTGGCAGGAGTGCTCTGTACGTATCCCGACAAGCATGCTTAACCGTACTCTGGATGAGGTTGTGACCAAACATCAGCCACCGGTTGTTAAGCGTGTTCGTCCGAAGTTCTTCTATATGACACAGGCTGAAACTCTTCCGCCTACATTTGTATTTTTCTGTAACGACCATGAGCGATTGAAAGAGCATTACATTCGTTACTTGGAAAAAGCGGTGCGTAAGGCCTTTAAGATTGCACATGCACCAATCAGATTGAAGTTCCGTTCAAGTCACTCTAAGCGCAGCTTCCCTAAGAAAAAGAAGAAAAGATAATAATAAAGCCCGCACAAACTATGCGGGCTTTTTTTATTTATGCCACTTGGCTGTTATTAGCCTTGTTTTTCAGCGTCTCAAGAAGCGCAATTAATTTTTCCGGTTGAATATTCGCGTTTACTGTCAGTGTGTAGGGATCAATATATTCTGCATGCGATACGTGCTCCTGACTGAAAAATATAACAATGCGCGAAGGTTCCAGCCGCTCCTGCTTCTCCATCTCTCTGATTTTCTTGATCAACCAGTAGCTATCAAGCGTGATGTTCCCTGTATCCAGCAGGATAAGTTCCGGTTGGTATAGCTGTCTAGCATCTACTCCTTTCATGATATCGTCTACTTGCACAACGGTGTATTGCTGTTGTTGTAGCTGTTGCTCCAGTTCGTTCGTTCTATGTGTTTTTTTCGCAATGAAAAGTGTGAGAGTAGGAGTCAGCGAGCTTTCAATTACATTATATTGTTCTACTCTTGGAAGTAATTGGGCGTTTAACCTAGCAAGTAATTCGTTCACCATTACCGGTTTGCGGAAGGATTCAATTTTGGAGTGGGAGTATGTAGGTTCCCAGTAGGAGTGGGTGACTGTATACAGCGATGTTGTTAATGATTGAAAATAGTTATTGAGCTTTTTTTCTGGAAGAGACTCGAATGCACAGTCGCAACTAATGAGAACATCGTACGAATGTTGTTTTTCGATCAGTTGATTACAGTATCCAACCTCAATAGGAATGAAATCACAGGTTGCACCGAGCCTGCTAAGTGTTTTTCCAATGAAGTTTATGGTGTTGTGACTACAGTATGTCAGTAAGATAGTCTTTCCTTTCAGGAGGGAATGCAGGTTGTCTCTTAAGGGAATACGGTTTGTTAGGTTAACTTCAAAGGCAAATATATGCACGTCTGCTGGAGTGACGTGTTGAGTAAGCTCAATTGAGAACATTTTTATCATTCGTTCAACAATGGCAAGGCTTAGTTGCTGGCCTTTTTCTCCGTAATATTCTGGCTGAGGTAGTGTACCTGTTTCTTCAAAGGTTTTATCGTGGTTAAGAGATTTCTTTTGACCGCATACTTCAAATATAATTTGCATGTGCTGGCTCAGCACTTCCCCTGCAGTGACTGTCAGAGTAATGATGCCGCCGTGTACGCGTTTTGCTGCAATATTAACTATATTACTAAGTGCTTGTAGCGATTTTGAAAAATCAAACCAAATTTCTTGGGGTACGGTTGGGTCAAGGTATATACATATGTCTGATTGTAGTTGCATTGCACGTGAATATGTGGATGCGTGGACTTGTCTTAGCAGTGTCTCCAGCTCAAAGGTGTTTCGTTCAAAATAGACGCTTCCTGTTTCCAGCAAGGCAAAATCGCGAATGTTGGTTATCAGTTCTGAGAGTAGCTCATTATGGAATTGTAATTGTTCCATATGGCGTTGTTGGATATTAGTTGGCTGAGTTTCACTGAGAAGAATTAATGCTTGGCTTGTAGATTCTGCAAGTGGTTCAATTTCTTGAGTTAAGCCCATGTAGAAATGATGTCTGTCTTTTGTAATCGTCTCGGCAGAGTGTTTCGCGCGCTGTAACCCTTGCTCAGCAAGAACGTGCTTAGTAACATTATAGAGCATAAATACCAGCGACGATTTGTTTGCACACCGCAGGTGCTTAATTACAGTCTCAACATGTTGTGACCGTTTCCGAGCGGAGTTCAATCGAAGTCGCGCTCTGAATACATTTTTGGTATCCAATGAGGCAGTAATCGACTGACGCACATGCGCCATGCCTGTAATCACCTTTAACTGATCCATGCTTGCAAAAATTTCTTTAACTTGTTGGTCGAAAAGGTTTTTCTTCGTACCGCCAAGCAAGGTGATCAACTCTTCGTTCCATTCAAGAATTCTACCTTCAAGGTCGCATACAATAAGCGCAGTTGTGCAGGCTTCAAATAGCGCTGTGTGTCTTTTATATTCCTCACTTTGCATAAGTTGCTCACAGTATTGAACAAGCTTATTGGCACCATCACTGATCTCATTTATTGATGTCGATTCAGCAAGTGCAAGCAAGTGTTTTTTGTCTTTTTTGGGGTCGCCGCTAAAAGCGGTAAGCCCTATTAACGAATGCATATACTTTTGGGATAGGCGTAATGCGAGGCAATACGTAAGTACACAACCGGGAAAACAGAGAAGAAGCCAAGTAAGGAATGTTTTGGAAGGATTAGGCGTTAGCCTTTGGGTATAAGCATAAAGATAGAGCTGATTCATCCCCATTGGAATTGCAAGTTGTTCGTGATTAAACAGGGCCGAAAAAGAGAGCCCTTTCATTGCGTTTTGAAGAAGAGTAACGGGTTTGGAAATGACGCCACCGGAAAGTATGTCAGTGAAACTACCATGCTCCATAATAAGGATACTGTATTGATCTCTATTAAGGTCAATAGAGTTAGTGAAGGATGTGAAAGAGAAGATGCTTCCAAGGATTCCGACAATAGTACCCTCAATTCTGAGTGCATGAGTTAGACACAATAAGTATTGGCCCGATGAACTTTTGTAGATAGCAAGGTTAGGTGAAGTGTTTGTGTGGTGTAACACCTCTTGTACATCTTTACTTGTCTGGCCAAATGAAAATATTTTATTCGTTTTTACAGATTGAATGAAGTAAATTTGATCGTGATCAAAGTCATGAACAGCGCTAATCCATTTCAGTATAGCCTGTTCATCATCCATTGAAATGGCGTTAAGTAGGTCTGTGTCTTGCGCAAGGTATTGAATGACAGCCTGTTGCTCTTCAATTTCTCTATTAAGGTGTAAACTGAGTAATTTTGATTTCTCTACGCTTTGATCAATGAAGTCTTGATGATAGTGTGAAGATTGTAAGTAATAGCCGGCGAAAAGAAATAAACACGAAAAAATGCTAAAAATAAGGAGTAGAAGAGCGCTCCACCAATAGTAAATGGAATGCTTTTGTGCTGAGAGGCCTGATGTTAGGTTTTTAAGAAGACATGGCATTGAAAATTAACCCCTTGGCATGCTCTTGATGTAAGAGATGATTAGTACAGATTTTCCTTTTACGGTATTAGAGATGGATTACTTTCAACTGTTTTGGAAATCTGGCAGATCTTACTTCGTGCTATATAATGATTGCAAAGAAGGTGAGCCTAGTTAGTTCACTTTTTTATGGTGGGCTGTATTCCATGACAGTGTTGTTTTTTCGAATGGGGGGGGAGGGCAGAAATTTATGTATCTTCTGCTGATCGGTGTAACTTATTCTCGCTCAACGGTTTTAAGTGAATTGTGTCGTTATATTTAGAAATAAAAGCAGAAAATCTCAAAAAGTTGTTGACGGCGGGAGGCAAAAACCATAGAACTTCCTTCCTCGCTACGGAGAAGCAGTTCTCAGAGCGAGTAAGTTCATTTCACAATCGGTAAAACTGAGTCGACGAACTCTTCAAAAAAGTTTTTCAAAAACTTTTAAAAAGGGTTTGACAGCGGAAGGTGGAAAGCATAAACACTCCCTCCACGCCGCGAGACAAGGTTTCGTCAGACAGCGAATGAAATTAAATTTCAAAAAGTTGTTGACAGCTTAGCGGCTGGGTGGCATAAACGCCAACTCGACGCGAGGCAAAATAGCCGAGCGGAGCTTGAAAAAGCTCTTTGACAATTAAATAGCGAATCGGATTGATTTAGAGATCAGCTAGCGTCATCTGCTACAATGTAGTGGATGTCACAATACAGAATTATTAAACTGGAGAGTTTGATTCTGGCTCAGATTGAACGCTGGCGGCGTGCCTAACACATGCAAGTCGAACGCGAAAGTTT
>NZ_FSRG01000011.1 GCF_900129975.1 Halodesulfovibrio marinisediminis DSM 17456
TTTCCGAAGAAACTTTCGCGTTCGACTTGCATGTGTTAGGCACGCCGCCAGCGTTCAATCTGAGCCAGAATCAAACTCTCCAGTTTAATAATTCTGTATTGTGACATCCACTACATCGTAGCAGATGACGCTAGCTGATCTCTAAATCAATCCGATTCGCTATTTAATTGTCAAAGAGCTTTTTCAAGCTCCGCTCGGCTATTTTGCCTCGCGTCGAGTTGGCGTTTATGCCACCCAGCCGCTAAGCTGTCAACAACTTTTTGAAATTTAATTTCATTCGCTGTCTGACGAAACCTTGTCTCGCGGCGTGGAGGGAGTGTTTATGCTTTCCGCCTTCCGCTGTCAAACCCTTTTTTTAAAAGTTTTTGAAAAACTTTTTTTGAAGAGTTCATCGACTCAGTTTTACCGATTGTGAAATGAACTTACTCGCTCTGAGAACTGCTTCTCCGTAGCGAGGAAGGAGGTTCTATGTTTTTTGCCTCACGCCGTCAACAACTTTTTGAGATTTTCTGCTTTTATTTCTGAATATAACGGTGTAGCTCTCTCAAAGTCGTTGATACAGAACGACTTTGACCAATCAGTAGATTCTATACGATTATTCATTCTTCCCTCACATTGTAGAGAATATCCCTTGAATAAAATGTAAGAGCCGGCTTTCCTAAGACAAAAAAGGGTGAACCTATTAGGTTCACCCTTTTTACTATCATATAATAACCCGAACTAATTTTTCAAAACACCAAAGCCCGGGATATACAGACGCTGCTCGAACTTCTTTAACAGCCAGCCTGCAATAGTTACTAGGAACAAATAGTATGCCCCTACAACCATAAATGCCTCGGTGAAACGGAAAGTCTGCGCTGCAACGCCGCGCGCCTCACCAGTTAACTCGATGCATGTAATGATATAAGCAAGAGATGAGTACTTAATAAGATAGATAACTTCGTTACCACATCCTGGAAGCGCTCTACGGAATGCCTGAGGAACGACAATCCAGAGTACAGTCTGAAGCTTACTCATACCCAAGGCTGCTGCAGCTTTAAGCTGACCTTCCCGGATAGAGAGCAACGCACCACGTACATACTCCGAGTTGTACGCACCACTACACAACGTAAAGCCAAGAATAGCTGCTTCTGCCGGTTCCAAATAAATACCTATCTTTGGCAACCCATAATATAAGATGAAGAGCTGAACCATAAGCGGCACACCACGGAAAAGCGAAGTGTAAAAGTTCATCAGCTTTTGAACCATCTTATTACCAAAAACACGGCAACAGCCAATAGCGATACCAAGCAATTGCCCCATAATAGCGGATGGAACAATGAGCACAACGCTCATAAGCAGCCCTCTGTTTACGGCAGGGAGCAGTTGTTCTGTGTAAAATGGGTCCACTAGTCGAGCTCCTCGCACATATCAGACAGCTTGTTACAGAAGTCAGCAGTACGCGTACCAGATCCTTCCTTGAGAAGGTCTACCGGAGAACCGCGCTCGATAATTTCGCCCTGCTGCATAAATACAATCTCATCTGCCAGTGCACGCGCAAAGTCCATCTGGTGAGTCGCCATAATCATGGTGAGTCCTTCTTTTGCCAGATCGCGGATAACAGAAAGAACCTCACCAACCAACTCAGGGTCGAGCGCAGAGGTCGGCTCATCGAGCAGAAGCACTTTAGGCTCCATAGCAAGCGCACGTGCAATAGCTACACGCTGTTTCTGACCACCGGAAAGTTCTGCAGGATACAAGTCACTCTTTTCAGAAAGACCTACTCGTTCAAGCTCTTTTCTTGCAATACTCAAAGCATGAGCCTTACTCATCCCTTTTACTTTACGCAGAGCAATCGCAACGTTGTCCAGCGCTGTGAGATGGTCAAACAGGTTAAAGTCCTGGAAGATCATACCGACCTGTTGGCGGTAACTGTACAATTCTTTCTTGCTGTCGGTATTAACTACATTGCCTTCAAGAAGAATCTGTCCTTGCTCAGGCATGAGCAGATAGTTGATACACTGCAGGAAGGTAGACTTACCCGCACCGGAAGGCCCGATGAGTACTTTAAGCTCCCCACGATTAATATCGAGAGAAACTGATCGTAAAATTTCTTTCCCGCTGAGGGACTTGCAAATGTTTTGCATCTGCAAAACAGGGGTATTATTCTCACTTGGCATGTATATATCCCTTACGATGTATAGCCCGGAATGCGGACTTTCTTTTCAAGAGCGAGCAGCAGCTTTACGCCCACTAAAGTAATAATAAAGTAAATTACACCGGCAGTTATGAATAAGGTGAGATGTTCATAAGTTCGAGACGCAACAAAATGTGTGCGTGTAAACATGTCCATGGCACCTACTACGTAGGCCAATGCAGAATCTTTAAGAATAATAGAAAATTCGTTGGACCATCCCGGAATAGACATACGTAGCGCCTGCGGTAGAATAATGGTGCAGACACCTTGCATATCAGACATACCAAGGGCGCGAGATGCTTTCAGCTGTCCTTGCGGCAAAGCTTCAATAGAGCCTCTAAAAATTTGTGACTGGTACGCCGCACTTGTCATCCCCAATACAATCGCTGTGGCAGCAAGAGCAGACAAATTAAGCCCCAACAAGTCGAAAATACCAAAGTAGAAAAGGAACATGAGTGTCAAAATCGGCACCCCGCGGAAAAACCACACATAGAATCCCAGAATTAAGCGAACAAATCGAGGTCCGTAGACCAAGCCAACCGCCATTGGAATGCCCATGACAAGGCCAAGGCTCATTGCCCCGCCTACAATTGCCAACGTCACGAGCGCGCCCTGTAAAATATATGGCAGCGCGTCTAATACAACTGCTAACTGTTCTAGCATACAATGTCGGACAAACCATTACGGTCGTCCTTCCTCCTTAGGTGTGCCTAATAGCACTCAATAAAAAAAGCTGAGAGCGCTTTGATGGAAACGCCCTCAGCTGAAATAGTATCTTTATAACCGGGCAGTAAGCCGATTAGTGGTCGTGACCTTTAAGATGCTTTTCTTTGAGAACTTCCCAGTAAGGGTCAGCTTTCAGCATTTTGATACCCTTGTTGATGAGCTCAAGAAGTTCAGCGTTGTCTTTATTAATAGCAACACCGAAGTCATCATGATCACCGAACGTATCAATTACAGCCAATGGCAGTCCACGAGCGATAGCATCATTAACAGGAGCAGCGTCCATAGCTACAGCCTGAATACGACCGTTCATAACATCCTGGAATGCAAGCGGAGCAGAATCATAGTACTTCATAGTGAAGTTCCAGCCTTCTTTGCCCATGTGCTCTTTAAGCCACTCAACCTGCGGAGTACCGGACTGCACACCGAGACGTACTTTATCGTGCTGTATTTTGTCTACAGTAAGGCCGGAACCTTTTTTAGCAGCGTAGACACTTGCAACGGTGTAGTACGGATCAGAAAAATTCACTTTTTCAGCGCGTTCAGGAGTAATGGACATACCGGAGTAAACCATATCAATTTTTTTGGAGAGAACGCTCTGTACGATAGTTGACCATTCCATAGGCTTATGAACAACCTTGAAGCCAAGCTTCTTAGCAATCCAGTTCAAGGAATCTACGTCAAAGCCGGCTGGTTCGCCATTTTTGTCAACATAAGCAAAAGGAGGGTAGTTTGCATCAATACCGTTAATGTATGTTTTTTCTGCAAACGCTCCTGTGCCGAACATCAAAACCAGACCCAGTGCTGCGATAAGCACACGTGTTGTTCTAAGCATCTTGTTCTTCCTTCTAGCAAGAAAAATAAGCAACATAAGCAGATGACCTTACGAAATCATTTGCTTTCCCCATTAAACCCACAAATATCTTGGCTAGCAGAAAGTAGTCCTACTCGCAACCTCGAAATAGACAATTTTGCAAAATCAGCAAGTTGTATCTATTAAGATATGATGTCGCAAAAAGAGGTTATACCATCGGATGGCTCACATCATACATTGCTTGCGAATACAGCTATACCTCTTAGTTAGAGTATAACTTCAGCGGCTGCGCTGCCCCCTTTTATGCGCTTAGCCCGCTACTGGCAACACTTTTAGCGTTTTTTCAACTGCATTTTCATTTTCTTTCTTGCTTACCTTAAAAGAAAAACCGCCAAACTAGAAAGCACGGCGGTTAATGGGAATTTCGAATAGATGAGGACGTTAACCGCGTTCGGTCTTTTTCAAAGTAAAGATAAACGCAGCACCAGTATTTGTATCTGAGTTAATTGGAGACTCTACCCAGATATCACCACCATAAGATCGGATGATTCTGCGACAAATGGCAAGCCCCAACCCGGCACTACCATCCTTGGCAAGAGGTGCTTCCTCATTTTCAAGCCTGAAGAAACGTTCAAATATCCTGCTCTGACTCTCGGCAGGAATACCGGCTCCTTCATCGCGTACACTAAATGAAGCAAGTCCACCGCGCAGATGCAATCCAACAGAAACTGTAGAACCACACGGACTGTACTTAATAGCGTTATCTATAAGATTGCGTAATACCTCGGTGAGTCCATCAGAATCTCCGACAACAAAAATATTTTCTTTTTCCAACTGGTAGGTAAGCGTAATATTCTTTTCATATGCAGCTGGCATCATGTCACGCACGGTCTGCTCAATTACTCGCCCACCATCGACGACTGTCAGCTGACTGCTGTCTTTATTATATTGAGAACGCGCCAATACCAATAAAGAGTTTACCATTTTTGTCATGTGATCAGCATTGCGCAATATCGTCTCTAAAAACTTCACGGCGGTAGTACGCGGTGTAGCCGGCGCATCAATAAGGGTCTCGGCGTAGCCTTTAATACTGGTGAGTGGTGTTTTTAGTTCATGGGAAACATTTGCTACAAAGTCACGACGCACACGCTCCAATTGCTCTCTTTCACTTACATCATGAAATACAAGCACCATTTTCCGAGCTTCCTGACGATCACGGAACGGCACAAGGTTCACAGCAAGAAACACACAATCCGGCAACTCAAGAACAAGACTTGCATTCTTCGGAATAGGAGATCCTAAAATATCATCCACTGTCTGCTGTAAGTCCGGTTGCATTGTCGCTTCAATAACTGTCTTGCCTTCACAACCATCTACACAGCTAAGCATTTTTGTTAATGCGGTGTTGCAAGAATGAATACGGCCGCGTTCATCTAGCACCATGACACCTTCAGTCATGCCGTCAAATACAGCTTCCAACCTTTTCTTCTGATCAACAACCATCCTGAGGTGCATTTCAATATTCTGCGCCATGTCATTAATTGCCGTAACAAGCGGCTCAAACTCTGTTCCGGGATAGGTGCGAATTCGACGCTGGTACTGACCCAGCCCAATTGATTGTGCCGCACTGGCCAGTCTACGGATTGAAATAAGGAATGGTCTCGTAACAAGGTAACCAAACAGTACCGTGCCAAAGGTTGTAAAAATAAACACCCACATCATACCAGCTTCAAGTCTGTTCAAACGCTCGCTTGCTGAAGATGCAGGGATAGCGACACGCAAGACTCCGGCAGGAATAATTCCGTGCGCCTTTTCGCTCTGCGCGGCATAAATCAAATCTTTATGGATAGTAGTAGAATACCTGACTTCTACACCGGTTTTCCCCTCAAGGGCTGCGAGTATCTCCGGTCTGTCAGCATGAGAAGGAAGCTTAGGCAACTCTGAATAAGGAACGTTGGTATCAGCCACCACCGTACCTTCCACGATATACGTTACACGAACATTTAGCTGTTGAGATAATTCCTTTAGCCAAGCATCAAATTCCTGTATGCTAGAAAACGTATTCTCATGCGTCGTCCAGGCAACAGTATTCAAATAAGTGACGGCTCTACTTTGGGCATCACGCAAGATATCCGTACGTAATGATGAATCAAAATAATAAAACGGCGGAATGAGTGCTACCATTAGCAGCAGAAACATCCCCGTTAAGAGTCTGTTACGGATGGAATAGTTGTTCATGGCATTTATTATCCGCTACATTGTGGCAATTGTATGACTGTTATGTTACATCGCGACAGTACGGTGCGGAATTGATTTTGACAATAGTGTTGCCTTTTTCAGCAGACTAACCAACTTACGTTTGCTGCAAAAGAGAACCAAACAATCGGAATCTCCAAAAGTATGGATATATATACTATTTTCCTTGTGCTGGCTGTGCTGGCCGGTTTCATGATGGCGTTCAACCTCGGTGCAAACGATGTTGCCAACTCAATGGCGTCTGCTGTTGGTGCAAAGGCCATCACAATTAAACAAGCTGTGCTTATTGCGGGTGTTCTCAACTTCGCTGGCGCAGTTTTTCTTGGTGCTCAAGTTACCAAGACAATTTCTAAGGGGATTATCAACCCAGAAATGATTACCGATCCTAAGGTGCTAATGATCGGTATGTTTGCAGCGTTACTGTCTGCAGGCCTCTGGGTTCTTGTTGCAACTCTTACCGCGCTTCCTGTTTCCTCCACACACTCTATTGTCGGATCAATTCTCGGCTTTGGCTTTGTTGTTGGCGGACCGGAAGTTGTTAACTGGGGCAAACTAGGCTTTGTTGTCCTTTCCTGGATTATTTCACCATTATTCGGTGCTGTTATCGCTGGATTAATATTTTCATCAATCCGCAAGCGAATCCTGTTCCGAAGCCAAATGCTTATGCAGGCGCGTAAGTGGGCTCCTTTCTGGATTGCACTTACATTCACGCTGGTGTTCTTATCCTTCCTGTTTAAGACACCGTTCGGCAAAAACCTGCACCTTACCTGGTGGGATGCTTCCTACCTTGCTCCTCTTGTGACCGCGATTTTCTGGGTTATTGCCAGAAGTTTTATCCATAAACTTATCCCTAAAGTTGACGAAGAGTCTGAAGCAGTTGAAGGACTGTTCCGCAAAATGCAGGTGGGCACCTCCTGTTACGTTGCAGTTTCTCAGGGCGCCAACGATGTTGCAAATGCTATCGGTCCGGTAGCTGCTATCTACATGATTGCCCGAGATCATGCCCTACTCACCACCGCAGAGGTTCCTCTGTGGCTGCTTATTGTAGGTGGTCTAGGCATCACTCTTGGTATTTCTGTTCTGGGTTATAAAGTTATGGAAACTGTTGGCAGCAAAATCACCACTCTTAACAACACACGTGGCTTTGCAGTCGACTTCGGCGCAGCAACTACAGTACTGCTTGCTTCCAACCTCGGTATGCCTGTGTCTACAACACACGCTTCTGTTGGTTCAATTGTAGGTGTTGGTGTAGCACGCGGTTTTGGTACCGTTAACTTCCAGATTTTATTCAAAATCGTCCTGTACTGGGTACTTACTGTTCCAATTGCAGCACTCAGCAGCATTATTATTTTCCAGCTGCTTAGGTGGACGATTCTTTAAACGTTTTTTACCGGTAGATTCTTAGGAGGAAACTGCAATGAAATTTCGCGTTCCATTCTTTGGAATGTTATCCGACCGTACCCCGATGAACGGGCTCCTTGAGCACTACGGACAGATTGAAAAAGGTATGGGACTTATCCATGAGTCCATGGAGTGCTACATTACCGGTGGTGCTTGCAGAGAATTCTACTCCCTTCAGCAGGAAGTAGATGAAGCTGAATACCATGCGGATAAAATTAAGCGTAATATCCGCAACCACCTTCCGCACGGCCTCTTTATGCCTGTGGATAAGACCCTGTTCATCAACTACACACGCAGTCAGGACAACATTCTTGACTCAGGCCAGGAAGCTTTAAACTGGCTTGGCATGCACCGTCTTGCCATTGAAGAAGACATGCAGAAAAGTCTTCTCGACTACTTATATGAAGTGGCGAAGACAATCGAACTGCTGAAAGATGCACTTGAAGCAACAATAGACCTTGTACAAGGCACAGCTTCAGTTAACCGCCAGAAGACAAAAGATCATTACAGAAGCATTCGTGCACAGCAGCGCAATGTATTCCGCATGAAGCAAAACCTCATGGCGGAACTGTATGACCTCGACCGTGACTTTAAAGAAGTCTACCAGCTTATGAAGTTTGTAGATTGTCTCTTCGACATGAGCCATAACGCGGAAAATTGTAGCGACATGCTCCGCGCTATGATTGTTCGATAAACAATATTGCCTGCGATGTTCTGCATCGCAGGCATTTTTTTATCCTATGCATATCTATCCTCCCATAGTTTCCGTCGTCATGCCCGTCTACAATGGAGCAAAAACACTGAACACTGCTGTGGACAGCATTCTTGCTCAAACATTCACCGATTTCGAATTAATCATCATAGATGACGGCTCCACAGACTTCACTCTTGAAGTCATCAATGGATACGTTGCGCAAGATGAAAGAGTTCGAGGCTTCACAATCCCCCACTCCGGAGTAGCAGCAGCAGCCAACTTCGGGCTATCAAAAACGCGAGCACGCCTTATTGCACGTATGGATGCAGATGATTATTCCATGCCGGAACGGCTAGCACAGCAAGTTTCCTATATGCACGGACATCCTGAAATAGGCATATTAGGAACATGTGTGGAGTTTGGCGGAAACAGAAATACAGCTGGAGGATACGCACGGTATGTGGACTGGACAAACACTCTTCTTGAACCTGAAGAGATAAGCCTAAGACGTTTTCAAGAAGCTCCCTTTGCCCACCCTAGTACAATGTATAGAGCCGAGCTCGTTGAACGTTACGGGGGATACAAGCTCGGTAACTTACCGGAAGATTACGAACTATGGCTCCGCTGGATGGCTCTTGGTATCAAGGCTGCAAAGCTTCAAGAAAAATTAGTTGTATGGAATGACCCACCAAACAGGCTCTCGCGAACCGGCGAACAATGCACCGTTGAAAACTTCTATAAAATGAAGTCCCCTTACCTTGCAGATTGGCTTCATAACTATGTTTCCCCAGAAAAGAACATTTACGTCATCGGTGCAGGTAAAACCAGCAGACAACGGGCACTACTATTAGAACAAAGCGGCGTTGTTATTAAAGGCTGGATTGATATTGATCCTAATAAAATTGGAAACATCGTAAACGGAAAACGTGTAGTCAGTCGAGCCATCCTAGATCAAAAGCATTGTTTCTCTGTAGCCTATCTCGGGGGGCATGACGCGAACGAACAGCTTGAAGAATTTATGCAAACTAAAGGATATACCCTTGGGGAAGATTATATCCTCGCCTCATAACGCATAATTCCACGCTACGTGCCCTCTGAATCATCAAACGGCGCAACAAGCTGTCCTGCGGTATACTGCTTTGTTCTATATGCAGCGAGCATGCTTCCTACGCTCTGATCTTCAATATCAAAATGCTCCAAAACGAGACGTGTCATTTCTAAGCTCGCCTCTAAGACCGGATTAATAATCACATCAATGCCGTATGCATTCAGCAATTCAACTTGCTCATCAGAATCTACACTCGCAATAATTACTATCGCCTTGTAACGAGATCGAATAGTATCTATAAGCGGGAAACATCCGGTTGTAGCTGGAGGAGTAACAATAGTAGGTTTTGCATCCACTGGATCGGCGGAATCGAATACCTCCTGCACAGCGGCATCACCAAAAATAATTGGAAAACCTTTTTTTTGCAGCCAAGAACGCCGAGAGATTATATCTATCATCACAAACGGGATTAAACATTCCGTTAAAATGCTTGCGAACGCAAAACCTACTTTCCCTGCACCCACAATAATTACGTGGTCCCTTTTCCCATCGGATACATAGGGTTCTGTTTCAATGCCTTCAAGACAGAATACTTTATTACACAAAGCATATGCAACAGGAGCTAGCTTAAATGTCACTGGCGTCAGAAGCATACTTAAAATAGCCGTAGCTAGCATCAAAGAGGATTGCTGATCTGTTATGATCTGTGCTTCCTCGGCAATACTTGCCAACAAGAAAGATAACTCACCAATTGAGTACATTCCAAAACCAATGGTTAAAACCTTCTGCTGCCGAATTCGCAGAGCAGTTGTTATCCCCATAAAGGAAACCTTTAACTTTTCTTTGTGCTCCTAAAAGAAAGCATCAAGGTCTCATCGTAAAGAATAGAATAGAGTGTCCCATGAATTTGTTTCTCTCATCCCTACGGCTATCTATTCCGAAGGCTAGTTTTCTCTATTCTGATTCAAGCAGGATGCAAAAAAAGTTCTTATCCAAGCCCAGCCCAAAACAGCAATTACCTTGCGGGGCACAGTATTCAATTGAGCGTTGCGCCCTTAGATGTTTCTTCACTCTTATCAGCTAGGAAAAATGAAGTGTCTAGAAACAAAAAACGCCCACTAGCTTCAAAGCTAACGGGCGTCCACAACTTCACGGCGTACCATCGATCAAACAAAAAAAAGACCGCATTTCGCTTGAAACGCGGTCTTAGAAATAAATCTTGGCAGCGACCTACTTTCCCACAGGCTCCCCTGCAGTATCATCGGCGATGGTCGGCTTAACTTCCGAGTTCGGAATGGGATCGGGTGTACCCCAACCTCCATGGCCACCAAGAAAAATATGTCGGGTCAGTCAGTTCTTTGGAAAGGCGAGCAATATTTACCTTGCTGCCACATCAAAGGGCTAACCCTGAAATATAATCTTAAGGGAGGAAAAGAATGATTTGATGTAGAAAAATAAGGCTCACGGACTATTAGTACTGGTTAGCTGAAGGCATCGCTGCCCTTAC
>NZ_FSRG01000012.1 GCF_900129975.1 Halodesulfovibrio marinisediminis DSM 17456
GGTGTTCGCAAGAACGTAAGGTGTTGAGTCCATGCTTCCAAGAAAAGCTTCTAAGTTTAGTCTATGCAAACCGTACCGCAAACCGACTCAGGTGGGCGGGATGAGTAATCCAAGGCGCTCGAGAGAACTGTAGTTAAGGAATTCGGCAAAATGACCCCGTAACTTCGGGATAAGGGGTGCTCTTTGTTGTTAGTTTCTTAGCGAAACAAAGCAACGGAGAGCCGCAGAGAAATGGCGGTGGCGACTGTTTACTAAAAACATAGGTCTATGCAAAGTCGTAAGACGACGTATATGGACTGACGCCTGCCCGGTGCCGGAAGGTTAAGGGGAGTTGTTAGCGCAAGCGAAGCAGCGAACCGAAGCCCCGGTAAACGGCGGCCGTAACTATAACGGTCCTAAGGTAGCGAAATTCCTTGTCGGGTAAGTTCCGACCTGCACGAATGGCGTAACGATCTCCGCACTGTCTCAACTACAGACTCGGTGAAATTGAATTCGCGGTGAAAATGCCGTGTACCCGCAGCAAGACGGAAAGACCCTGTGCACCTTTACTATAGCTTGACATTGGGTTTTGGGCTAGCATGTGTAGGATAGGTGGGAGGCTTTGAAGCAGGCACGCTAGTGTTTGTGGAGCCATCCTTGAAATACCACCCTTGCTAGTCTAAGGCTCTAATCCTCTACCGTTATCCGGTTAGGAAACAGTGTCTGGTGGGTAGTTTGACTGGGGCGGTCGCCTCCTAAAGAGTAACGGAGGCATACAAAGGTTCGCTCAGACTGATTGGAAACCAGTCGTTGAGTGCAAACGCATAAGCGAGCTTGACTGCAAGAGAGACATCTCGAGCAGGAACGAAAGTTGGTGTTAGTGATCCGGTGGTTCCGCATGGAAGGGCCATCGCTCATTGGATAAAAGGTACGCCGGGGATAACAGGCTGATCGCGCCCAAGAGTTCACATCGACGGCGCGGTTTGGCACCTCGATGTCGGCTCATCACATCCTGGGGCTGAAGCAGGTCCCAAGGGTACGGCTGTTCGCCGTTTAAAGTGGTACGCGAGCTGGGTTTAAAACGTCGTGAGACAGTTTGGTCCCTATCTGCTGTGGGCGTAGGAGACTTGAAAGGGCCTGCCCCTAGTACGAGAGGACCGGGGTGGACGAACCTCTGGTGGGTCAGTTGTCGTGCCAACGGCATAGCTGAGTAGCTACGTTCGGAAGGGATAACCGCTGAAAGCATCTAAGCGGGAAGCCTGCCTTGAGATAAGGTCTCCCTCTCTTTAAGAGCTAAAGGACCCTGGTAGACCACCAGGTTGATAGGCTGGGTGTGTAAGGGCAGCGATGCCTTCAGCTAACCAGTACTAATAGTCCGTGAGCCTTATTTTTCTACA
>NZ_FSRG01000013.1 GCF_900129975.1 Halodesulfovibrio marinisediminis DSM 17456
GATGACGCTAGCTGATCTCTAAATCAATCCGATTCGCTATTTAATTGTCAAAGAGTTTCAAAGCGACAACAAAAGACCAGTTGTCTTCCGAAGTGCGAAAAGCGTTTTGCCTTATCCCGCTTCGGGAGTCAACCTCTTTTTAAAACTTTTTTTAAGAAGTTGTCTTTTTGTTTTGCGTCGTTAATTGAAAATGAACAAGCTGCTGTCGCGATCTTTTCGATCTGCTCCGTTGCAGCGAGAGACGTTCTATGCAAACACGCCCTCTCCGTCAACAAGTTTTTGAAACTTTTTTAGAAGTTTTCTTTAAAACAACAAGAATAAATACGTAACCACCTGCAATATCAACTTATAACTTATTATACATCCATTCACTTTTAATGAGCCTACTTCTCGTTATACCCAGCAAATCTTAATTTAAACCTCCTTAAACTCCTTTATCACGCTCAGTTGGCAATTCAAACAAGATACAACTAAAGATCTTATTCCACTCATAGCTTCTACATGCATCCGCGCGTAAATTGAGTCTCTGAATATATTCATGGCATTATTTTTAGTACTGAAGCCTCTTTTGCAAACTAGCTCTTCATTTCTCCGTAGATATTCCGTGAATCTACTCAGAGGCTAAATCTGCGCATGTGACCTTAATTTTTTCGAGAAAAAGACATCAAGTCCATTTCATATTAAGAACAAACAGACCCTCACACTTTATAACGTCAACATACAACAAAAGATAATTTTAAATTGAAGCATAGAAGGAAGGTGGATGTGAAACAAACAAACATGCTGTCCGTAACAGCGCTTGTTAATTTCATAGATTAGCTTGACCGGTAGCGCTCGGATCACCTCGCTCTAGTTTAAGTCTATCTACTTTGTCTCGATTCTTACCATCAGGGGAAGCGAAACCGTATCTAAAAACAAAAAACGCCCACTAGCTTCAAAGCTAACGGGCGCTCACACTTTATACTGCGTACTGTCGATCAAACAAAAAAAAGACCGCGTTTCGCTTGAAACGCGGTCTTAGAAATAAATCTTGGCAGCGACCTACTTTCCCACAGGCTCCCCTGCAGTATCATCGGC